>CAZNOJ010000127.1:0-5952 GCA_964574665.1 uncultured Gemmatimonadaceae bacterium
CTGATGCGGATGTACGTCCGCTGGGCGGAGCGGAAGGGCTTCACCGTCACCGTGCTCGACCTGATGGCCGGGGAGGAGGCCGGGATCAAGTCGGCCACCATCGAGATCAGCGGCGAGTATGCCTACGGCTTCCTCAAGGCGGAGAAGGGCGTCCACCGCCTGGTGCGGATCTCGCCCTACGACGCCCAGAAGCGCCGGCACACCTCGTTCGCCTCGGTGTTCGTCTATCCCGACATTGACGACACCATCGAGATCGACCTCCGCGAGGAGGACATCGAGATGGACGTCTACCGCGCCTCCGGGGCCGGCGGCCAGCACGTCAACAAGACCTCCTCGGCCGTGCGGCTCACGCACGTCCCGAGCGGGATCGTGGTGACCTGCCAGCAGGAGCGGTCGCAGTTCAAGAACCGCGAGGTGGCCATGAAGATGCTCCGCGCGGCACTCTACCAGCGCAAGCTGGAGGAGCAGCAGGCGGCCAAGGATGCCCTGGAGGCCACCAAGAGCGACAACTCCTGGGGCAACCAGATCCGCTCCTACGTGTTCCAGCCCTACACCATGGTCAACGACCACCGCACCGAGCGGAAGGTCTCCGACGTGCAGGGGGTGATGGACGGCGACCTCGACGACTTCATCGAGGCGTACCTCAAGCAGTTCGGGGAGAAGGCGGCATGAGCGAGCACCCGCTGCTCGCGCGCGGTCGGCTGGAGGAGGTCCGCCGCGAGCGCCGCGACCAGGTGGTGGCGCTGGGCGTGGCGCCCTACGCCTACGGCTTCGAGCGGACCCACACGGCGTTCGCCGCGGCGGGGGAAGCGCGCGAGGCGGATCCGCAGCTCGTCACCGGCGTGGTCCGCGTGGCCGGCCGGATCGTGGCCTGGCGCGACACCGGCAAGACGGTGTTCGCGCACTTGGAGGACGCCAGCGGCCGCGTCCAGGTCTATTTCCGGCGCGACGACCTGGGCGACCAGTGGCCGCTGGTGCAGCTGCTCGACCTCGATGACATCATCGGGATCGCCGGCAAGGCCTTTCGCACCCGGACCGGGGAACCGACCGTCTTCGTGCAGGAGGTGACGCTGCTCGCCAAGGCGCTCCGGCCCCTGCCGCGCGGCAAGGCGGAGCGGCTCGACGACGGCACCACGGTGGTCCACGGCGGGCTGACCGATCCGGAGGTGCGCTACCGCCAGCGCTACGCCGACTTCGCGGTGCACCCCGAGTTGCGCGAGACCTTCCGGCTGCGCGCCCGGGTGATCGCGCACATCCGGCGCTACCTCGATGCCGAGGGGTTCCTCGAGGTCGAGACACCGGTCCTGCAGCCGCTCTACGGTGGCGCGATGGCGCGGCCGTTCGTGACGCATCACAACGCGCTCGACATGCCGCTCTACCTCCGCATCGCCGACGAGCTCTACCTCAAGCGGCTGATCGTCGGCGGGTTCGAGCGCGTCTACGAGATCGGCCACGATTTCCGCAACGAGGGCATGGACCGGAGCCACAATCCCGAATTCACCATGCTGGAGTGGTACGAGGCGCACGCCGACTACCACCGGACCCGGGAGCGGTTCGAGGCGATGCTGGACGGCCTGCTCGCGGCGGTGATGGGGACCCGCGTGCTCGAGCGCGGGGGAGTGCGGCTCGACTTCACCCCGCCGTACGCCCAGGTCCGTTTCGTGGAGGGCATCCGCGAGGCCACCGGGCTCGACGTGCTCACGGCCGGGGAGGACGCGCTCCGCGCCTGGCTCGCCTCGCAGGGCGTGCCCGCCGACCAGGTGGCCGGCATGGCCGGGGGACGGCTCCTCGACGAGGTCTTCAAGCACGCCCTCGAGCCGCGACTGGTGCAGCCCACCTTCGTGCTCGACTACCCGCGGGCCCTGTCGCCGCTCGCCAAGCCGCACCGCGACGATCCCCGGCTCACCGAGCGCTTCGAGTTCTTCGTGCTGGGACGCGAACTGGCCAACGCCTTCAGCGAGCTCAACGATCCCGACGACCAGCGCGCGCGGTTCGAGGACCAGGGTCGCCAGCGTGCCGCCGGCGACGAGGAGGCCCAGCAGTTCGACGCCGACTACATCCGCGCCCTGGAGTACGGCATGCCGCCGACCGGGGGACTCGGACTCGGCATCGACCGCCTGGTCATGTTGCTGGCCGACCAGGAGTCGATCCGCGACGTCATCCTCTTCCCGGCGATGCGGCCGGAACCCGGGGCCTGATCGCGTGACCGGCTGGTGGCCCTCGCGCCTGGAACGGTGGATCGCCTCCCGCTACCTCCGGGGCCAGCGGGGCACCCGGAGCGCCTCGCTGCAGACCGTGGTGGCGATCGGCGGCATCGCCACCGGCGTGATGGCGCTGATCGTGGTGCTCGGCGTCATGAACGGTCTCCGCGACGACCTCCGCGACCGGATCCTGGTGGCGTCGCCGCACCTGCGGGTGCTGACCTACGGCGACGCCCTGGTGATGACCGACTGGGAAGACGCCCTGCGACGGATCCGCGGGGTGCCGGGCGTGGTCGCGGCGGCTCCCGAGGTGATCTCGCAGACGATGCTGGTCAACGCCGCGGGCTATCCCGAGGCCGCCAAGGTGGCCGGGCTGGAGCCGGGCGTGGGCAGCGGCGAGGTGACCGGCATCGACTCCTCGATCGTGAGCGGCCACTTCCCCTCGGCGGTCGCGCTGCCCGACTCGCTCGACGGCGGCATCCTGCTCGGCTCCCGCCTCGCGGCGCGCCTCAACGTCTACCCGGGCGACGTGCTGCGGCTGCTCTCGCCGCGCTCGGTGCGCGCCTCGCGGGTGACGGGCTCGATGGTGCCGGTGTACTGGTTCGCCCAGGTGACCGGCACCTTCGAGACCGGGATGTTCATCTACGACAACGAGTTCGTGGTGATGTCGCGCGCCACGGCGCAGGACTTCGCCGGGATGGGCAACGCGGTCTCGACCATCGGCGTCAAGGTGCGCGATCCCTGGCAGGCACCCGCCGTGGCCGCCGCGATCGACTCCCTGCTCGGGGCCCCGTACCGGGTGGAGACCTGGCAGGTGCAGAACGACGCGCTGTTCCGCGCGCTCCGGATCGAGAAGCTGGGCATGGGGCTGGTGATCTTCTTCATCATGCTGGTGGCGGCCTTCAACATCGTCGGCACCCTGACGATGATGGTCACCTACAAGACCCGCGAGATCGGCATCCTGCGCGCGATGGGGCTTCCCGCGGCGGCGATCGGCCGGATCTTCCTGGCCCAGGGCGCCATCGTCGGCGTGGTGGGGACGCTGATCGGCACGGTGCTCGGCCTGGTGGTGGGGTTCGTGATCGACGAGGGGCGCCTGATCCGGCTCGATCCCAGCGTGTACTTCATCGATCGCCTCCCGATCCGCACCGATCCGGTGGAGGTGCTGCTGGTCATGGCCGTCGGGCTGCTGCTGGCGCTGGTGGCCACCCTCCACCCGGTCCGCCGCGCCGCCGCGCTCACCCCGGTCGAGGCGATCCGCGCCGAATGACACCCCTCCTCGAGGCCTCCGCGGTGACCCGCCGGTTCGTGGGCGGCGACGGCCAGCCCTTCGTTGTGCTGGACGGGCTCGACCTCGCCGTCTCCCCGGGAGAGTTCATCGCCATCGTGGGCGCCAGTGGGTCCGGCAAGAGCACGCTGCTTCACCTGCTGGGCGCGCTCGACCGGTGCGACCAGGGCGCGGTGCGGCTGGAGGGGGTGGACTATGGCGGGCTCGACGAGCAGCACCTCTCGCGGCTCCGCAATACCCGGATCGGCTTCGTGTTCCAGTTCCACCACCTGCTCCGCGACTTCACCGCCCTGGAGAACGTGATGATGCCCCTGCTGGTGGGCGGCAGCGATCGGGGGCACGCCGCGGAGCGCGCACGGCAGATCCTCGGCACGGTGGGGCTGGCCCAGCGTGCCACGTCGCGCGTCACGGTGCTCTCGGGCGGGGAACAGCAGCGGGTGGCGCTGGCGCGCGCGCTGGTGCACCGGCCGGCGGTGCTGCTGGCCGACGAGCCGACCGGGAACCTCGATCCGCCCACCGCCCACGCGCTGCACGAACTGTTGGCCCAGGTGGTGGCCGACGGCCGCACCGGCCTGGTCGCGGTCACGCACAACCGCGACCTGGCGCTCCGTGCCGACCGCGTGCTGGCCATGGAGAACGGGCAGCTGCGACCCGTCGCCCGCGACGAGTTCCTGCCGTGAGCGCCTGCCAGGTGTGCCATGAACGCGAGGCGAGCGTGCACCTGACCCAGGTGCGCGACGACCAGGTGGTGACCCTGCACCTGTGCAGCCGGTGCGCGGCGGACCACGGCGTGACGCCCGAGCTGTCGGGCCAGGTCACGCCGCTGGGGTCGTTCCTCTCGGCGCTGGGTCCCTCGGGCGGGGAACCCGCCGGCACGGAACCGATGCCCGGCTGTCCCGGGTGCGGTGCGACGCTGGGCGACATCCGGGCATCGGGACGTCTGGGATGCGGGGAGTGCTGGTCGGTGTTCGCCCAGCCGCTGCGCGACCTGGTGCGGCGGCTGCACGGCTCCACCCAGCACACCGGTGCGTGGTACACCGATCCCGCGGGAGGCACGGCGACAGTCGCCCGCCATGCCCACGAGCGCACCCGCCTGCGCGAGGCGCTGCGCGAGGCCGTCGCCCGCGAGGCGTTCGAGGCGGCCGCGGCAATTCGCGACCAACTGCGCGCCCTGGACGAGCCATGATCCGCACCGATGTCCCGCCCTGGCTCGCCGGCAGCGGCCCCGATCCCGACCTGGTGGTGTCGAGTCGGGTCCGGTTGGCGCGCAACATCGCGGGGCGTCCCTTCGGGGGCCGCAACACCGCCGCCGATCGCGAGCGGGTGGTGGCCCTGGTCGAGGCGGCGCTGCAGGATGTCGCGCTGGAGGCGCCGACGCAGTGGCACCGGCTCGACGGGCTGGCGCTGCCCACGCGGCGGCGCCTGCACGAGGCGCAGATCGCCTCGCGGGAGCTGGCCGCGCTCGATGCCGGCGGCAGGGTCCGGAGCGGTGCGGCGGTGGTGGCCTCGGGCGACTGGGCGGTGCTCTGCAACGAGGAGGATCATCTCCGGATCCACGCACTGCGGCCGGGGCTGGCACTGGAGCAGGCATACCAGGTTGCGCGCTGGCTGGATGTCGAGTTGGGACAACGGATTTCCTTCGCCTTCCACCCCGAGTTCGGCTATCTTACCAGCTGTCCCACGAACGTCGGGACCGGGCTCCGCGCCTCGGTGTTGATCCACCTGCCGGCGCTGGTGCTGACCCGCGAGATCGGCAAGGTGTTGCAGGGCCTGGCGCAGGTGGGACTGACGCATCGCGGCATGTGGGGCGAGGGCAGCGAGGTGCGCGGCAACCTCTTCCAGCTCTCCAACCAGGTCACCCTGGGCAAGTCGGAGGCCGAGCTGCTGGAGCACCTCGGCCGGCTGGTGTCCGAGGTGATGCTGCACGAGCGCCGGGCGCGCGAGGTGCTGCACCGCGACGCCACCACGCTGGTGGACGACCGGGTGTGGCGGGCGTGGGGCGTGTTGCGACACGCGCGTGCGCTGGAGCTCGACGAGACCCTCAACCTGCTCGGCGGCGTGCGCCTCGGCGTGGCGATGGGCATCCTGCCCGCGGTGTCGTGGCAGGTGCTCAACCAGCTGCTGGTGCTGGTGCAGGATGCTCATGTGGCACAGGGTGCCGGCGCCGACCTCGACCCCGAGGGGGTGCTCACGGCCCGGGCCGCGCTGGTGCGGCGAATGCTGGCGGAGGAGGTGGCGCGATGAACGGCTACAATTTCACCGATCGGGTCCGCAAGGTGCTCCAGATGGCGCGCGAGGAGGCGGCGCGGCTCCATCACGAGTACGTGGGCACCGAGCACATCCTCCTGGGCCTGATCCGCGAGGGCGAGGGGGTGGCGGCCGCCGTGCTGACCAACCTCGGCGTCGACCTCGAGGACATCCAGCAGAAGATCGAGGAAACCGTCAAGAAGGGGAAGGCGGCCG
>CAZNOJ010000127.1:5962-6172 GCA_964574665.1 uncultured Gemmatimonadaceae bacterium
GCACCTGCTGCTCGGGCTGCTGCGCGAGGAGAAGGGCATCGCCGCACAGGTGCTCACCGACGCCGGCGTGTCGCTGGAGCAGGCCCGGGCCGAGACCCTCCGGCTGCTGGGAAGCGACCTCGCCGCGGGCAACGAGCCCGGCGCCGCCGAGAAGGCCGCCGCCGCGGGTCCGCAGGCGGTGCCGCCCAAGACCGAGAAGAAAAGCAAGAC
>CAZNOJ010000128.1:0-6096 GCA_964574665.1 uncultured Gemmatimonadaceae bacterium
CGGAGTCGTTCGAGGCGCACCTCAAGGCGGCTTGGGGTGGCGTGGCGGCGGTGCGCGACGCGCTCGGCCGGGGCGGGGTGTACGAGGCGGCGGTGGCGCAGGGGGCCCCGGCGCTGGCGGCGGCGGGTGCCGTGAACGCCGCCGCGCCGGCGCTCGACGGCGACGGCGAGTTCACGCTGCTGCCGTTCCCCTCGTCGATGTACCACGACGGGCGCGGCAGCAACAAGCCGTGGCTGCTGGAGAACCCCGACCCGGTCACCAAGATCACCTGGCAGTCGTGGGTGGAGCTGCATCCCGCCACGGCGGCGCGGGTGGACGTGCGCGAGGGGGAGATCGTCGAGGTCCATTCGCCGCACGGCCTGGTGCGGGCGCAGGTGTACGTCTACCCGGGGATCCGCGAGGACACCGTGGCCATGCCGCTCGGCCTGGGCCACACGGAGTACGGCCGCTACGCCAAGGACCGCGGCGTCAACGCCCTCGACCTGCTGGGCGCCACCGACGGCCAGGGGTTCCTCCCCTACGTGGCGACGCGGGTGTCGCTGGTGAAGACCGGCGACTACCGCAAGGTGGCCAAGACCGAGGGCAACCCGCGGCAGCTGGGCCGCGGCATCATCGAGGCGATGCCGCTGGCGCACGCCGCGGCGGGGATGACCACCAAGGAGTCGCTGACCGCCGCCGGCCACCCGCCGCACGAGGTGAACACCGCCCGCGAGCTGGAGGCGATCGACGGCTGGTATGCGTCGCAGCAGCAGCAGTGGGCCCAGGGCGACTATGCGCGCGACGGCACCCCGAAGTGGGGCATGGCGGTCGACCTGTCGCGCTGCACCGGCTGCTCCGCCTGCGTGACGGCGTGCTACGCCGAGAACAACATCGCCACCGTGGGCGAGGAGCAGATCTTCAAGGGCCGCGAGATGAGCTGGATGCGGATCGAGCGGTACTGGGAGGGCGGCGAGGACGGGGAGCCGCTGGAGGCCCGCTTCGCGCCGGTGATGTGCCAGCATTGCGACAACGCGCCCTGCGAGCCGGTCTGCCCGGTGTACGCCGCGTACCACACCCCCGACGGGCTCAACGGCCAGGTGTACAACCGCTGCGTGGGCACCCGCTACTGCGGCAACAACTGCCCGTACAAGGTGCGCTACTTCAACTGGCTCAAGTACAACGAGTTCTCGTGGCCCGAGCCGCTCCACCTGCAGCTCAATCCCGAGGTGACGGTGCGGGCGCGCGGGGTGATGGAGAAGTGCACCTTCTGCATCCAGCGGATCCGGGGGGCCCAGCACCAGAGCAAGCTGACGGGGCAGCCGCTGCGCGACGGCGACGTGGTGCCGGCCTGCGCCCAGGCCTGCCCGAGCGGGGCGCTCAAGTTCGGCGACGTGAAGGACCCGGCGGCGGAGGTGGTGCGCTGGAAGGCCGACCACCGCGGCTACCACATGCTCGAGATGACCAACGTGAGGCCGGCGGTGACGTACCTGGCCAAGGTGCTGCATCGCGAGCCCGCCGCACACGACGCGCCCGCCGGCGCCGGGGAGCACTGAGATGGCCGTCATCGCGCACGATCCGTCGCGGCCGACCCACACGCACGGCGAGGTGACCGCCGACGTCCTGCGGACCATCACCGACGCCCCCACCCGGGGCTACCACATCCTGGTGGCGGTGATGGCGATCCTGACCCTGGTGATGCTGGGGACGGTGACCGCGCTGCTCAAGCACGGCCTCGGCCTGGCGGGCTACGCCCCCCCGGTGATGTGGGCGGTGTACATCACCACCTTCGTGTTCTGGGTGGGCATCGGCCACGCCGGCACGCTGATCTCGGCGATCCTGTTCCTGTTCCGCTCGCCGTGGCGCACCGCGGTGTACCGCTCCACCGAGGCGATGACGGTGTTCGCGGTGATGACCGCCGCGCTCTTCCCGATCATCCACATCGGGCGGCAGTGGATCTTCTACTGGCTGATCCCGTATCCCAACGCCCGCTACCTGTGGCCGAACTTCAAGTCGCCGCTGGTCTGGGACGTCTTCGCGATCTCGACCTACCTCACGGTGTCGAGCACCTTCCTCATGGTCGGGCTGGTGCCCGACATCGCGGCGGTGCGCGACCACGTCAGCGGCTGGAAGAAGAAGCTGTACTCGGCCCTGTCGCTCGGCTGGACGGGCGCGGATTCGCAGTGGCGCCACTACACCCGGGCCTACCTGTACCTCGCGGCCCTGGCCACGCCGCTGGTGCTCTCGGTGCACTCGGTGGTGTCGTGGGACTTCGCGGTCTCCATCGTGCCCGGCTGGCACGGCACCATCTTCGCGCCGTACTTCGTGGCCGGCGCCATCTACTCGGGCATCGGCATGGTGCTCACGCTGATGATCCCGCTCCGCAAGGCGCTGCGGCTCGACCGGCTCATCACCGACTACCACTTCGACAACCTCGCCAAGCTCACCCTGCTCACCGGGTCGATCCTCTTCTACGCCTACGCCATGGAGTACTTCGTGGCCTGGTACTCGGGGAACACCTTCGAGCAGACCACCTTCTGGCGCCGCGCCTTCGGCCCGATGTGGTGGGCCGGCTGGACGATGATCATCTGCAACGCGTTCGTCTCGCAGCTGCTCTGGTTCAAGAAGATCCGCACCAACCTCACGGCGCTGTTCGTCATCTCGATCTTCATCAACCTCGGGATGTGGTTCGAGCGCTACGTGATCGTGGTGAGCTCGCTGTCCAACGACTACGTCCCGTACGCCTGGGGCCAGATGAACCCGACCTGGGCGGACTGGCTGATCCTGCTCGGGTCGTTCGGCTGGTTCGGATTGTGGTTCACGCTGTTCTACAAGAACTTCCCGATCGTGGCGATCCAGGAGCTCAAGGAGATGATCCCGATGCCGAGGCGGAAGGCGCCGCACGGGGGAGGCCACTGATGGCCGCGCAACCGGTCCCGGGGGTGCTCGGCAGCTTCGTCCACGTGGACGGGGCGGCCGACGCGATCCGCGAACTCAAGGGCGGCGGGTTCGCCGACCTCACCGTCTACACCGCCGCCCCCGTGCACGAGATCGAGGAGGCGATCGGCGACCCGATCTCCGGGGTGCGCCTGTTCACCCTGGTGGGCGGCGTGCTGGGGTGCTCGGCCGGCTTCGCGCTGGCGCTGTGGATGTCGCGCGACTGGCCGCTGCTGGTGGGCGGCAAGCCGATCGCCACGGTGACCCCCTACGTGGTGATCGGGTTCGAGCTCACCATCCTGACGGCCTCGCTGCTGTCGGTGATCGGCATCATCGTGCTGTCGGCGCGGAAGTCGCTCAAGGGCCGGCCGTACGCCCCGGCCTTCAGCGACGACCAGATCGGGATCTTCGTGCCGTGCGGCGCCGAGCGCGCCGCAGGCGTCGAGGACACGTTGCGCCGGCACGGCGCCGTGGAGGTGTCCCGTGACGCGTAGGATGCTGCTGGTCATCCCGGCCCTGCTGCTGGGCGGCTGCAACTTCTGGTACAACGAAGTGCCGTCGCCCGACGACCTGATGCACGCGGTGCCCTGGTTCGACCACATGATCCTCTCCAAGGCGGTGCATCCGTACCAGCGGAGCGACATCCCCCGCAACACGCCGGCGGGGATCGTGCCGGTGGGCGGCGCCGAGGCGGAGTGGGGCACCGGCGACCCGCTGGCGCGGCCCCGGCCGCGCTACGGGTTCGACCAGGCGGTGGCCAACACGGTGACCCGGCCGGCCGACCTGCCGCCGGTGCCCGCGGGCCGGGGCCAGGCGCTCTTCGAGGTGTACTGCGCCCTCTGCCACGGGCCGACCGGGGCCGGCAACGGCACCATCCCGATCGGCGCGCCGCCGATCAACACGGCCCGCACGGCCGGGTTCTCCGACGGCTACCTCTACAGCTACATCCGCTACGGCGGCATCGCGACCATGCCGGCCTACGGCGACAAGATCCCCGCCCGCGAGGATCGCTGGGCAGTGGTGGACTACGTGCGATCGCTGACCCAGGGGGTGCAGCCGTGAGTCACTTCGATGCCGCGGCGGCGCACGACCGGCTGGCGGAGCGGTCTGTGGCCGGGCGCTGGTCCGCGTTCGTCCCGCTGGGCGCCGGGCTCGCGGTGGCCGGCGCGGCGCTGTTCGCGCTGGCCCTGGCCGGCGACGGCTCGCATCGCGCGTGGCAGACGTTCCACGTGAACTGGGTCTTCTGGACCGGGCTCACGGCCGGGTCGATCTCGATCACGGCGGCGAGCAAGATCGCCAACGCCAAGTGGAACGGCGTGATCGTCCGGCTGTCGCAGGCGGTGGCGGCGATGATCCCGGTGTCGCTGGTCGGCCTGCTGCTGGTGATGACCGTGGGCTACCACGACATCTACGGGCACATGCAGGAGGAACTGCACGGCCTCTCCGCCGGGAAGGCCCGGTGGCTGTCGCATCCCTGGATGTTCGTCCGCCTCGGCGTGGGGCTCACCGCCCTGTACCTGGTGGGCATCGCGCTGATCCGCGCCGACCTGCTCCCCGACCTCCACGCGGTGCGAGAGCGGGCCAGCGGCGCGGTGCGCGGCCGCTGGGACCGGATGCTGGCCAACTACGATGCGGCGGCCAACCACACCCGGATCTACCGGCTGGCCCCGGTGTACGCCGTGATGTACGCGCTGGTGCTCACCATGGTCGCCTTCGACGCGATCATGGCCCTGCAGCCGCACTGGTTCTCCAACCTGCTCGGCGGCTGGTACTTCATGGGGTCGTTCCTGGGCGCGCACACCCTGCTCGCCCTCCTGGTGCTGTACGGCACCCGGGCGCTCGGGATCCAGGAGTTCGTCTCCGGCAAGCAGCGCCACGACCTCGGCAAGATGGTCTTCGGGTTCACGGTGTTCTGGACCTACCTGATGTGGGCCCAGTTCCTGGTCATCTGGTACGGCAACATGCCCGAGGAGACCGGCTTCGTCTTCTCGCGGCTCTGGGGCGAGTGGCGCCCGGTCGGCGCCGCGGTGTTCCTGGGGATGTTCGTGATCCCGTTCGCCGGCCTCCTCTCGGTGGGCGCCAAGAAGACCAAGGTGACGCTGGGCCTCTTCACGGCGATCTCGCTCACCGCGCTCTGGCTGGAGCGCTACCTGATGATCACGCCGTCGGTGACGGCGGAAACCGGCCCGCGCTTCGGGCTGCCGGAGCTGGGGCCGACGCTGCTGTTCGCCGGCTGCTTCTTCCTGTGCTACGCCTGGTTCGCCAGGCGCTATCCGATGATCTCGCCGCGGCTGGCGATGATCACGCTCGAGAAGGAGCGGGGCGGGCACTAGGGCGAACGGCGAACGGCGAACGGCGAACAGCACAAACCCCCACCGGAACACTCCGCGTGGGGGTTTGCACTTGCCGCCCGCTGTTCGCCGTTCGCTATTCGTCGAGCCGGAGCCTTGCGCCGAGGAGGGCGTCGAGCGAATCGGTGGGGAGGTACGACGCCACGGTCACCATGCGCGTGGTGCGGACCGGCTGTTCGTCGGTGCCGATGTAGTCGGGGCGGGCCCGCCGGGGTGCCGCCAGGGAGAGGCCGCTGGCCTCGAGCACCCGGGAGACCTGGTCGAGGTCGTCGGCGGTGCCCTCCACCACCCAGATGGCACGGCCGTCCGGCAGGAGTTGCCGCACCATGGCGGTGGGTCGCCCGCCGACCTGTGAGGGCTGCAGGCGGACGGCGTTGACCGGGATTCCCTCGAGGTGGGCCAGCGCCCCGGCGGCGGCCTCGCGGGCCTCCTGCAGCGAGGTGGTCTCCCATCCCTCGCCGGACGGCCCCACCTGCAGTAGCGGGTCAGCCACGCGGAGCTGGCGGGCGGCCACCGACTGCACGCTGGCGGTGCGCACCGGCAGCATGCGCGGTGACATGGACGCCCGCTGCGCGAGCGTGAGCGTGCGCGAGGTGGTCGAGGCCGGCAGCAGCGGGGTGTCGCGGAGGGAGTCGCCGCTGAGCGGCGGAATCACCCGGGCCAGGATCGCCGGCGCCACGAAGGCGGTGGCCAGGGCGGGACCCGAGGGGGTCTCCGGATTGCGGTTGACGGCCCAGGTCGTGGTCACGAGGGCCACGGCGGCAGCGGCCACGCCGCCCCGCAGGCGGCGTCCCGCCCGCAACGGGGCGCGCACCGGCGCGGCGACGCGGCG
>CAZNOJ010000129.1:0-6022 GCA_964574665.1 uncultured Gemmatimonadaceae bacterium
TGCTCCGGCCATGGCTTTTCGCCAGTGCGTGAGTCACCGGATTCCCGACTCCGGCTCTCGCATCTCGTCGCTCGTCGCTCGCAGTCCCCGCTACTTCACCTCCAGCGCCTCCTCGATCCGCGCCGCCACGTCGCGCAGGTGCGCCAGCGTCACCGGATCGCCGCCGCGACGGATCCGGCCCTCCAGCGCCGCGCGGAGCGTGGCCAGCTCGGCCCGCGCCAGCGGGCGCGCCTCGGTGACCGTGGAATCGGCCCGAGCCAGGCCGCGGAGCCGTTCCACGTGCACCCGCTGCAACTGCCGACGGAAGGGATCCACCGCCCCGCTTCCGGCCAGCTCGCGCCAGATCGCGGTGCGCACGTCGGCCAGCATCGCCTCGGGTCGGTACGCGTCGCGGGTGGTGAGGGCGATCTCCGTCATCCGCTGCAGGCGGTTCACCTCCAGCAGCCGGTTCACCACCGAGGCCTGGGCTGCGCGGACCCGCTCCAGGGCGCCGCTCGCCTCGAGCCGGGAGAGCACCGCGCGGTCGAGCAGCCACTCCGGGGTGGTGAACACCTCGTCCGCCACGAAGCGCATCGCGCGGCGCTGGTCCGCCGACGCCACCGGCGTGAACACCGGGCCGGCCTGGTCGGTGGACTTGGCATCACGGTACACGCCGCCCACCATCGTCACCACGTGCCCCACGTACCGGGCGTAGCTGCTCACCAGCTCGCCGTACAGCTCGAGCAGGTCGGCGTGGTTCTCCCCGGGCGTCGCGGTCCACGCCGGCAACTGCGGCAGCACCCGCCGGAGGTTGGCGATCCCCAGGGTGGAGGCGGCCACCGGATCGGCGCCGATATCCTCGGTCTGCGCCCGGGGATCCATGCCGTCGCCGCCGAAGAAGCGGAAGCGCGGGTCGTCGGCCCGCTCCAGGATCCAGCGGTCGAGCACCGCCTGCTCCGCGGCGGGCGTGGCCGCGCCCGGGATCACCCGGTACCCCCAGTTGATCGCGTACAGGTCGTAGGGCCCCATCATCCGGGTGAAGTGGGTCACGCCGTCACCCGGCTGCGCGACGTAGTTCTGGCGCGCATAGTCCATCACCGACGGGGACACGCCGTTGGCCGCGGTGAACGACGGCGACCGCAGCGAATCCACCGGGTAGGCCGACGAGCCGATCATGTTGTGCGGCAGGCCGAGCGCGTGGCCGATCTCGTGGGCGATCACCTGGCGCACCGTCTCGCCGATCACGGCGCGGTCCATCTGCAGTTGCCGCACGTCGGGGTTGGCCGCCCCGGTCTCGACCATCAGCCGGTTGCGGTACGACCGCAGGTGATTGTGGTACCAGATGATGTCGCTCTCGATGATCTCGCCGGTGCGGGGATCGGACACCGACGGCCCCATCGCGTTGCGGGTCAGGTTGGCGATGTACCGCACGCTGGAATAGCGCACGTCGTCGGGATCGAACTCGGGGTCCTCCGCCGCCGACGGCGGGTCCCGCGCCAGGATGGCGTTGCGGAACCCGGCGGCCTCGAAGGCGCGGTTCCAGTCCTCCACCCCCTGCCGGATGAACGGCCGCCACTCCTCCGGCGTGCCGGGATCGAGGTAGAACACGATCGGCTTGACCGGCTCCACCAGCTCGCCCCGGGCGTACGCCGCCGGATCGCGCGGCTCCAGCCGCCACCGGCGCAGCAGCGTGCGCTCGGCCGCCTTGAGCGCCGGCGACCCGAAGTCCACCTGCCGCAGCGTGAACCATCCCACCCGCTCGTCCGCCAGCCGGGGCCGCATCGGCTCCCGGGGCAGCAGCACCAGCGACTGCGCCGTGGTGAGCGACACCGTGCCGGTGGCGGCCTGCGACGGCGGATCCTGGGCGTCGAAGGTCTGCACCTGGCGGACTTCGATGTTGAGCGGGAACGACTTCACGCTGGCCACGTAGGAGCGCGCCGGATCGAGCCGCCGCACCCGGAACTGGGTGCGGAGCGCACTGGAGAGGCCGCTGATGGCCGGGACGTCCTCCTCCAGGAACGACGTCACGTCAATCACCACCGCCGACGAGTCGGCGGTGAACGCCTCCAGCTTGAACGACCGCAGGATCGGCGCGAACGCGTTCGCCGCCAGCGACCGCGCGATCGGCAGCGCCGTGTCGGCCACGTAGCGCGTCCCGGGGCTCCGGAGCAGGATCCGGTCGCCATCCCGCTCGAACCGCACCAGGTACTCCTGGATGTTGCTGCCGGCGTTGGTGAACGGCGAGAGGTCCTCCGCCGCCGCGGCGATCCGCGTCAGCCAGAGCATGTCGCGACCCAGCAGCGAGTCGGGAATAGTCCAGAGCGTCTTGCCCTCGCCGCGATGCACGAGGAAGAGCCCGCTGTCCGCCGTCGCCGTTCGCGGCACCACCCGCTCGATCGGCTGCGGGCCCGTGGCCGCGCGGCCTGCAGGCCGGCCGCTCGTGGCCGAATCGGTCGCCGCCTGGCGCGTGGGGGCGGGTTGCGTGGTCGGGGCGCCGGTGGCGCACCCCGCCGCGAGGAGCACCAGCACATGGGGCAGCACGAGGCGCATGGCAGGATGGGGTTGGGGACCGGAATGAAGGCAGCGCATCCCGGAGTATAGCGTCCTCTTGCCGGATGCCCCGAACGGCCGCATCCTCACGGTCCCCCTCCGGAGGTCCCACCATGCAGGTCAACCTGCTCGCCGTGCTCCTCGCCGCCATCTCCGCCTTCGTGATCGGCGGGATCTGGTACGGGCCGCTCTTCGGCAAGGCGTGGATGGATGCGCACGGATTCACCGAGGCCATGCTCCGGGAACGCTTCAACCCGGTCCGCACCTACGGCATCACCTTCATCCTCTCGCTGGTCACGGCGTACACGCTCGCCATGTTCTTCGACGGCGACCCCACCGCCGCCACCGGAGCCGGGATCGGCCTGGTGATCGGCGGCGTCTGGGTCGGTGGCTCCATCGCCACCAACTACCAGTTCGAGGGCACCGGCAACCTGCTGCTGATGATCAATGCGGGATACCATGCGATCCGCTTCGCCGCCATGGGCGCGATCCTCGGGGGCATGAGCTGACACCCGAGCGCCTGCTCGGCCTGTGGCATCGCCTCGGGGGGTCGGCGTGGGGTCGGTGGTGGTTCGCGCAGCTGATCCGCTTCGCGGTGCCCTACACCGGGTCGCTCGGGGCCCGCGTCACCTCGCTCGAGCCGGGCCGCGCCACGGCAACCCTGCGCGAGCGTCGCGCCGTGCGCCAGCATCTCGGCGCCGTGCACGCCATCGCGCTGGCCAACCTGGCCGAACTGGCGAGCGGGCTGGCGATGCTGTCAGCCCTGGAGCCCGGCACCCGCGGCATCGTCACCTCCCTCACCATGTCGTACCACAAGAAGGCCCGCGGACTCCTCACCGCCACCGGCACGGCGGCCCCGCCCCCGGTGACCGTCACCACCGAGGCCCTCGCCCACGCCGAGGTGCGCGACACCGCCGGCGACGTGGTGGCTGAGGCCACGGTGACGTGGCGGCTCGACCGGCGGACCGGGGGCTGACCGCACCAGCGCCGTTCCGGTTTCGGAGGCATCTTTCTGCAGGCACGTTTCCACCCCACCGACAGCTCCCGGATGCTGCCGTGACCCTCGAGCAGCGCAATGAATCCCCTGCGGCCAGTCGTCCCCACGTGGGAGTCGCATGAGCGTGGACATCCTGCGGACGAGCCTTGCCGACCGCTACCGGCTCGAACGCGAACTCGGCGAAGGCGGCATGGCCACCGTCTACCTGGCCGAAGACCTGCGGCACCATCGCCGCGTCGCCGTCAAGGTGCTCAAGGACGACGTCGGCTCCGCCATCGGTGCCGACCGGTTCCTGGCCGAGATCCGGACCACGGCGAACCTCCAGCATCCGAATATCCTCCCACTCTTCGACTCGGGCACGGTCGATGGTCAATCGTCAATGGTCGATGGGCATCTCGACCCAGCCATCGACCATCGACCATCGACTGTCCTCTTCTATGTCATGCCCTACATCGAGGGCGAGAGCCTGCGCGATCGCATCGCGCGCGAGGGTCGCCTGCCGATCGACGACGCCCTCCGGATCACCCGCGAAGTGGCCGACGCACTCGACTATGCCCATCGCGCCGGCGTGATTCACCGGGACATCAAGCCGGAGAACATCCTGCTGAGCAATGGGCACGCGATCGTGGCCGATTTCGGCATCGCCAAGGCGGCCGCCCCGGCCGAGAGCGTGCGACTCACCCAGACGGGACAGACCATCGGCACGCCGGCGTACCTGAGCCCCGAACAGGTCACCGATGACCCGCTCGACGGCCGCAGCGACCAGTACGCCCTGGCCTGCGTGCTCTACGAGTGCCTCACGGGCGAGCTGCCGTTCAAGGGATCGGCCATGGCCATGCTCGCCCAGCGCGTGACGGTGCCGCCGCCCTCGGCCCGCGCCCTGCGGGACCAGGTGCCGCAGCCGCTCGACGACTCGCTGCGCAAGGCCATGGCCACCCGCTCGGCGGATCGGTTCACCACCTGCGGCGAATGGGTCACCGCGCTCCAGGTCGCGGCCGGCGGCGCCGCGGTGGCCGACCGCCGCGGCATCGTGGTGCTGCCATTTGCCAACCAGAGTCCCGACGCCGAGAACGAGTATTTCAGCGACGGCCTCACCGAGGAGATCATTTCCGACCTGGCCGCGATCAAGTCGCTCCAGGTGATCTCGCGCACCTCCGCGATGCAGCTCAAGGGCACCACCAAGGACGTCCGCACCATCGGCCGGGAGCTCGGCGTGCGCTACGTGCTCGAGGGCAGCGTGCGCAAGGCAGGGAACTCGTTGCGGATCACGGCCCAGTTGATTGACGCCGCCAGCGACGCCCAGCTCTGGGGCGACAAGTACGGCGGCACCATGGACGACGTGTTCGAGCTGCAGGAGCGCGTGTCGCGCGAGATCGTCAAGGCGCTCGGCGTCACGCTCACCAGCGAGGAGGACAGGCGCCTGGCGCATCGCTCGATCGAGAACCCGCGCGCGTTCGAGCTCTACCTCCAGGCCCGCCAGGAGATCCGGCGCTACGGGGCCCAGTCGCTCGACCGCGCCGAATCGCTGATCCACGGGGCCATGGCCATCGAGGGAGACACCCCGCCGCTCCAGGCGCTGCTGGCCTGGGTGCATGCGACACGGGTCCGTGCGGGCGTCGCCGCCGATCGGAGCCCCCTCGATGCCGCCGAGGCGGTGGCCACCGCGCTGCTCAGGAAGCCGGCCGATGCCCACTATGGTCACGCCCTCATGGGATTCCTGTGTTACGAGCGCGGCGAGGTTGCCGCGGCCATCGGCCACCTCCTCATTGCCGTTGAACAGGACCCCAACGACTCCGACGCACTCTTCTACCTGGGCATTTCCTACCAGGCGGCGGGGCAGATTGCGGCCGGAGAGGCCATCGCGGAACGCCTCATGGCGACGGACCCCCTGGCGCCCATGACGGTGATGCTCGCCGGGAGCATGACCTGGTGGAGCAACCGCGCCGCCGAGGGGATCGCCCTTGTCCAGCGGGGCGTCGCAACCGATCCCGGCAACCTGATCGGGCGCTGGGTGCTGGGATATACCTGCGCCCTGACCGGCGATGCGGCCGCCGCCGCCGGGCCGGCGCAGCACCTGGTGGAGCAGGCGCCCTCCATGCCCTATACCGGCCAGTTGATGGCCCTGGTGCATGGACTCAACGGCAGGCCGGACCTGGCTCGGGCTGCACTCAAGGACGTGGTGGCACTCGACGCACACCACCGGTTCCACCTGGCCGAGTCGTTCGCCATGGCAGGCGAGCCGGAGCGCGCCCTCGCGCTCCTCGAGGAGGCGGTACGCTCGGGCTTCCACCCCGACAGGTTCATCGCCGAGTACTGCCCGTTCTTCGCCTCGCTGCGGGGCACGCCGCGCTTCGACGCGATCGCGGCAGAGGCGAAGCGACGGACCGCGGAGTTCAAGGTGGCGGAGGTGGCCGCGTGACGATCGACCGCCTCACCGCCGCCCTCTCCGACCGCTACCGCATCGAGCGCGAACTTGGGCAAGGCGGCATGGCCACC
>CAZNOJ010000130.1:0-5969 GCA_964574665.1 uncultured Gemmatimonadaceae bacterium
CACAAGGCGGTGCTCGAGAACCCCGACATGATCTCCAAGACCGTGCTCGCCAAGGGACTCGATGCCGGCACCGCCTTCGAGATCCTCTCCATCGACATCGCCGACGTGGACGTGGGCAAGAACATCGGGGCCGAGCTGCAGACCGACCAGGCCGAGGCCGACAAGCGGATCGCCCAGGCCAAGGCCGAGGAGCGCCGGGCCCTGGCCGTGGCGATGGAGCAGGAGTTCAAGGCCGAGGCCCAGAACCAGCGCGCCAAGCTGATTGCCGCCGAGGCCTCGATCCCGTTGGCCATGGCCGAGGCGTTCCGGAGCGGCAACCTGGGCGTGATGGACTACCAGAAGTACCGCAACGTGGAAGCCGACACCGAGATGCGCCGCTCGCTCGCCGCGGGCGAGCAGCCGCGCACCGCGCAGGACGGCTGACGACCGATGGAAATCGGGCCGATCCTGCTGGCGGTGCTCTGGGTGGTGGTGTCGCTGATCGGGCGCGCCGCCGAGAAGGGCAAGTCGCGGGATGTGCCGGAGCGGCCACGGGTGCCGCGACGGGAGCCGCAGGCGCCCACGCGGCGCGCGGAGACCTTCGAGGACCTGCTCGCGGAGATGCGCGGGCAGCTCGACGAGGCGCGCCGGATGGAGGAGGAGGCCGAGCGGGTCGCCACCATCGAGCGTGCCCGCGAGGTGGAGTCGTGGGAGGAGGTGGAGGACATCGCCACGCTGGAGCGCGAGGCGGAGGTGGTGTCCCTGGAGGTGGAACCGGCGCGGGCGGAACGGCCTGCCTACAGCACCGACGCGCAGGCCGAGGCGGTGGTGCAGCGACGGATCGCGGTGGCGGAGCAACGCAACCGCGCCTGGCGCCTGGACGACCACCGCAAGTTCGACCAGGCGATCCGGCAGCCCGCGGCCGTCGCCACGCGGCCCCGCGCGGATGCCGTCAACCTCCGCCAGGCGATGATCTGGCGCGAGATCCTCGACCGACCGGTGGGGCTGCGCGACTAGTCGGCGGTGGCGCGCTCCGGAAACACCTCCCGGTATCGCGCGATGGATTCCTCGATGGCTCGCTCGGCGGCCGCCCGGTCGCCGAGGCCACGGCTCTCCGTGCGCGTCCCCTCGAGGTCCTTGTACACCAGGAAGAAGTGCTCGATCTCCTTGAGCGCGTGGGCCGGGATGTCGGCCAGGTCGTGCACCTGTGACATGTACGGGTCGCTGGGGGGGACCGCGATGATCTTCTCGTCGGGATCGCCCTTGTCCACCAGCAGGAACACGCCCACGGGCCGGACCTCGACCAGGCAACCCGTGAAGGTCGGCTCCGTCATCAGGACGAGGACGTCCATCGGGTCGCCGTCACCGGCCAGGGTGCGGGGGATCATCCCGTAGTCACCCGGGTAATGCACCGAGGAGTGCAGCACCCGGTCGAGCCGGAAGACCCCCAGCTCCTTGTCGAGCTCGTACTTGTTGCGCTCGTGCTTGGGGATCTCGATCACGGCGGTGAGCCGCCGCGGGGGATCGGCGCCCGCCGGGATGTCGTGCCAGGGATGGAAGGGGCGGGGTGAGATCATCGGGGAACCGAGGGTAGAGGACAGAGGACGGAGGACAGAGGACAGAGGACAGAGGACGGAGGGTGGAGGTAATCTATGGCATCCTCCGGCCTCCGTCCTCCACCCTCCGTTCTCCGTCCTCGGTCTGCCGCTATCTTTCGGGCTGGCCCGAGTGGCGGAATGGCAGACGCAGCGGACTCAAAATCCGCAGCCCTTCGGGGCATGAGGGTTCGACTCCCTCCTTGGGCACTTCCCACCTGATCGCGCGAGAGTCCTGGCTGGCGGACGGCGACCCTGGAGAGGGGGGCGGATGCGGCAGGCTGTGCCGGTGAGCTTCTGGCAACGGTTGTCGCTCTACGCATTGCTTCCGCTCCTGCTGGCCCTCACGGTGCTGGCCGGGTGGGCCACCCGGAACACGGCGTGGATCACCGTGGTGCCGGAATTCCCCCCGATGGTGCCGGCCACCGCCTTCCTGATCACCGCGACCGTGGCCGCCCTCCTGCTCGAGGGGCGTGGCCGCCTGCTCATGGCGGCCGTTGTCGTCGGGTACTCCGGGGTGCTGGCCTTCGAGCGGCTCGCCGGAATCGATCTCGGCGTGCTCCGCTGGCACCCGTTCGACCACGACCTGGTCCTCGCGCTCACCTCCGGCGCGAGGCCGGCGCGCACCACCCTGACCTCGTTCGTGCTCCTGGGGGGCGGGCTTGCCCTGATGGGGCTGCCGCGGGGAGGCCGGTTCAAGCAGATGGCCCCCGGCGCGATGGCGAGCGCGGTGGTGGCCGTCACGTGGACCATCCTGCTGGGCTACCTCGTCTGGGCCGGAAACCGTGCCGACGCCGACTATCTGGCCGGGATCGCGCTGCCCACCGGGGTGTCGCTCCTGCTGCTGGCGCTCGGCGTGGCCCAGGCGAGCTGGCGGGAGTTCAGCGCGGCCGAGCGCAACCTCGCGCTTCGCTGGTGGCTGTTCATCGGCTGGGTGGCACTCGCCGCCTATGTCATTGATCGTCGCGCCCGCGTCCCGCTGCGCGCCGTGTCCAACGGCGGGGAACTCCTGCTCGGCGGAGTGCTCGGCATCGGAACCGCCACGCTGGTGGCGGTCGCCCTGCTGGCCTCGGAGCGCTCCCGGCTGGCCCGCGAGGCGCTGGCGCGGGCCAACGTGCGCCTCCGCGAACGGGAGTCGGCGCTGGCGCGGAGCGAGGAACTGCTGCGCTTCGCCCGCGACGGGTCGCTGGATGCCTTCCTGCTGCTTGGCGCGATGCGCGACCAGGCGGGCACGGTCACCGATTTCACCGTGCTGGACGCCAACCCCCGCGCCGCCGCCATGCTCGGGACTCCGTTGGCGGAGGTGATCGGCCGCCCCCTCTCGCAGCTCCTCCCCGACGACGTGGGCCCGCTGTTGCACCGCGACTGCACGGCCGTGGTGTCGGACGGCTCGCCGCTGGAGGAGGAGCGGCAGCTGGGTGGCTTCGGCCCCACCCCGCGGTGGATCCACCAGCAGGTGGTGCGCACCGGCGACGGCGTGGCGGTGACCCTGCGCGACGTGACCGCCGCGCGCGAGCTCGAACAGCAGTTCCGGCACTCGCAGAAGATCGAGGCGGTGGGACGCCTGGCCAGCGGCGTGGCCCACGACTTCAACAACATGCTGGCCGTGGTGCTCGGCACCACCGAGGAGCTGCTGGCCGATCCCACCACGAGCCGCGAGCAGCAGCGCGGGCTGCAGACGATCCGGGACGTGGTGGTGCGCGGTAGCGAGCTCACGGCGCGGCTCTCGGCCTTCTCGCGCTGGCAGCCGTCGCGGCGCGATGCCGTGGCGATGGACGAGGTGGTGCAGGACGTGGTGGGGTTCGCCCGCCGCACCGTGCCGCCGTCGGTCGGCATCGAGGTCAGCACGCGCGACGAGGGCATGGTGGTCGTGGCCGACCGCCTCTTGCTCGAGCAGGCCGTGATGAACCTGCTGCTCAACGCCCGCGATGCCATGCCTGAAGGGGGCCGGGTGACGATCACCGTGGACACGGTGGCGGTGCACGCGCCGCTCCGACACGCCACGGGGGAAGTCGCCGCGGGGCAGTGGTGCCGGCTCGAAGTGCGCGACACCGGGCACGGGATGTCGCCCGAGGTCATGGACAAGGCATTCGAGCCGTTCTTCACCACCAAGCCCAAGGGCCGTGGCTCGGGCCTCGGGTTGTCCACGGCCTTCGGCATCCTGCGACAGGCCGGTGGACACCTGGTCGTGGCGGAGAGCGGCCCCGACGGCACCGCGATGCAGGTCTACCTCCCGGTCGCCCGCGAGGCGGTCGCTGCCGTCGCCCCGTCACCGGCCGCACCGGTGTGCGGATCCGGCACGCGCGAGCGAGTGCTGGTGGTGGACGACGAACCCCAGGTCCGCGACGTGGTGCGCCGCCTGCTGGAACGGATGGGGCACGAGGTGGCCACGGCCGCGGACGGCGACGAGGGCGAGCGGATGCTGCGGGAGGGCAGCTACTCGTTGCTGGTGACGGACATGCTGATGCCCGGGGTCAGCGGGGCCGAGCTCGGGGCGCGGGCGCGGGCCCACGATCCGGCGCTTCGGGTGATCTACATCTCGGGCTTCACCGATGAACAGGTGGGGCTCGACGCCGGCACGCGCCCACGCGAGCGCTTCCTGGCCAAGCCGTTCACCGCGGCCGAGTTGATGCAGGCGATCGAGGAGTGTCGCTGAGGCGACGCCAGTCGAAGGTGAGGACCAGGCCGGCATGGTCACTGGCCCAGAGCCCGTTGCTGCCGCGCTCGGACGGGTGGTCGCCAAGGATCTCGGCCCCAAGCACCTGCAGCCCGCCGCCCACGGCGGCCAAGGGCCGCACCAGCACCAGGTCGATCCGCTGGTCGAACGCCGCAGTGGGGTTGGTGAGCTCGGGTTGGTGACAGCAGGTGGCGCCACCCTGCGCGTGACTGCCGGGTGCCGCGAGCCAGCCGTCAATGAATCCGGCGGTCTCGAGGAGCCGGTATGGTGTGGTCGAGTCGGGGTCCTGTGGATCGCTGTTCAGGTCACCGGCAACCAGCACCGGCAGGTCGAGGTCACCGAACCGATCCACCAGTTCCGTGGCCTGTGCCTCCTGCAGGGCGGGACTGGTCGAGCGCGGCTCCAGGTGCGTCGCCACGACGCGGACCGAACGGCCATCCTGCGTCACGGTGGCAGCCACCCACCCGCGCACCAGCTCGATGCTGCCGGCGGGACCCAGGGGAACCGTCACCCGGGCGGCGTAGGTCCCGTGCGACACGTCGTGGTAGGCGAGGCCTGGGCGCACCAGGAGGGCGTCGCGGTCCCGCAACCGGACCGTCGGCCCGCCGAGCGACAGCTGCGCGTCAATGTTGAGCACCGTTCCCGCGACGACATACGGTTGGCCTGCGTCGGCGAGCGCCTGCATCAGGATCGGGAGGAAGTCCACGGAGAGGTCGGGGAAGAGCGGCGCCAGCCCGGTGACGTCCAGCGTGGTGAGCTCGTTGAGCGCCACGACGTCGGGCCGCCGGGCGGCGATCGCCGCAGCGATGGTGGTGGCGCGACCGGGCCAGTCGGTGGCGGCGAACGTCTCCAGGGCGCC
Organism: uncultured Gemmatimonadaceae bacterium; assembly: GCA_964574665.1. Classification (GTDB taxonomy): domain Bacteria; phylum Gemmatimonadota; class Gemmatimonadetes; order Gemmatimonadales; family GWC2-71-9; genus Palsa-1233. Next base: position 5,111 of record CAZNOJ010000130.1, read on the forward strand.
CATGAGGGCCGCGGACAGTTCCTCGGGACCGGCCGCGAGAACGGCATCGACGTTGGCCCCCACGTACACGTTCTGTGCGTACACGGTGAAGGGGATGGGGGTGTCCGGCGAGGGCCCCGATGGGCTCTCCCCGCAGGCGATGACGGCCAGCGCGGCCGAGGCAATCAGGGGCCATCCAGCGCGGTACATTGATCCTCCTGGCTAGGGGACAGTCCGGGTCGCTCCCGGTTGTGGTCCGAGGATCGCCGCGAGGGATCAAGCGGCGGTCAAGCGCCGCCTCCGGGGAGCAGGAAACGGTCGACGGGGCGCGAGGCCCACGGAGACAGCGTGCTGCAGCAACGCGTGTCGGAGGCGGTCGGGGCGCGATACCGGGTGCAGCGCGAGCTGCCACGCGGGGGCATGGCCCGCGTCTTCCTGGCCACGGATCCGGCGCTGGGTCGCGAGGTCGTGATCAAGGTGCTGCCTGCGGAAATGGCCTCGGCGGTGGCCAGCGAACGATTCCGCCGCGAGGCCACGCTGCTCGCCCGCCTCCAGCATCCGCACATCGTGCCGGTCATCGAGGCCGGCAACGGGGCCGGCCTGGCGTGGTTCGTGATGCCCTTCATCGCCGGCGACACCCTCGCCGACCGGCTCGCGCAGCAGCACCCGTTGCCTCCCGACGCGGTGCGCGAGATCGGCCTGGAGCTGCTCGATGCCCTGGAGCACGCGCACCGGGCCGGCGTGGTGCACCGCGACCTCAAGCCGTCGAACGTCCTGCTCCACGCGGGACACGCGCTGCTCGCCGATTTCGGCGTGGCGCGCTGGGCAGCGGACAGCGACGAGCGCCTGACCGCCGATGGTCACGTGGTGGGCACGCCCG
>CAZNOJ010000131.1:0-5933 GCA_964574665.1 uncultured Gemmatimonadaceae bacterium
GGGTGGAGAACAGAGGGTGGAGAACAGAGGGTGGAGAACAGAGGGTGGAGAACAGAGGGTGGAGAACAGCGGGTGGAGTATGCCCCTCGTCCCGAACGCAGTGAGGGACCCCTTTCCGTGTCCGCGGCGAGAGGTCCCTCGCTTCGCTCGGGACGAGGTCAATGCTCTCGTCTCGATTCTCAGGGCTCACGCCTCACTCCTCGGCGAACCTCCACGCCCGCACGGCGTTTCGCCCGCTGCCCACCTCGAACGAATCCACCACGGCGAACCCGCCGGCTCGGAGCTGGTCGATCACCGCGATCGAGTCGGGCAGGGTGTGCGGCCGGAGCACGATCCATCCCGGTGGGGTGCCGGGAAGCGGCCAGCTCTTCACCTCCGGCACCTCGAGCGCACGTCCGTCAATGGCGGCGTAGTACCGGAGCGGAAGCGCCGTGAATCCCTCGAAGGCATAGGCGCGCGGGGCGTCGGCGGCCAGGCGCGTGGTGACCTCGCGCCAAGGGGTGCGCCATTCCGCCCGCCGCGCGATGCCGATTGTCGAGAGCGCGAGCAGCAGCGTGGTGACCGCGAGCGCCGCCGGTGGTCGCGTGGATTCCAGCGCCATCACCACCAGCAGCGTGAACGGCACGGCTGCCACGGTCAGGTAGCGCACCTCGAAGACGCCGACCCCGAATGCCGTGCTGGCGGCCACGGCCAGGCCGAGCGGCATCAGCACCGCGAGCGAGAGCCCCTGCCAGGGGCGGATGCGGAGCGCAAGGGCCAGCAGCAGCCAGGCGCCGGCACCGAGGAGCCACGCCGCCCACCAGGGCTGTTCCACCAGGATGCGGCCCGGCATCAGCAGCACGCCGAGTGCGGTGGGGGGATTCTGCCAGCCGACGTTCTCGGTGAAGTCGCGCTCCAGCGCGTTGGCGCGGAGCAGCGCCATCGCCCACGGTATCATCGTGAGGGCGGGTACCACTGACACGGCAAGCGTGGCGCCCCGCAGGCGCCGGAGCCGGAAGGTGATCGCGAGCGCGGCCAGCACCGGCCACGCGAAGAGGTGCGACCAGCCGGCCAGGGTCGCGAGCGAGGCGAGCCGTATCGCATCGCGGCGGGTGGCGCCCTCGCGGCGCAGGACGCCGAGGGCGGCGCCGATCACCAGGGTCGTGGTGAGCACCGCCAGGCCGTAGTTGCGGACGAACGCGCCCAGCTCGAAGAGCAGCGGATTGGCGGCGACGAGGGCGACGGCGGTGGCGCGTGGGGTGCGGTCGAGTCCGGCCTGGCCTGCGGCCCACCAGGTGGCGGCCACGATGCCGAGCCACACCAGCAGGGGCAGGATCCGGAGGCCGAGCGGGGTGGGGGGCACCAGCTGCAGCCATCCCCAGAGGAGGAGGTAGAATCCGGGGGGATGGACCCGGTCGGCCACCGCAGCCTGCCAGAGGCCGCCGAGGTCGCCGGAGGCGGCATAGACCGAGTAGAGTTCGTCGAACCAGATGTCGTAGCGCAGCAGGGTGGCCACCCGGATCGTGATCACCGTGGCCACCACCACCCAGGCCGCTGTCAGGAGCCCGCGCCAATGTCCGCGACGTATCATGGCACCACAATCTTAAGTGTCCGCAAGAACGGTCGCGTGGCGCTGGCCGGCGATGGCCAGGTCTCCATCGGTCCCACGGTGGTCAAGGCGAAGGCCAACAAGGTGCGCACCCTCAAGGGCGGCCGCATCCTGGCCGGCTTTGCCGGCTCGGTGGCCGACGCGCTCACCCTCTTCGAGCGGTTCGAGGAGAAGCTCGACCGCTATCCCGGCAACCTCACCCGTGCCGCCACCGAGCTGGCCAAGGACTGGCGGAGCGACCGCTTCCTCCGGCGGCTGGAGGCGGTGCTGATCGTGGCCGACGCCGACCACACCTTCCTCCTCTCGGGCAACGGCGAGCTCATCGAGCCCGACGACGGCGTGCTCGCGGTGGGCTCCGGCGGCGACTACGCACTCGCGGCGGCGCGGGCGCTCCTCCCCAACGAGCAGATGAGTGCCCGCGAGATCGTGGAGCGCGCGATGCACATCGCATCGGAGATCTGTGTCTATACCAATGACAATCTGACGGTGGTGGAGCTGTAGGAGGACGGAGGACAGAGGACGGAGAACGGAGAACGGAGGGAAGCTGGGACTCTCGGCCCTCCGTCCTCAGCCCTCCGTCCTCCGTCCTCGTATCTTTGACGCATGACCACCCCCGACGCCCCCGCCCCCGCCCCCCAGCCCTGGCTCGAGGAGCTCCCGCCCCGGCAGATCGTGGCGGAGCTCGACCGCTACATCGTGGGGCAGAAGGCCGCCAAGCGGGCGATCGCCATCGCGATCCGCAACCGCTGGCGCCGGAGCCAGGCGCCCGAGGCGATCCGTGACGAGATCACGCCGAGCAACATCATCCTGATCGGCCCCACCGGGGTGGGAAAGACCGAGATCGCGCGGCGGCTCGCGCGGCTGGCCGGCGCGCCCTTCCTCAAGGTGGAGGCGAGCAAGTTCACCGAGGTGGGCTACGTGGGTCGCGACGTGGAGTCGCTGGTGCGCGACCTGGTGGACAACGGCATTGCGCTGGTGCGGGCCGAGCGCGAGGACGAGGTGTGGCCCCAGGCGGAGCAGCGCGCGCTGGAGCGCCTGATCGACCTGCTGCTGCCGCCGCTCGATCGCGACGCCGAGGGCGCTCCCGTGCCGCCCGAGGATGCGGAGCTGGCGGCACGGCAGCAGCGCTCGCGCGAGAAGCTCCGGCAGCAGGTGCTCGGTGGCGAGCTCGACGAGCGCACGGTGGAAGTGGAGGTGGCCGCGCAGAACTATCCCGATCCCGACGCCTTCCGGCCGCCCGACGGGATGGACGCGCCCGACTTCGCCTTCGGCGACTGGCTGCGCGACAACCTGCCCAAGCGCCCCAAGCGTAGGCAGGTCAAGGTGCCGGAGGCGCGGCGGATCCTCGAGGACGACGAGCTCCGGCACCTGGTGGACCAGGACGAGGTGATCTCCGAGGCGCTCGACCGGGTGGAGAACCACGGCATCGTCTTCCTCGACGAGATTGACAAGATCGCCGGCGAGCGCGCGGTGGCCGGTCCCGACGTGTCGCGCGAGGGGGTGCAGCGCGACCTGCTCCCGATCGTGGAGGGGGCGTACGTGCAGACGCGCTACGGCTACGTGCGCACCGACCACGTCCTCTTCGTGGCGGCGGGGGCGTTCCATGTGTCCAAGCCCAGCGACCTGATCCCGGAGCTGCAGGGGCGCTTCCCGATCCGGGTGGAGCTGGAGTCGCTCACCGAGGCCGACTTCGTGCGGATCCTCACCGAGCCCGAGAACGCGCTGACCAGGACGTACGGGGCGCTGGTGGCGGCCGAGCAATGCACGCTCACCTTCACCGACGACGCCGTGGCCGAGCTGGCGCGCACGGCGTGGCTGGCCAACGACCGGATGGAGAACATCGGTGCCCGCCGGCTGCACACCGTGATGGCGGCGCTCCTGGAGGAGCTGCTCTTCGACCTCCCCGACGGCCGCCAGGGGGAGATCCGCATTGATGCGGCCACGGTCCGGGCCCGCCTGGCGGGGGTGGTACGCGACGACGATTTGCGGAGGTACATTCTATAGGGACGGGGCACGGCCCTGTCCGCCAGCGACGGGCGACGGGCAACGGGCGACGCCGCCAGTCGAGACCTCCCTGTCGCTTGTCACTCGTCGCCCGTCGCCGGAGGTCCCCATGATCCGTCGATCCCTGCTCATTCCCCTCCTGCTCACCGCCTGCGCCGAGGGCTCCGGCCCGCCCACCGGCCCGGACCTGCTCACCGTGGTGGCCCACGCCGGCGAGGCCCAGATCGCCGTCGGCAACACCACCGTCGCCATTCCCCCTGCCGTGCGGGTGACCGATGCCGGCACACCACGCAGTGGGGTGATGGTCGAGTTCACCGTGCTCGCGGGCGGCGGAGAGATCACCGAGCACCTGGTGCCCACCGACGCCGATGGTGTCGCGCGCGTGGGGAGCTGGCGCGTTGGGGCTCCAGGCACCGAGCAACAGCTCTCCGCGCGCGTGGGACTCACCAATCAGTCGGTCGTGTTCGCCGCCCAGGCGATCACCGGCCCGTACCATGACCTGGTGATGCGGTCCGGCCTGAACTTCGACTCCCAGGTCGAGGTGGGACACGAGGTGCCGGGGCCCCTGTCGGTGGTGACGGTGGATCGCGGTGGGAATCCGGTTTCGGGCGTGCCGGTCTTCTGGACCGTGCGACCCAACAGCGGCGACATCGAAGGTGCGGACCCGGTGTCGGGGCCCGACGGTGTCGCGCGGATCCGCTCGTGGCGAGCCAGCACCGTCGCCGGTCGCCAGACCGTGGAGGTGCGCGGTGGTGAGCCACACTTCCTCCCGTACACGATGTCGGTGACCGCGGTTCCCGGGCCGGCGGCATCCATCGAGCGCCTGACGCCCGAGCACGTGGTGGCGGCGCCGGCCACCAACGTGATGCAGCCGCCGCGCGTCCGCGTGCGCGACCAGTATGGCAACCTGGTGTACACGCGTCAGGCGATCTTTACCGTCACCGAGGGCGGCGGCTCGGTGGACAACACCCACCAGATTCTCGACGCCAACGGCACCGCCGGCGTGATGCGCTGGACGCTCGGCCCCACGCCCGGCACGCATCGCATCAGGGTGCAAGTGGACCAGGTCTTCACCGACTTCACGGCCACGGCGAACCCGTAGCTCGGTGGTCGATGGTCGATGGTCGATAGTCGATCACTCGTGTCCATCAGCCATCGGCCCTCGACCGACCAGCACGGAGGTCCCCATGATCCGTCGATCCCTGCTCTTTCCCGTCCTGCTCGCCGCCTGCGCCGGCGAACCGGGCGGCCCGTCCGCCGAGCGCGTGGTGCTGTCGCTGCTCGACGGGACATCGCAATCGGCGCTGTCGGGAGCGGCCGTGGACGTGCCCCCCACCGTGCTGGTGACCCGCGCCGGCGAGCCGCTCGCGGGCGTCACTGTCACCTTCGTGGTCACCGCCGGCGGCGGCACGGTGCTCGGCGCCACGCAGGAGACCGACGCCCACGGCCGCGCGCGTCCCGACGCGTGGGTGCTCGGCCCCGCGGGTCCGCAGGCCGTGGAGGCGCGGCTCGCCGACGGCGGCGCGGAGCCGGTGCTCTTCACGGCGGTGTCGAGCAACGGCACGCCGCTCGCCTTTGCCGTGGTGCGCGCCAACACGCCGCAGGGGGTGGTGGCGCTGCCGCTCGACGAGACCCCGCGCGTCAAGGTGGTGGACCACCTCGGCCGCGGGGTGCCCGACGTGGCGGTGTCGTGGGTCATCACCGCAGGCAACGGCGGGTTCCGCTACGCCGAGGAGCGCACCGGCCAGGACGGCACCGCCGGACTCGGCAAGTGGGTGCTCGGCAGCATCGCGGGCCGCAACGAAGTCACCGCACGGGTGTCATGCCCCGTGCCGTGTCCGCCGCTGGTGTTCAGCGCCACCGGCGTGCCGGCCGCGGTGCACCAGGTGGCCCTGCTGGCCGGGCATCAGCAGACGGGCCGGGCCGGCACGGCAGTGCCGGTGGCGCCCGCGGTGCGGCTCCGCGACTTCTGGCAGAACGTGACCCCGGGTCGCACGGTCACGTTCAGCGTGGTGAGCGGTGGTGGCAGCATCACCGGTGCCAGCGCCGTGGCCGGCGACGACGGCATCGCACGGGTGGGGAGCTGGACCCTTGGGCCCGGCGAGAACCTGCTGCGTGCGGAAGCCGAAGGGGTGGCGGTGCTGTTCAGCGCGACGGGGGAACCGTAGGGACGGGGCATTGTACTGGCTGCTCGCTCGTCGCTGAAGCGACGGCTCGGCTGATGTCGCTGAAGCGACGTCGCGATCCCGGTGGACTCAGGGTCCCTTCAGGGACATCAGCCGAGTCGCGGACCTGTCCCGCCCCGCGAAGCGGTGGCGGGATCAGCCGCGAGCAATCACGC
>CAZNOJ010000132.1:0-5876 GCA_964574665.1 uncultured Gemmatimonadaceae bacterium
AGTCGGCCGACTCGGCGGCCTGCCGTTGCCACGCCACCTTGGCCTTGAAGCGCTCGACCTGGGCGGCATCGGTCGCGACCTGGAGGATGCCGCGTTGCCGGAACCCGATGTCTATCCCCGTGGCCTCTCGGAGCGCCTCGGCTTCGCGTCGGTAGAAGGCCCGGCCCGCCACCCCGAGCGTGAAGATCGGGTCGTCGAGGGTGGTCTCCACCTGGGCGGCCAGCATCCCGGCAGCGGCCCGCCAGCCCTCCCCCGCGATGGGGGTGGCCGGGCGGAGGAGCCGCACCCGCGGGCCGGCGAGCGTCAGGGCCCGGGCGGTGGCTGCCCCCACCACCCCGCCGCCAACCACCAGGACGTCAGGCACCATGGGCACACGATTCGAGTTGAAACCTTCCCGGACCCCGCGGCGTACTACTCACCACGGGGGCGCGCGGTGCGCCGGCCGACTTCTTCGGGAGTGGAGCAATGATTCGCAACATCACGGGGTTCGCGGTCTTCGCCTTTCTGGCCATGTTCGCCTTCAAGCTGCTGGCGGCCATCTTTGGCGGGTTGCTGGGCCTGATCATGTCGATCCTGTGGTGGGCCTTCATCGGCTTCGTGATCTACGTGATCATCAAGATGGTCTCGCCCTCGACGGCGGCGAAGATCCGGGACACGATCCGGGGCGAACGGACGGCCTGACCCTCATCCGGGTCCGTCCCCGCGGCCGGTGCCATCCAGCGAATCGGATGGCACCGGCCGTGACATTTCCGGCCGCTCGATCACCGGGGCCGACGAATGCAGGTGCACGATGCGCCAGGCGCCGTCGAGCAGGCGGGCGATGACCACGGTGGCCACGCCGCCGCGCACGGCGTCGCTCTCGAACACCGGCAGCCAGCGGTATTCCAGCACGCCCCACACGAAGGCCCCGCGGGTGGAGACCTGCGAGGTGACCACCTGGATCCGGCCGCCGATCCCTACCCCGGCCAACCGGGGCACCGACAGGCGTCCTTCGCCATCGGCGATCACGATGGCGCCCGGGGCGAACAGGGAATCGGATTCCTCGAGGAGTGCCTCACTGCGCAGCAAGTGCTGAATCAGGACATCGGCCACCGAGTCGGCCTCGAGGGCCTCGAGCGAGGTGGTGACCGGCGTGCGAAGGGTGGGTTCCGGCGGGGGCGCCTGGCTGCACGCGGCGAGCCATGCCCCGAGCAGGAGCGTCGTCGTGCTGGTGAGCCTGCCGTGCACCGCGCCTCCTCGTCCGAACCCGTCCGCCCGCCGTGTCGCCGAGTCAGCTCGCGGGGAGCGCCGCCAGGATGCCCCACGCCAGCAGCGGGATCATGATCTCGTGGTGACCGGTAATCTGCACCCCGATGCCGCCCTGGCGCGTGGGGCGCTGGACCACGTTCATCCGGGGGCGGTAGTGGCGGATCATGTCGAAGTCGGCGGCGAGGAAGCCGGTGGGCGCCCCCTGGCCGAGGTTCCGCGCCATGGTGAGCGCCTTCAGGAAGACCTCGGGGAGCACCACGGCGCTGCCGAGGTTGAGCACGGCTCCACCCCCGTGGAGCGTGGGCAGCGCGGCGGCGAGTCGCCGGAAGTCGCGGGTCGCCGTGGCGCCGAGGGCGGCGCCGTCGAAGGACGGGTGCTGGTGGATGATGTCGGCGCCGATGGCCGGATGCACCGTCACCGGCACGCCGTGTCGGTGGCAGGCGAGCAGCACCGAGGCATCGGCCCCGACCAGCGTGCCCCGGGAGGCGAGTGCCTCGGCGTAGCCCTGTCCCAGGCCGGCCCCGCGTGCCGCGGCCGCGACGGCGGCGGCGTTCATCTCGGCGCCGGTTTCCTCCACCATGCCGAAGGTCCCGTCGGCGAGGCCGGCCTCGACGTCCTCGCTCGTGCCGCCGAACGCCGCGAGCTCGAAGTCGTGGATGGCCGCGGCGCCGTTCATCGCCACGTGGGTCACCACGCCCCGCGCCAGCAGCTCGCGGAGCAGCGGGCCCATGCCGGTCTTGATCACGTGGCCGCCGAGCAGGAGCACGACGCCTCGTCGGGCGCCGGCCGCGGCCGCCACGTGCCGGATCACGGTCCGCAGCTCGCCGGCCGCGAGGATGTCGGGCAGGGCGTCGAGGAAGTCGGAGAACGAGGGGTTGGGGCGGGGCGCCGACGCGAGGAGCGACGGGTCGACCTTGTTGCGCCGTCCCGCGAAGGGGACCGTGCGCAGCCGCGAGGGATCCACCTCGTCGGGGTTCATCCGCCCCCGGGTGCCATGGTCACGCGGCGGAGCAGCAGCCGCACGGTGCCGAAGCCGTAGGTGGACTCGATCTCCATCGGGATGCGCCGGGCGTCGTCGGTGAGCCAGAGCTTGGCGCGGGCTCGCTCGTGGAACATGCCCCCGTCCTCGTTGACGATCGGGCGGAGCAGCAAGGTCCGCACCTTGGTGCCGTCGGGCATTTCCTTGGTCTCGCGCTTTTCCACCCGCACGATCACGGGGTTGTGCTCGGCCCGGAAGTAGTTGTTGAAGCGGTAGGTCCGCCCCACCTCCAGCGGAATCGTCCGCACCCAGTAGATGAAGGCGATGTCGTCGAGCGGCGCGGCCGGCGTGGGCTTGGTCTCGGTGTTGTCGTTGCGGCGGAAGAACCCCGAGTCCGGATAGATCCGGAAGATCTCGCGGCGCTCACGGTCGTTCTCCACGACGTGCTTGGAGAACTGGCGGGAGATCCAGTCGTCGACGCCGGTCCACGAGCGGAGCGCCGACCGGCTCTTGTACTTGTAGACCCCGGCGTTGATGGTGACGTCGGTGTCGAACGCGAAACGCCAGGATTCGGCGCCGCGCATCGGCTCGATCGCCTCCACCTCGAGCGACGCGGTGCCGACATTGAACAGCGAGAACTTGCCGCCGTACTCCAGCCGCTCGCCGACGCCGAACGGCAGCGGCGCCACGGTGGCGGCGGTGGCTTGCAGCAGCAGCATCATCCAGGCGGTGGGCATCGGCATTCAGTCCTTTTCGCGTCCGCGGGACGGGCGTTCCCGGCCGACGGCGGGAGTGGGCGGTGGCGGCACGAGCCGGCGGCGCGCCTGCCAGAGGGCCCGCGCCTGGGGCCAGGGTTCCACCCGCGAGGGGCGCTGCCTGCGGTCGGCCCGGAGCGTGATCGGCACGCCCTCGACCTGCCGTGCCGCAGCGGCCACCCAGGCCACCAGTTCGGCGTTGGCTGCCCAGCCCTCGGTGACCAGCCAGCGCCCCGGGCGGTCCCGGAACGCCTGCCGGAGTGCCACCAGCCGGAAGGCCGCCACCCCGGAGACGACATCACGCAGTCCCGCCACACGAACCCGCCGGCCGAGGAGCCGCGGGGCCCAGCGCCGCACCAGGCGGTGGCCGCGGCGCTCCTCTCCCACCACGGTGGCATCTCCCACTACCAGATCGGCGCCGGAGTCGAGCTTCTTGAGGAACTCCTCCAGCTGTTCCGGGTCCACCGTGTAGTCCACCGGCCAGAGCACCGCCACGTCGCGCTTGTGCCGGTCGGAGCGCTCGAGCGCCTCGCGCAGGAGGCGCTCCACCGTGGCCGCGTAGCCGATCGGCTGCTCGTTGCGGAGCACCGTGACCGGCAGCGTCTTGAGGTACGGCGCCAGCACCTCGGTGGTCTGGTCGGACGAGGCGTCGTCACCCACCAGCAGCTGATACTCGCGACGCGAGTCCTGCAGCAGCTGCCGGAACTTCCACAGCACGAGTCCCACCGTGGCGGCTTCGTCGCGGGTGGGGAGGCAGAGGTAGATCACGGCGTGGCCATGGGCATGTCGAGGGAACGATATACCTCGAGGGTCCGGCTCACCATCGTCGGGAGGTCGAATCCTTCGGCGGCGGCGCGCCCGTCGCCCGAGAGGCGCTCCCGGAGCGCGGGATCGTCGAGGATGGACGCCACCTCGCGCGCCAGCGCCGCCGGTTCGCCGGGTGGCACCAGGATGCCACCCCCATTGGCGAGCGATTCCCGGAGGCCACCCGCGTCGCTGGCCACCACCGGCACGCCGAGGGCCAGCGCGTCGAGGACCGACGAGCCGAAGCCCTCGCTGCGGGAGGGCTGCACCACCACCAGCGCCCGTGACATCACCGCCTCGGGATGCTCCACGTGTCCCGGGAAGGACACCACCGCCTCGAGGCCGAGGGCGCGGCGGCGGGCGAGGAGCGCATCGCGCTGCGGCCCCTCGCCGAGCACGATCCATTCGAGGGTGGGGTGGGTGACATGGAGGTGGGCCGCGGCCTCGAGCAGCACATCAATCCCCTTCTCGGGCGTCAGGGCGGCGACGGCGACCACGAGCGGATGGCTCGCATCGCGTGGCGGCACGGCAGCCGGCCAGGGCGGGGGCGCTTCCCGGAGGGAGAGGTCCACGGCGGGGGGAATGACGGTGATCCGCCCGGGTGGCACGCCGGCGGCGAGCAGCCGTTCGCGCACCGGGTTGGACAGGGCGATGGCGCGGTGCACCCGCTGCCACCGCGATGCCTGCCGGATCGGGAAGTCCACGCGGCGGGTCACCACCAGCCGTCCCGAGCGGATCCGGATGGCGGCGTCGGCCAGGGTGTGCGCGTGCGAATCGTGGGCATGCACGATGGTGCCGGGGGTGAGCTTGCCGACGAGGGTGGCCACCACCCGCGGGTCGAGTCCCATGGACCAGGTGGCCAGCAGCGTGTCCACCCCCGCATCGGTCAGGCGGTCGGCGAGCACGCTGCCGGTGCCGGTCAGCACGCTCACGTACACGCCGGGGATCGCGTGCAGTCCGCGCGCCAGCAACAGCACCTGCCGCTGCCCGCCGCGCCACTCGCGGCCGGAGGCCACGTGCAGGACGCGCAGCGGTCCCGAAGATTCGCCGTAGCTCATCGGGGGAGGAATCTACCCGCCCCGCGCTTGCTTGACCGCCCCCGCGTGCGCGACCTACCATTCGCGGTGAGCTTCGACGACATCAAGGCGCACCTCGATCGGCTGTTCGCCTATCGGCCGGCCGGCTCCTCGCGCGAACAGGCGGCGGGGCTCCGCGCCGCGCTCGTCGAGTTCAAGGTGGCGCTCGACCAGTTGCGCGCCGCGCTGGCCGTGACCGAGCGCGAGCTCGACGTGGCCCGGCGCAACCTGACCGACTACCAGCGCCGCGGCGAGCTGGCCGCCGGCATTGACGACCAGGAAACGGTGCGGGTGGCGGCCGAGTACACGGCCCGCGCCCGCGAGCGCGTGGACCTGCTCGAGCGCAAGGTGCTGGTGCAGCGCGACGAGGTGCAGATCGCCGAGCGCGAGTATGCGGTGACCCGGGAGCGCCACCAGCGCGCGATGCACGGCCTCCCGCCCGAGCGCGAAACCGCCCCACCGTCCGACCCGTTGGACCCCGAATCCCCAGCCGGCAGCAGCGACGATCCGTTCCTCGACCAGCGAGCCCGCGAGGCCGCCGTCGAGGCCCAACTCGAGATGCTCAAGAAGAAACTCGGACGGGAGTGACCACGTGACGGCACCTGCACAGACGGGCTTCTTCGGCCACCCGGCCGGGTTGCGCACCCTCTTTCTCACCGAGATGTGGGAGCGCTTCTCCTACTACGGACTGCGCCCGCTCCTGGTGCTGTTCATGTCGGCGGCGATCATCAACGGCGGCTTCGGCTTCGACCGCGCCACCGCCTCGGCGATCGTCGGCATCTACGCCGCGTCGGTGTACCTGGCCTCGCTGCCGGGCGGCTGGATCGCCGACCGCTGGCTCGGCCTCCGCCGCGCCATCATGTGGGGGGCCGTGCTCATCACGCTGGGCCACCTCTCGATCGGGCTGTCGGGATTCCTGGGCCAGGGCGCGCCCGGCAAGACCGCGTTCTTCGGGGGGCTGGTCCTCATCGTCTTCGGCACCGGGCTGCTCAAGCCGAACATCTCGGCCATCGT
>CAZNOJ010000133.1:0-5768 GCA_964574665.1 uncultured Gemmatimonadaceae bacterium
GGCGGGCTCGTCGAAGGTGGAGGCAATCACCTCGGCGCGGACGTTCTCCTGCATGTCGGTCACCTCCTCGGGCCGCTCGTCGATCAGCAGCACGATGAGGTAGCACTCGGGGTGGTTGTCCGCGATGGCGTTGGCGAGCTTCTGCAGCAGGATCGTCTTGCCCGCCTTGGGCGGCGCGACGATCAGGCCGCGCTGGCCCTTGCCGATCGGCGACATCAGGTCCACCACCCGCATCGAGAGGTCGGCCGAGGCGTTCTCGAGGCGGATCCGTGAGTCGGGGTAGCGCGGCTTGAGGTTGTCGAACGCGACCCGGGTCTTGGTCTTCTCCGGCTCCTCGTAGTTGACGCTCTCCACCTTGAGGAGGGCCAGGTAGCGTTCGCCCTCCTTGGGTGGGCGCACCTGGCCCTGCACCGTGTCGCCCGTGCGGAGGTCGAAGCGCTTGATCTGCGACGGGGAGACGTAGATGTCGTCGGGTCCGTACAGGTAGTTCCAATCCTGCGAGCGGAGGAAGCCGTAGCCCTCGGGAAGGATCTCGAGGACGCCTTCGCCGCGAATCACCGTGTCCTTCTCGAGCAGGGACTGCTCGATCCGGAAGATGAGGTCCTGCTTGCGGAGCCCCGACGAGTTGGTGATGTTCAGCTCCGCCGCGAGTTCCTGCAACTCGGCGACGGACTTCTGCTTCAATTCGGCGATGTCCACGGAGGGTCTCCGGAGTGGCCGGGGCCGGGGCCCGGATGACGGGCACCGCACGGCGCGGGTCGTTCACTGTTCGGCTGGGGCGGCGGATGCGGCGGTGCGGGTGACAGGCAGCGAATGGAGGGCGTTCCGTGGTTGAGGATATGGGGCGGCCCGCGGTCCGTCAAGCCGGTCGGAGGGCCTCCTTCCCGGTCGCTGCCCTTGCGCGGCCCGCAGCCCCGGTGCTCACCTTCCGGCCACCGTCTCTCTCCCGGTGAGGGTGCCGTGGATTCCGTGGACCCGATCGCCCGCCTGCGACACGATCTCGCCAACCCGCTGGCCGCGTTGCTGGCCGAGGTGCAGCTCATGCTGATGGACCCGGAGCGGCTCGACCCCGAGACGCTGCGCGGGCTGCAGGAGATGGAGCGCCTCGCAGGCCGGATGCGGAGCATCCTGCGCGAAACGCGCGGGCCGTGAGCCCCATCCGTCGCGTGGGCCGGGGCGGCGAGTGAGCGCCCCGCGCTGGCTCGACCGCATCATCGGCGACCGTCCGCCATCGCGGCTGGCTCGCTTCCTGGCCCGACACGAGGAGCTGGCCTGGGCGCTGCTCGCCGGCGCCCTGCTGCTGGTGACCTGGCTGTTCTCGCTCACCGACCGCGTTCCCCTCGCCGGACTTCGCGCCGGCTACCTGCTGGTTGGCGTCATCTGCGGCCGCCAGCCGGTGCTCCATCTCTGGGGCGGGCTGCGGCGCGGACGGCTCCTCCTCGACATCGACTTCCTGATGGTGATCGCCGCGGTGGGAGCCGCGGTGGTCGGCGCGTGGGCCGAGGGTGCCTTCCTGCTCTTCCTCTTTGCGCTGGCCAATGCGCTGGAACGTTATGCGCTCGACCGCGCCCGCGACGCGATCCGCGCCCTCGCCGACCTGGCCCCGGACACCGCCAGGGTGCTGATCAACGGCGTGGAAGAGGTGGTGCCGATCGAGCAGGTCCGCCCCGGTGACGTGGTGGTGGTCCGTCCCGGCGAGCGCATCGCGGTGGACGGCAGCGTGCTGCGCGGCGAGTCGGCCGTGGACCAGGCGCCGATCACCGGCGAGTCGGTGCCGGTGGGGAAGGGCCCCGGCGACGCGGCGTTTGCCGGCACCGTGAACGGGGAAGGGGCGCTGGAGATCACCGTGACGGCCGCGGTGGGCGACCGGACACTCGACCGCGTCATCCGGCTGGTGGAGACCTCGCGCGAGGCCAAGGCCCCCAGCGAGCGCGCCACCGCGCGGTTCGAGCGGGTCTTTGTCCCGCTGGTGGTGGTGGCCGACCTGCTGCTCATCGTGGTCCCCCCGCTGCTCGGCCTGCTCGACTGGAACGCCTCGCTCTACCGGGGGATGACGGTGCTGGTGGCCGCCTCGCCGTGCGCGCTGGCGCTGGGCGCCCCGGCGGTGATGCTGGCCGGGATCGCGCAGGCGGCGCGGCGCGGGGTGCTGATCAAGGGCGGCGTGCACCTCGAGGCGCTCTGGCAGGTGCGGGCGGTGGCCTTCGACAAGACGGGCACCCTGACCGTCGGGCGCCCCGAGGTGACCGACGTGGTGCCCATGGCCGGCGTGACCGCGGAGGAGCTCCTCAGGGTCGCTGCGGCAGTGGAACGCCGGTCGCACCACCCGCTGGCGCAGGCGGTGGTGCGACGCGCGACCGAGCTGGCGCTCGAGCTTCCGGAGGCCGGCGACCTGCAGAGCGTCACGGCCAAGGGCGTGCGCTCTTCGGTGGGCGGTGAGCCAGTGTTGCTCGGTTCGCCGCGGCTCTGGGACGCTGCGTCGGCACCGCCGCCGGATGCGATGCTCGGGATCCTGGCCGAGGTGCAGTCGCGCGGGCGAAGCGTCATCCTGGTGCAGCACGGCGACCGGTGGCTGGGTGTCCTCGGGCTGGCCGACCGCCCGCGCGGCTCGGTCCCGGCCGCGCTGGCCCGGCTCCGCGCCATGGGTCTCGGCCCGATGGTGATGCTCACCGGGGATCACCGGGAGGTCGGCGAGGCCATCGGCCGTGACGTCGGCGTGGATGCGGTGCACGCCGACCTGCTCCCCGAACACAAGGTGGACGTGATCCGCGAGCTGATGCGCCAGCACGGCGCCGTCGCCATGGTGGGCGATGGCGTCAACGATGCCCCGGCCCTGGCCTCGGCCACGGTCGGCGTGGCGATGGCGGGTGCCGGCACCGCGGCCGCGCTGGAGACGGCCGATGCGGCGCTCATGGGCGATGACCTGTCGCGCCTGCCCTTCGCCATCGGGCTGGCGCGGCGAGCCCGGCGCCTGCTCACCCAGAACCTGGTGATCGCGGCGGGGATGATGTCGGTGCTGCTGATCCTGGCCGCCAGCGGCGTGCTCGCGATCGGGCCGGCGGTGGTGGGCCACGAAGGAAGCACCCTGGTGGTGATTGCCAACGCGCTCCGGTTGCTGGGCTACGAGGCCCGCGACCTCCGCGGGGAGTAGCGTATGGGCAAGGACGGCGTCAGCATCCTGATGTACCACTCGATCTCGCATGATCCCGGCGCCACCAGCATCGCCCCGGACACCTTCCGGAGGCAGATGGCGGAGCTGGCGGCGTCGGGCGTCCCGGTGATCCGGCTCCGCGACCTGCTCGACACCGAGCCGCCACCGCCCGGAGCGGTCGCCATCACCTTCGACGACGGCCTGGTGGATTTCGCCGAAACGGCGCTGCCGGTGTTGCGCGAGTTCGGGTTCCCGGCCATCAACTTCCTGCCGATGGGACGGCTGGGCGGGCACGATGACTGGGGTCGCTCGGGCAGCCACCGTCCCCGGCCCATCCTGACGCCGGGACAGGTGAAGGAGCTCGCGCAGCAGGGCGTGGCCTTCGGCGCACACTCACTCAGCCACGCCGACCTCACCACCCTCGACCCGGTGGCGTGCCGACGCGAGGTGGTCGGGTCGGGCAACGCCCTGGCGGAGCTCCTCGGGGCGCCCTGCGACTGCTTCGCGGCGCCGTATGGCGCGGTGAACGGGGCGGTGCTCGACCTGATCGCCGGTCGCTATGCGCTGGCCGTGGGGACGCGACTCGCCCGGGCGCGACTCGGCGATCCCCGGCATGACCTGCCGCGGATCGAGATGCACTATTTCAGCGATCCTCGCCGCTGGCGGGGATTCCTGGCGCATCGCGAGGCGTGGTACCTGCGCGGCCGGCAGCTGCTGCGGGGCGTGCGTCGTGCGGCGATTGATGCGGCGCGGGTGGTGCGGGTGGCGCGGCCGCGGTAGCGCCGCGGCCGCGCCCCATCCTCAGTTGCTCACCTGCACCCCTGTGGCCGTCACCGTCACCTGCGTGCCATCAATGCTGATCGTGTCGCCGTTCACGGTGATGTTGGGCGACGACGCCCCCACGCTCACCACGTGACGCAGCACCGTCGAACCGCCGGTGAACTGCGGCACGAGCCGGAGCTGGTGCTTGAGCTCACTCTGCTGGAAGTTCCAGAACCCGCTCCAGAGCTGGGCCTCGTTGATGACATGCGGCGTCGGGGCAGGCCCCAGCGCGGTGACCACCACGGGCTGACCACCCGGCGTGGACCAGGTCCAGCGGTTGCCGCCACCCTGCGGCGCGACCGGGGCATGGATGATCCATTCCACCAGCCCTCGGGCACCGGTGATGCGGGCCCGATCATCCTGATAGTAGCGGTCCAGTCGCGGGAGCCCCTGCGGGTTTTCCATCTGGAGGCGGTCCACCGTGACGAAGTGATCCACCCCGTTGCGTTGCAGGTAGACAACCGTGCGCTCCCACTGCGTCAGGAACGTCGCCGGCGGATCCCAGAAGCTCGGCTGGTAGTAGTTTCCCGAGGTCGCGCCGGTCACCGCCCACCACCCGGCCCCGTTCGCGACACGGGTCGGTCCCTTGGTGTGCATGCTGCTCAGGCCTGCCACCAGGAGGCCATTGCTCCCCTCGCCCTGGACGGCGGGGCCGTTGTAGCCCAGCGGATTGGTGACGGCCCATTCCCCGTTCCGGTAGAGCTGGAAATTGCTCAGGTACTCCAGTTCGTGGTCGACCAGGGCCCGGGGGGCCATCATGATCGACGCCATCGAGTTCCCCGCTCGCGCGATGACGTGTCCGCGGGCCTCGGCGAAATAGGTCGTCGGCGGCGCCGTGCTGCCGCGCGGAGCGTACGGATCGTACGTGAAGTAGAAGCGGCCGTAGAGCGGATCCGCGCTGAGGTACCCCGACAGTCCGTAGCGCTGGATCAGCGCGTCGGTCATCCCAAGGGCACTTCCCGCCTCGCTGGTGCCAACCGTGGCCCCAGCCAGGAGCGACAGGACGCCGACGCGCTTGTAGAGTCGTCCGCGGAAGTCCCTCGGGTGTTCTTCATCACCCCATTGCACCGCCTGGTTGAGGTCGTTGGTGATGATGGCAATGTTGAACCGGATGGCATCCTGGGCGAACTGACGGATTTCCGGGAAGGGGTCCGGGCTGCCGTCCACGGCCTGGCGCACGGCCTCGTAGCCCAGGAGCAGGAGTTGCAGGGTGCCGAGGTCGTAATCGCTTCCTTCGATCCACTGGCCACCTCGCGCAAGCAGTTCAGCGTACTGGGCGATCGTGTTTCGAGCGGTGTTCCGATTCGTCCCGGTCGCGTTCAGGCCGCCCACAGGAAGGGTCCCGGGGCCCCCCGTCTGGATCTGACTGAGCCAAGCCACGTGCCCCGGCATCCCCTGGGTCGCCAGGTCAGCAGCCGCCAGCCCGAAGTAGTAGCCCACCATCGCGTCGCTGTCGTTCGTGTGCATTCCTCCCACGTTCGCCGGCGTCCCGCGTGCGATGGCATAGTTCCCCCACGCGTTCAGGCCGGCGATAGCGGCGGTCCGCTCGGGTTCAGTGAGGGCAGGGTACAGCCAGTCGAACGTGAGGGCGTTCTCGATGAAGGATTCTCGCTCATCGTTCGCATCCCGCGGGGGAGCGGTGATGTACTGCGAGGCCACACCCCAGGCCGCTCGTGCGGCGGAAACGTCCCCAGTCATCTGGTACTCGATTGTGCACCAGATTCCTCGGTCACCATATGGCGTAGCGCCTGAGCGCGTCTGGTTGCACTTGCTCCGGATGTGCTGGTAGTGCCAGTGG
>CAZNOJ010000134.1:0-5629 GCA_964574665.1 uncultured Gemmatimonadaceae bacterium
GCGTCCGCTCGCCCGGCCTCGGCCTCGGCGTGGCGGGCCCGCGACTCCTCCAGTGCGGTGCGCGCCTCCTCGAGTGCGGCGCGTGCCCCGTCCAGCGCGGCTCCTGCCTCGCGGAGCGACGCGTCGCGCGCGTCGCGTTCCGAGGCCAGCGTGGCAATCGTGGATCGCAGCTCGGCGATCGCCTGGCGGTGATCGAGCTCGGCGAGCCGGTGCTGCTGTGCGTCACGCTGCAGTTGCTCGACCTGCTCCTGGTGTTGTCCCACCTGGCGGTCGAGCGCCGCGATCCGCGCGTCGGCGGCCACGATGACCTCGCGCCACGCGGGGGAGCGCAGCGCCGCGCGGCGCGCGAGGGCGAGGTGTGCCCGGGTGGCCAGCCCCGGGGCCTGCGCCGCGACTTCCACGTCCTCCAGGAAGCGACCGACCAGTTGGCTGCGCGCCGGCCAGAGCTGCTGCCACTCCGTGGGCGTCAGGCAATCGGGCAAGGGCATGGCATCGAGCAGCGAGTCCGCCACGCCGTCCGCATCGAGCGCCGGATGAGTCAGGCCCGCGAGCTGGGGGAGGAGGACCCGCGCGTCCTCGCCTCGACCCAGCAGCAATCCCGCGCACCACGCCAGCAGGTAGAAGGCCTGGGTGGCCACGCCTTCCGGCGGCATGCCGGCGGCGTGCGCCGGCGCGGCTGCGCGAACCCTCGGATCCGCTGCGTGGCCGCGACGGAGGACGGTGAGGCCGTCGCGGAGCATGGCCGCGGCCTGGTGGGAGGCCGCGCCCTCGGTCATCCGATAGTAGGCAAGCACGTCGGGGATGGCGCCGAAACGGGCCCCGGTCCGCGCCACCCGCTGCCAGAGATCCCAGTCGGCCGACTTCTCCAGCTGCGCATCGAAGCCGCCCACGCGCTGCACGAGCTCGCGCCGCACGATGGCGGCGTGCACGGGAAACGCCGAGCGACGCGCCCAGACCGCGAAGAGGTCGCCCTCGGGCGGCAGGTAGTTGGTGGGAATCACGGTGCCATCGGGTGCCACCCGCGCCCAGCCGCAATGCACGGCGTCCCGGCCGGGATCCGCGGCGACCTCGGCGACCAGCCGTTCCAGCCAGGTGGGGGCCACCCAGTCGTCGGCGTCGAGGAAGGCCACCCACTCGGTCTCGAGGGCCGCGAGCCCGGTGTTGCGGGCGCCCGCTTCGCCGGCGTTCTGCTGGCGCACGACGCGAATCCGATGGTCTCGCGCCGCGAACTCCTCGGCGATGCGCGCCGTGTCGTCGCGGGAGCCGTCGTCCACCACGACCGCCTGCCAGTTTGCGTGACGCTGCGCCTGCAGCGAAGCGATCGTCTCACCGAGCGTGGCCGCGGCGTTGAAGGCCGGAATTACCACGCCCACGCGCAGCGTGCCAGGCGATCCTGACGGCGACGATGCGTCGGCGGGCACCGCATGGGGCGCATTCATCGGTCCGGGGGCGGGAACGGGCTCACCCACGGGGCGTCAGCGCTGCCGCGCGGTGGAGGATGGTGACAACGCCCGATCGGACCACCTGCAGCGTGCGGCGCGCCGCCGCCGGACGGAGCGCGCGGATCGCCACCGGCACGGTGCCGAGCGCGAGTGCACCGAGGGCCAGCAGGAAGGGCGTGACCGGGATCACGTGTCGTGCGGCAAAGTGGTCGAGCGCGGCCGAGCAGAGCAGGTATCCCGCCGGCATGGCGGCCAGGGCGAGCACCAGCGGTCGGCGGCGGTGCAGCAGGCCGAGCAGAAACCCCGCGATCGCCACGCCGACAATCCGCGGCCAGAGCCGACCCTGGAGGTCCTCGGCGTCCAGCCTCCAGCGGAGCGCCTCGGCCGTCACCGGCACCAGGCGCTGCGACTCCAGGCGCCGGTCGATCTGCTCTGCCGACTCGCCCCATGCCGGGACCCAGCCCACCTGGGATGCGGTCAATTCCATCCAGGCGAGTTGGGGCACAAAGGCCGCGTATTCGACCAGGTTGGACCGAAGCCCTTCCCAGGCGACGCGGCGCAGCATGGCCTCCTCGCCGCGGGTGCCGCCGAGTCCGGCCAAGCCGCCCTCGCGCTTGACCTCCCACCAGGAGTCGTGCCCCGGGTTGCGCCCGTCCAGCGAGGCGATCAGCTGGCCGCTCGCCGATGCGGTGGTGTCGATCAGGTTCTGCGCCGCGATGACGCGATTGTAGAGATGGTGTCCCACCGACGTGACCAGGGTGGGGCGACCCTCGTGGATCGCGAACCAGGTCACGTGAGCCAGCACCATCACGCCGGCGGTGACCGATGACAACATGAGGAGGCGCGTGCGTCGAGAGGCCCAGGGCAGCAGGAACACGATGGCCATCGCGGGGGCGAGCGGCACCAGCGGCACCACGCGCAGCAGCACCGCCCATCCGGCGAGCACGCCGGCGATCACCGCTTCGCGACCCCGACCCGATTCGCGTGCCCGCACCGCGAAATACACCGCGCCCACCATGGCGAAGAGGGTGGGACCCTCGGTGAGGATGGCCTGCGGCATGGCCAGCATGGTCGGCAACGCCCCCGACAGCAGGGCGCCCACCAGGGCGGACTGGCGATCCACGAGCCGACTCAGCAACCCGAAGATCCAGAGCGCGGCGACCACCGCCATGCCATGCTGGATGAGGGCCGCCACCTCGCCGGTGCTCGACCCCGCCACGAGGGCGATCCCGCCGAGGAAGCCGGGGTATCCGGGCGGGAAGTAGCTCGGGAAGCCGCGGAAGAGCTGGTCGGCCGAGGCGAGATAACCCACCGAGTCGTCATTGCTGCCGATGCCCTGGGTGATCCAGAAGACCAGGTGGACGGTGCCCAGCACGGTGGCGAGCCAGCGGGCATCGAGGGCCCTTCCGGCCCACGGGCGATAGCGCCACGACACCGCGACGGCCAGGAGGAGACCCAGCAGGATCGGGAGGGCCATGGATCCCAGCGGGGAATCGTCGCGCGCGACGGTGCCACGCACCAGGGAATAGTCCATGGTGCGCACCGGTTCGCCGTTGCGCCGGACGGTGATGGATCCGGCCCAGTCCCAGCTCGACGTGACCACGGCAAACGTCCGTGCCGTGAAGGTGAGCTGCCGCGATTCGGCCCCGGGTGGGAAGCGGAGCTCATCGGGCACCCCGACACCCGACTCGTTGTACCGCAGCCAGTCCACCGAACCCGGGATGGCATCGAGCCGCAGGGCCTGTCCGTCGGCAAGCAGGCGCTGGACGCGGATGGTCGGCTCATCGGCCCGCTGGGGTGGGCCGTGATGCCGCACCTCGAGGGTGAACTCCGCCTCGCTGCGCAGGGCATCCGCGAGGCCGGTGCCCAGCGTGCGGGCGGTGATCGTGGTGACACCGAGCATCGCCACCAGGAGGAGGACGGCATCCACGAACCGGGCATACGGCCACCGCGCGTCAGGTCGCATGGCGCACTCCCGTGGCGGGGTCCACGCTCGTCGCCGCGGCGGCGCGGCCCGCCACGGCCTGGTAGGCCTGCACCGACGCCTCGGCGATCCGCACGTCGGAGAATCGGCGCACCACGGTGTCGCGGGCCGCGGCACCGAGGCGGTGGCGGAGCGCGGCGTCGCCGATCACCCGATCGAGCTGGGCGAGATAGGCGGAGGCGTCCCCGCTCGCGGCAAGCAGGCCGTTGACTCCGTCCTCGATCAGCTCCGGCATGCCGCCCTGATTCGACGCCACGATGGCCCGGCCGGCCGCCATCGCCTCGAGGCAGGCGTAGGGGCAGTTCTCCCAGACGGACGGCAGCAGGAAGACCTCGCTCTGGCAGAGCCCGGAACGGATCTCTGTCGGGGAGATGCGCCCCAGCGGATGGAGCGATCCGCGCAGGCGTCGTCCCTCCAGCGCGGGCAGCACCGAGTCGCGCACGTGGTGGAAGAGGTCGTCGCCGGCCAGGACCAACGCCACCTCGTGACGCTCGAGCAGGGAGGTGGCGATGGCGGGCAGGAGGTGGATGCCCTTGCGCGGTTCCATGCGCCCCGAGAAGAAGACCATCGGGCGATCCGCGGGGAGCCCGAAGCGGGCCCGGAAGTCCACCTGGTCGCCGGCATCGAAGAGTCCCACGTCAATGCCGTTGGGAATCACCGTGATCGGCTTGCGCACGCCGAGCTCGCGCGCCACCTCGCCGGCGAGGAAGCCGGAGCACGAGGTGAGCGCGTCGGCCGACTTCATCGCGAGGCCCTCCACCCGGCTGCACCAGGTGATGTCGGCGCGTTCCACGTCGTAGAACGGCATGATCAGCGCCGCGGGCGAATGGAACCGCACCAGGGTCCGTTCGCGGGTGAGCCGGTTCACGAGCAGGCCTTCGCCGCCGCATTCGGGCATCTCGACCACGTCGAACCGATGCTGGCGCCGGAGCTGCCGGAGGGCGTGGTACATCGACCAGGCGTTCTCGAGCCGATTGCGGGTCCACCACATGCGTCGGGCGCCGAGGGAGGCGAAGGCCCGCATCATCGGGCCCGCGGCGCGAAAGCGATGGACCCGGACCCCATCGTGCTCGCTGGTGCGCAGCGGCGTGGCCTCGGTCGCCCCGGCGACGACGTGCACCTCGTGGCCCAGTCGGGCCAGCGCACGTGCCTGGTACCAGGTGTAGGAGCCGATCCCCCCGAAGCCCGTCTCGGGGGGATACTCGAACGAGAGCAGCGCGATCCTCACGGCGCCACCGCGAAGAGCTGCTGTGCCATGTTGCGCGCCAGCAGGCCGGTGGTGCGCCAGGGCCGCCGCGCGCCGCGACGCAGGGTCCGCCCGATCCGGGCCAGACGGGTCGGCGCCTCGATCGCGCCGTGCCGGCCCTCGAGCGCCCGCAGCTCGCCGAGCTCCATCGCGTGCCGTGCGACCGCCGCGGGGAAACGGTCCATCAACTGCTGGCGGAGCGCCTCGTCGCGCATCGCGGCCTCGGCACGGGACAGCACCCGAGCGGGCACGGTCGCGAAGAGCTCCGGCAGGGTGACCGCTCCCCACCCCGCCACCAGCAACGCGTTGGCCAGGTCCCAGAACAGCGCGGGGCCGGCCAGTTCCTCGCGCAGGCCACCCAGTTGCCGCAGGGCGCTGGCCCGGTAGACGGCCACCGGCGGGACGTCGTTGCGCAGCCACTGATGGGGAAGCGTGGGGTCGGGTCGGGTCACCAGGCGATCGCGGCCCTCGCCGGTGCGAAGCCACCCGGAGACGACGGCGACGCGCGGATGGCGCCGCAACACCATCGCTGCCCGATGGAGCGCGTCCGGCGCGAGCTGCGTTCCGGCGGGGATGAAGGCGACGGCATCCGGGGCATCCCGCGATCCGGAGGCCGCCCGACCAAGCACCGCGTGGGTTCGCAGCCAGCCGTTGACCTCGGCGCCCACGGCGGCCACGCCGTCGCTGCCGGGGGGCAGTTCGCGCGCGGCGGGGGCCTGGGCGCGGATGCTCTGGCGGGTGACCTGCCGATTGTCGCGGGCGTGCTCCACGACGATGGCGCACACCAGCTTCGGCACGTCGGAGGCAAGCGAGAGCGGCGCGCGCGGGGCGGCGTCGTCGGCGACGTGCGGAGGAGACAGCGACCGCCGCGCTCCGCGGCGCACCAGCCGGTCCGCGAGGTCGCGGTGGCGCGCCGCGACGCGCGCCGGATCGGCGAGGGTGCGCACGGCGGCGGCC
>CAZNOJ010000135.1:0-5615 GCA_964574665.1 uncultured Gemmatimonadaceae bacterium
CGGCTTGCGCTCCACTTCCGGGAGGCGGTCGCCGCCGCGCACCAGCTCCACCATGTCCGAGGCCACGGCGTTGAGGCCGAACGCCGCCGCGTAGATCAGGCCGATCTGGCGCTCCTGCAGCGCGGTGATCGGCCCGCTGCGACCCTGCAGCATCGTCTCGGCGAGGAACAGGATCGAGGTGAGCGGCGAGCGGAGGTCGTGGGCGATCTCCACGATCAGCGCCACCCCGTTGGGGCCCTCGATCCGGTCACGAAACCGGTCGGACCAGCGCTCCGGCATCGCGGCCGCCACCCGTTCCAGCGCCACGGCCAGCTCCAGCGGATCGGGCAGCGCCTGGTCGGCGACCCCCATCAGCACGCTGCGCCGCAGTTCCACCAGCAGGCGCGCGTGCAGCGGCGTCGCCGCGGAGGCCTCGGGGGTCGGGGCGGAGGCGCCGGCCGCGGCCACCCAGCCGCAGAGCTGATCCATCGCGGCCCGGACCTCGTCCTCGGACACCGCGTCGTTGGCGAACTGGCGCCAGCGGCCGGCCAGCGCCGCGGCGGCCTCGTCGAGACGGCGGCCGGCGCGTTCGGAGAGCGACACGCGCCGCTACTCCGGGAGATCGGTGCGGTTGAGCCCGTGCTTCTCCATCAACCGGTACAGCGTGGTCCGGTCAATGTGTGCCTGGCGGGCGGCCTTGGACATGTTGCCCCCCGCGCGGGTGAGCAACTGGGTCAGGTAGTCGCGCTCGAAGGACGCGATCACGCGGTCCTTCACCTCGTGGAACGGCCCCTCGATCGA
Source organism: uncultured Gemmatimonadaceae bacterium (assembly GCA_964574665.1). Classification (GTDB taxonomy): domain Bacteria; phylum Gemmatimonadota; class Gemmatimonadetes; order Gemmatimonadales; family GWC2-71-9; genus Palsa-1233. The sequence goes on from CAZNOJ010000135.1 coordinate 781, forward strand.
GGGGGAGACGCGGTGCTCCTCGGGCGCCTCGCCATCGTCGTAGAGCGGCACGTCCTCGGGACGGATCGCCGATTCCGGCTCGGCCATCACCGCGACCTGCTCGATCACGTTCTGCAGCTCGCGCACGTTGCCGCGCCACGGCCGGCTCTTGAGCAGCTCGATCGTCTCCTCGGTGAGCCGCGGGGCCTTCTCGATGGGCTGCCGGTGGGCGTGCCAGAACATCCCGAGAAAGTGGTTGGCCAGGATCGGGATGTCCTCGGTGCGGTGCCGGAGCGGCGGCAGGGTGATCGGCACCACGCGCAGCCGGTAGAACAAGTCGCCGCGCAGGATGCCGCGCTCCACCGCGTCGAGCGGGTCGCGGTTGGTGGCCGAGATGAAGCGCACGTCCACCGGGTCGCCCGCGGTCTCGGCGCCGACGCGCCGCACCACCCCGTCCTGCACCACCCGCAGCAGCTTGGCCTGCAGCGGCATGGACATCTCGGTCAGTTCGTCGAGGAAGAGCGTGCCGCCGTCGGCGGTCTCCAGCAGGCCCGGCTTGTCGCGATCCGCGCCGGTGAAGGCCCCCTTGCGGTGGCCGAACATCTCGCTCTCCAGCAGCGGTTCCGGCAGCGCCGCGCAGTTGATCGGCACCATCGGCTTCTTGGCCCGGCGGGAATGCTGGTGGATGAACTGCGCGATCACTTCCTTGCCGGTGCCGCTCTCGCCGCTGATGAACACCGAGGCGTCGGTGGCCGCCACCTTGCGCGCCAGGTCCACCGCACGGCGCAGCGCCGCGGAGATCCCGATCAGCGCCTGGCCCTCGCCCATCGAGTGCTGGCGCATCACCTGCTCGCGCAGGTCGGCCGCCTCGCGCGACTTGAGGATCGCGTGCGAGGCCCGGCCGATCAGCACCTGGAGGTGGGTCGCGGAAAACGGCTTGGGGAGGTAGTCCCACGCCCCGCTCCGGAGCGCCTCGATACTGGAGGTGACACTGGGATTGCCCGTCATCACCACCACCAGCACGTCCTTGTTGACCTTGAGGGCGGCGTCCAGCAGCTCGAGCCCCGAGACCTGCGGCATGAACAGGTCGACCAGGATCAGGTCGAACGGGCGCCGCCGGATCAGGTCGAGCGCCTCCTCACCCCGGCCGGCCAGGGTGACCACGTAGCCGTCCCCGCGGAGCACGGTGGCGCAGCTCTCCCGAAGGGTCCGCTCGTCGTCCACGATCAGGATGCGGATCGACTCCGCCACTTCCGGCGCGATCGCCAGGAAGTCCCGGTCGCTCCCCGTCCCTGCAGACGCCACCCCGCTCATCGCCATCCCGACCCGCCTTCCAGACATATATAGGTGTGAGGCGCGGCACCGCCGCGACAGAGGAGAGTAGCAGTTTCCGTGCCGCACCTGTGGCGAAAAGCCACCGATAATTGGGCGACTTGTTGCCACTCGCCAACAAGAGTACTGCCTGTTGTTGCGATTGCGCAACAATTGTGTGGCCCCTGCCCTGGCCCCCTGCTGCCCAGACGCGGCACCGGCTCCCGTGCCCCGGTTGCTGGTCTCCCCCGGCCATCTGGTATCCTTGTTGCGGTTGCCCGACACCATGACGCTCCCCAACCCCACGGCTCCGCGATGACCGGCCCCTCGATCACCTCGGCCGGCGGGGGCCAACTGGCCCCTGCCCCCGAGGTCACCAACCTCGGGGCCGCGATGCTCCCGGCCTACGGGGCGGGCCCGGCGCTCTCGCCGGTCGCCCGGTTCTTCGGGGCACTGCGCCGCTTCAAGTGGCTGGTCCTGGCCGTGTTCGCCATCGGCACCACGGCGAGCGTGCTCTTCACCCGGCTGATGCCCGACCGCTACCGCGTGGGGGTCACGCTGTCGTTGTACAACCGCGGCGATGACGGCAGCACGGCGATCAACGCCCCGCAGATGCTCTCTTCCCGGCAGTGGGAGGAGCTGCTCCGCACCGACGCGGTGCTCCGCCCGGTGGTGATCGATCGCAAGCTCTACATCCGCGGACCTCGCGGCACCGGCTTCACCCCACCGCCCCTCGAGGGGCCCTGGGGCGAACACGCCGGCGCCTTCGATTCGTTCGAGTGGACCGAGCAGACCCGCCCAGGCCGCTACCGCCTCGAGGTGGCTGGCACCGGTCGCTCGTGGACGCTCACCTCCCAGCAGACCGGACGGGTGGAGCGCGGCAACATCGGCCAGAACATCGGGACCGGCTTCGGCATGCGGTGGGCTCCCGACCTCCTCTCGCTCGCAGGCGTGACGCTCGACTTCGAGGTGCTCACGCCCAACGAGGTGGCCCGCGCGCTCTACTCCGAGCTCAAGACCGAGATGCAGCCGATGGGTGCCCGCTTCATGCGGATCTTCCTGGAGGGCCAGGACTCCGACGGGATCGCCCGCACCCTCAACACCGTCGCCGACCGGTTCGTGCAGACGGCGGCGGAGATCAAGCGCACCAACCTGACCGCCGAGGCGACGGTCCTCGACACCCAGCTCATCCGCGCCAGGGAGCGGCTCGAGCGCGCCCAGGCCAACCTCGAGACGTTCAAGGTCCGGGCGATCACCCAGCCCAGCACCGGCGTCCCGGTGACCGCGGGCCTGCAGCAGACGCAGCCGACGGTGATCACCGACTACTTCGGCCTGCGTTACGCGGTGGACTCGCTGCGGCGCGAGCGGCAGGAGATCCAGACCGCCCTCTCGGCCTCGATGTCGGGCGCGGTGACGGTGGACCGCTTCCGGTCCATCGGCGCCGTGGGCGGCGCCACCGAGGTGCAGGGCGTGCTGAGCGAGCTCAGCCAGCTCGAGACCACGCGGCGCCAGCTCCTGGTGCGGTACTTCCCCGAGCACGACAGCGTCCAGGCGGTGGCGGCCCGCATCCGCGAACTGCAGACGGTGACCCTCCCCGACTACGTCAATGCCCTGCTCGGCCGCCTCGAGCGCGAGCAGCAGCAGCTGGAGAACCGGATCCAGGTCGCCACCCGCGACCTGGAGGGGATCCCGCAGCGCACCATCCAGGAAGAGGAGCTCAATCGCGAGCTCGCGATCGCCGACCAGCAGTATCGCGACATCACGATGCGCTCCGAACTCTCCCGGCTCCAGGAGGCGTCGTCGCTCCCCGACGTGGGGATCCTCGACCGCGCGGTCCCGCCCGTGGAACCGCAGCGCAACAAGGCCAAGTTCATCCTGATCCTCGGCACGCTCGGCTCGCTCGGCCTCGCGCTGGCGCTGGCGTTCCTGCTCGACCTGACCGACCGCCGGTTCCGCTACTCCAACCAGGTCACCACCGAGCTGGGCCTCTCGATCCTCGGCGCGATCCCCGAGATCCGCCGGGCCAAGGGCGGCACCGCCGCGGCCGAAGAGGCCTCGCAAGTCATCGAGGCGTTCCGCTCGATCCGGCTCAACATGATGCACGTGGTGGGCAACGGGCAGGTGTGCTTCACCGTCTCCTCGCCGATGCCCGGCGACGGCAAGTCGCTGGTGTCGTCGAACCTCGCGCTCTCGTTCGCCGAGGCGGGGATGCGCACCCTGCTGGTGGACGGCGACACCCGCCGCGGCGAGCTGCACCGGATGTTCGGTCGCGACCGCCGTCCGGGCCTGCTCGACCACCTCGCCGACGGCGTGCCCCTCGACCAGATCCTCGGTGGCACCTCCCACCCCCGCCTCACCCTGATCACCGGCGGCTCTCGGCATCGCAACGGCCCGGAACTCCTCGGCTCGATCAAGATGCGGGAGATGCTCGCCCAGCTGCGCGAGCGCTACGACGTGGTGATCTTCGACTCGCCGCCGTTCGGCGCGGGCATTGACCCGTTCGTGCTGGGCACCCTCACCCAGAACCTGCTGATGGTGGTGCGGGTCGGCGAGACCGAGCGCGAGTTCACCGAGGCCAAGCTGCAGATCATCGACCAGCTCCCGGTGCGCGTAGTGGGCGCCGTGCTCAACGATGTCCGCACCACGATGCGCGAGTACAAGTACTACTCGTACTCGTATGGCTACGGCGCCACCGACGAGGACGAGAGCACGACCCCCGTGGCGATCCCGGCCGCGGGCGAGGTACGAAGTGAGTCCTGAGTCCTGAGTCGTGAGTGGCATCAACAAGGAGGCCGGCACCCAAGCGGGATGCCGGCCTTCGTTGTCTCGCGACTCAGGACTCAGGACTCACTGCTCGCTCACGCAGCCATCGTCGCTGCCCCCGCCGCCATCAGCCGCTCCGCCGTTCCCGGCAGCCCATTCACGTCGGGCTCCACTGGCTTGACCTCCGCCTTGAAGCCGAGGTTGGAGGCCTGGATCGCCCGATCGAGCCGGGTCGCGATCCGTTCCGCACCGACCGCGTCGGCACCGAGCGCCACCACCATATAGTGCCCCGGTGCGACGCATCCCACCGTGTCCGAGGCCCGGCCGCTGCGGCGCAGCGCCTCGACCACCTGTGCCTCCGCCGCGCTGGATTCCTCGCCCGGCACCAGGACACTCACTCCCGAGAGGGGCAGGTCGAAGCGTCGCGCCAGAGCCCCCAGCTCCGTGACCCGCGCCAGGAGCGCGGGACCGCTGAGGTACTCCTGGGGTTCACGCACCGAATGGCGGGCCTTGCCGGTGCGGTGGGCGTTGAGGAACACCTGTACCTTGGCGAGCAGCGCCCCGCCATCGAGCGGCTGCCCGAAGAACTCCCATGCCCCGGCCTCGGCAGCCTGCAAGCGAAGCTGGCGTCCGGAGGGGCCTGCGGTAGTCAGGATCACCGGCAACGCCGGATGAATCAGGCCGCGCTCCCGGAGCCGAGGGAGCAACTCGATGGCGGACCCTTCAGGCAACTGGATGTCGAGGATCAGGGCGTCGGGACTCTCCCGCTCCAGCATCTGCTC
>CAZNOJ010000136.1:0-5614 GCA_964574665.1 uncultured Gemmatimonadaceae bacterium
GCCGCAACGAGCGGATGCTCGCCACCAAGAACCGCGAGCTGCAGCGGGCCACCCAGCTCAAGAGCGAGTTCCTCGCCAACATGTCGCACGAGCTGCGCACCCCGCTCAATGCGATCATCGGCTTTTCCGACCTGCTGCTGACCGAGGGGCTCGGGCCGCTGCAGGACCAGCAGAAGGAGTTCCTCGAGGCGATCCTCCGCAACGGCCGCCATCTCCTGGGGCTGATCAACTCCGTGCTCGACCTCTCCAAGATCGAGGCCGGCCGGATGGTGCTCACGCTCGACCGCTGCGACGTGCGCGACGCGATCACCGGGGCGATCACCGACACTTCGTCGCTCCGCACCGCCAAGAACCAGGACTGCGTGATCGACCTGCCGGAGGATGTCGAGCTGCACGTGGTGGCCGACGGCACGCGGATTCGCCAGATCCTGTTCAACCTCCTGTCCAACGCATCCAAGTTCACCGGCGATCATGGCCGGATCACCGTCTCCGCCGTGCGGACCGTGGCGCCGATGCCGGACCGCGTCAACCCGCGACCGGGGGAGTCGCCCAAGCTCGGCGCCCGCGACGTGGTGTGGGTGTCGGTGTCCGACAGCGGCGTGGGGATCCGCCCCGAGGACATGCCCAAGCTGTTCCAGGAGTTCTCGCAGGTGGACTCCTCCACCACGCGCGCCGCGCAGGGCACCGGCCTCGGCCTTGCCCTCTGCAAGCGGTTCGTGGAGATGCACGGCGGGCAGATCGGGGTGGAGTCGATCTTCGGCAAGGGGAGCACCTTCTGGTTCCTGCTGCCGGTGGACGGCCCCCCGCCCGATGCCCCCACCACGCAGCACGAGGCCGCGGCATGACCGCCTCGCGCCGCGTGCCGGCGATGATGCTGGCGTGGTACCTGGCGATCGGCTTCGCGCTGCCGGCCGCCGATGCGCTGCTCTATCACCACGGCGACCCGCATGCCGCGGTGCACGTGGAGCAGGCCAATTCGCCCGACTGCCACCGCGAGCGCTGCTCGCTGGAATCCACCAAGGCCCCGCAGGCGCTGGCGGCCGGCGCGGAGCCGGCCCGCGCGGAAGCCCTCGCATCCCGCGACGCCGCCCCGGCGGCCCGTCCCGCCCCACCGCGCGACCAGCGCAGCCAGCGCGCCCTCCTTCCCCGCGCCCCTCCGCTCCACTCCTGACGAGACCCTGATCGCACGCATCGTCGCGCTGCGGGCCGTGAGCCCGCGACGCGGCACTCACTCGTCCTGCAGGTGGGAGTCGAACCATGATTGCCTTGTTCTTCGCCGCGGCCGCCGCCGTGGTGCCGCTGCATCCCCCAGCCGGCCATCACGTCTCCGGGGTGGTGACCGACCCGGCCGGCGTCCCGATTGCCGGTGCCCTCGTGGTGATCGAGGAAGCGCACCGCTCCACCACCACCACCCGTGACGGGCGCTACCTGCTGCGCGACGTGCCCGAGGGAGTGTACGGCGTCTCGTACCGCGCCATCGGGTTCCGTCCCCGCGTGGTGCGGGTCACGGTGGCCGATCGCGACGTGACGGTGGACGTCGCCCTCGAGGAGTCGGTGGTGGAGCTGCCCCCGATCCAGACCACCGCCACGCCGCTGGCCACCGCGGCGCTCGAATCGCCGCAGGCGCTCTCGGTGCTGCAGGGGAGCGACCTGGCCCGGGCCCAGGCTGCCTCGCTCGGCAAGGTGCTCGACGGCACCCCCGGCGTGCGCGCGTTCTCCACGGGCAACGGCATTGCCAAGCCGGTGATCCGCGGCCTCACCGGCAACCGCGTGCTGGTGCTCGACAACGGCCAGCGCACCGAGAACCAGCAGTGGGGCGATGAGCACGCTCCCAACGTGGAGACCGCCACCGCCGAACGGATCGAGGTGGTGCGCGGCCCGGCGTCGGTGCTGTACGGCTCCGATGCCCTCGGGGGCGTGATCAACGTGGTACCGCGCGAACTGCCCGATGCCGGCGACGGACGCGGCTTCGCGCGCGGCCGCGCCACGCTGGGATGGGGCAGCAACGGCGCGGCGCCCGATGCGGCGCTGCTGGCCGAGGGGGCCCTGGCCGGCATCGGCCTCCGGGGCACCCTCGCGGGTCGGTCGAGCGACGACGTGCGCGCCCCGGGTGGCGCCCTGTTCAATTCCGGACTCGCGATGCATGCCGGTTCGGTCGCGGCCGGCATGCGCAGCGGCGTGGGCTCACTCACCGCGACCTACAGCCGGCGAGTCGAGCGACTCGAGATCCATGAGGATCCGGCGGAGGAGCCCGACGCCACCCCGTTCCAGCGCGTGGCCACCGATCGCGCGGCCCTCACCGGCAACCTTTCCTTCGGCGCCTCGCGGCTCGAACTCGATCTTGGCTGGGAGGGCAATCACCGGCGCGAGTTCGAGTCGGTGCCCGCCGAGACCGCCGGCGAGCTCGAACTGGGACTGCGCGCCACCACGTGGACCGGAAACCTGCACCTGCACCATGCCGCCAGCGACCGAGTGGCTGGCGTGGTCGGCGTGCAGTGGCTGCGCTCCGACGTGGGGATTGCCGGGGAAGAAGTGCTGGTGCCGGAGAGTCGCACCAGCAATGTGGCGGCCTATGTCTTCGAGCAGGCCGACCTCGGACGGGTGCAGCTCTCGCTCGGGGCCCGGGTGGACCGGCGCACCCTCGACAACGAGGCCGCCCCCGACCTCGACGTGACCGCCGGTTCACGCGATTGGACGGCCGCCTCGGGGAATGTCGGCGCCCTGCTGCACCTGGGCGAACAGGCCGCGTTGGTGGCCAACATCGGACGCGGCTTCCGGGCGCCCTCCGCCTTCGAGCTCTTTGCCCGCGGCGTGCACGAGGGGACCCAGCGCTACGAGGTGGGCGACGCGGCGCTCGACACCGAGCGCTCGCTCAACGCCGACCTGGCGGTGCGGGTGCAATCGCGCACCGTGCAGGCGGAGCTGGGCGTGTTCAGCAACCGGATCTCGGGCTACATCTATCCCGATCCCACCGAGGCCACGGACCCGGAGTCGGGGCTGCAGGTCTTCCAGGTCACCCAGGGCGACGCGCGGATGCGGGGGATCGAGGCGGCAGCGCAGTTCCATCCCAACGCGGCGATCCACCTCCGCGCCGGCGCCGACTACACGTGGGGCGAGAACGCGGACACCGGGCAACCCCTGGCGTTCATCGCGCCGCTGCGGGTACACGGCTCAGTGCGCTGGGAGGGCAATGTGCTGCTGGGCCTGACCGCCCCGTGGCTGGAACTGGGCGTGGAGTCGAACGCGCGGCAACGGCGCCTCGATCCCGACGACGTGGCCCCGCCGGGATATACCCTCGCCCGACTCGGCGCGGGAATCACGCTCCAACGCATGGAGTTCACGCTCGCGGTGGACAACCTGTTCGACGCCTCGTCCCGCGGATTCCTGAGCCGGTACAAGCGCTACGCCGATGAGATGGGGCGGAACGTGAAGGTGGTGGCGAGCGTCGAACTGTGAGGAGACAAGAGGGTGGAGGGTGGAGGGTGGAGATCTTCCGTTTCTCTCCACTCTCCCTGCTCCCCTCTCCACCCTCCCTGCTCCACCCTCTTCTGTTATCCCCACGCCCCCGCGAGTTCGTGGCGCGCGGTCCAGCTCGCCACGCGCGAGGCGAGCAGGCGCGCCGCCAGGCGGAGCACCGCTTCGTCGTTCTCGCGGAACCACCCCTCGGCGTCGTGGCCGAGCCAGAGCCACCCCACCATCTCGCCACCCACCTCGAGGCGGGCGGCGAGGAGTCCCCGCTGGCGGTCGGCCTGGCGGCGATCGTGGGTCCCGGGCCACTCGAACTGGTGCCGCCGCAGGTCATCAATCCGGGCCGTGTCGCGGGAGCCGAGGTGGTGCACCACCGCATCGATGCGATCCTGGTCCATCGCAGTGAGTTGCACCGGGCGTCCCGGCACCCCGTCGGCGCCGAGCAGTGCCCAGCAGTCAGGGGCCGGGGCCACAGCCACCAGCTCGCACCGGTCATGTGGCAGCAACGCCCCGATGGCGTCGGATGTGAGCTGCACCAACTCGGTCCCGTTGCGGGCCAGGTCGAGGGCGTCGAGGATCGCCTCGGTGACCCCGGCCACCTGGGCTGCCCGGTCGTCCGAAGGGAGGGCGGGTGTGACCCAGGACTGCGCGGCCAGGCGGCGCAGCGGCGTGGCCAGGAGTGCCGCGACCCGGTGCAGGGTGCGCTGGTCGGCGAGGGTGTAGCCCTCCGCCTCGAAGCGTCCCACCACCAGCAGCCCCACGTCCTGCATCTCGGCCCGGATGGGAACCGCCATGGCCGAGCGGTAGCCCGCCGCAACGATGCGGTCCTCCAGCTGGAAGAGCCCCTCCTGCGACACCAGCGGCTCCGCGGCCGGGATCTCGAGGTGGTCGGCCCGGAGCCCCGCGGGGCCGAGCAGCACCGAGCCGCCGCGCGACGGCAACAGCCAGCAGGCGAGCAGGTCGAGCGGCATCACCTGGCCCACGGCATCGCGAAGCGCCTCGTGCCAAGTGGCCACCTCCGCCAACGACGGACGCCGTCCCGGCCAGGCGAGGGTCGGGACGAAGGCCTCCAGCGTGGGCAGCTCAGGCATGGGCATCCGGAGGGGAAGCTTGCAGGGGGTGTGCCACCCGGAGGAACCCCCTTGCGCCCGGAGGGGGCGGCCTGCAGATTGGAGGGACAACATACCCTAGGGGGGTATATGACACGCTACACGCTCCACATCGAGGGGATGTCCTGCGGGCACTGCCTGAACGCCGTCAACCAGGCGCTGGCCGGGGTCGCGGGCACCACCGTGGAGTCGGTTCGCATCGGCCGCGCCCTGGTCCGTGCCGAGGGCGAGACGGGCGAGGATGCCCTGGTCGCGGCGGTGGAGGATGCCGGGTACTCGGTGGCCCTGGTGGAGCCGACGCCGTGAGCCTCGACGAATGGCTGGTGCTGCTCGGCGGCCTGGCCCTGATCGGGGTGGTCAACTGGTGGTTCTTCGGCCGCTGGCCGAGTCAGGGGGCTCGGGATGTCGCGCACCATCACTGAGCCGGCTCCGGCGGGCACGCATGCCCACCACGAGGCCCCGCTCGAGGAAGTGACCCTCCCCGTGACCGGGATGACCTGCGCGGCGTGCCAGGTGCGGGTGCAGCGTGCGCTGCAGCGCACTGCGGGCGTCGCCGACGCGTCGGTCAACCTGATGACCTCCAATGCGGCGGTGCGCTACGATCCCGCGTCCACCGACCGCGAGGCGCTGGTGGCGGCGATCCGCGCCAGCGGCTATGACTCGCCGGCGCGCGCGGTCGGCGCCGATCCCCTCGCCGAGCAGCTGGCGCTCGATGCCGACGAACGACGCGAGTATCAACGGCTTCGCACCAAGGCGATCGTGTCCCTGGTGGCGGGGGCTGTGGCGATGCTGCTGTCCATGCCGCTGATGGCCACGGACCAGCACCTGGGTGGCGATCCGCTGATGCACGCCGTGATGCGACGCCTGACGCCCCCGCTCGAGGCGGCGTTGCCCTGGCTGTACCAGGTGCCCGCGACCGTGCTCTCGTGGACGCTGCTGGTGCTCACCGGCGGGATCATGGCCTGGGCGGGTCGGCACTTCTACCGTCGCGCCTGGGTCTCCTTCGGCCACAACCTCCCGCGCTGCTGTCTCCCCGC
>CAZNOJ010000137.1:0-5350 GCA_964574665.1 uncultured Gemmatimonadaceae bacterium
CGGCTGCTTCGGCAGGCCGCCGAGTCGGCCGACTACCTCACCCCGGAGGAGGTCTCCGAGGGGTGGCCGTGGCTCGCGCCTGGCTACGGCGCGTTCTGGGCCCCCGAGGACGCGGCGCTGCATCCCGACCGCCTGGTGGAAGCGCTCCTGGCCGACGCGATTGGCCGGGGGGCCGAGGTGGTGGACGACCAGGTGGCCGCGCTCTGGGTCGAGCAGGGAGTGTTGCGCGGCGCAATCGGGCAAGCGCGCCACGCGGGTGGCACCGTGGTGATCGCGGCGGGTGCGTGGTCGGGTCGGATCGCCGGCCTGCCCCGGCCGCTTTCGGTGGAGCCGGTCCGGGGGCAGCTCCTGGCGTGGCCCTGGCCGCGGGACCAGGGGCCGATCACGGTGTACGGCGACCGCTGCTACCTCATGGAACGCGATGGCGAACTCATCGCAGGCGCCACGATGGAGCACGCGGGGTTCGCGGCCGAGGTCTCCCTCGAGGCGGCTGCGGCCATGCAAGCCCGCGTCGAGGCCCTGGCGCCGCACCTGGCGGCAACCCCTCCCGTGCGCCGTTGGGCCGGACTCCGGCCCGGCACGCCCGATGCCCTTCCGATCGTGGGCCCGGAGCCCCGCCTCCCCGGGTTGTGGTACGCCACCGGGCACGGACGGAATGGCATCCTCCTGGCCGGCATCACCGGCGAGCTGCTGGCGCAGGCCATCGGCGGCGAGCCGCTTCCCGAGGCGGTGCACGCACTGCGGCCCGAACGATTCTGGAGCTGGTGAGCGTGCCGCGCACCATCCTCCGTGTCGCGATCGCCGCCCTGCTGGTCGGCTGCGGTGAGACCGGCGACAGTGAGGCCGCCGCCCGTGACACCACGCGCCGGGCGCGCGACAGCGTGTTGGGGGCCTCACGACTGCCCGGAGCCCACGGTGTCAGCGGGGCACTCAAGGGTGCCGACTCGGCGGCGGCGCGGCGGGCGCGCGAAGACTCGATCTCCGCCGTCCCCTAGCCGAAGCGGCCCGGCGCGCCGCACGCCGCGATGCCCACAACTCCCTGACCGGGCTATCTTTCCGGGCTCATCCTGACCCGTCCGGAGGGGTGCCGGTGGCCGTTCCGCTCGTCCAGTTGACCCGTGGTGCGCCTGCCCCGCCCTCCCGCGATCGGGAGCCGGCGGCGGCCGGGGTGATCCCGCTGTCGCGCGGCCGCAAGCCGTCGTGGCTCAAGGTGCGCGCCCCGGGCGGCACCGAGTACCTGCGGATCAAGCAGCTGATGCGGGAGCTGGGCCTGCACACCGTGTGCGAGGAGGCCCGCTGCCCCAACATCGGCGAGTGCTGGGAGCACAAGGCGGCCACCTTCATGATCCTGGGCGACGTCTGCACCAGGAACTGCGCCTATTGTGCGGTGTCGCACGGCACGCCGAAGGCGTTCGACCCCGCCGAACCGGTCCGGCTGGCGGAGGCGGTGGCCGCGATGGGGCTGGCCCACGTGGTGATCACCTCGGTGGACCGCGACGACCTCCCCAACGGCGGTGCCGAGGCATTCGCCGCCTGCATCACCGAGATCAAGGCGCGCCTGCCGGACACCTCGGTCGAGGTGCTGATCCCGGACTTCAAGGGGTCGGAGCGGGCGCTCCGGATCGTGATGGACGCGCAGCCCGACATCCTCAACCACAACCTCGAGACCGCCGAGCGGCTCTACCGGCTGGCCCGGCCGGGCGGCCGCTACGACCGCGCCCTCCGGCTGCTGGCCAATGCCCGCGCGATGGATGCCGGGGCGCTCACCAAGTCGGGGATCATCCTCGGCATGGGCGAGGAGTGGGACGAGGTCGTGGGCTGCATGCGTGACCTGCGCCGCAGCGACGTCAACATCCTGACCCTGGGCCAGTACCTCCGCCCGTCCGACGGGCACCTGCCGGTGGTGCGCTACTACACGCCGGCGGAGTTCACCGAATTGCGCGAGATCGGGATGGCGATGGGGTTTGCCCACGTGCAGAGCTCGCCGCTCACCCGCTCGTCGTACCACGCCTGGGAGCAGAGCGACCAGGCCAAGGCCGCAAGGACATCGTGATGGCAACCACCACAGCGCGCGGGGCGCGCGTCGAGCGCGAGGCCCCGTACCGCGACGAGTATCGCGACTGGCTCCGGATGATGCTGCTGATCCGGCGCTTCGAGGAGCGGGCCGGCGAGGCCTATGCCGTGGGGCAGATCGGCGGCTTCTGCCACCTCTACATCGGCCAGGAGGCGGTGGCGGTGGGGGGCATCTCCGCGCTGCGTCCCGACGACTACGTGGTGAGCGCCTACCGGGAGCACGGCCAGGCACTGGCGCGCGGGATGACGTCCCGCAGCATCATGGCCGAGCTGTACGGCAAGGCGACCGGCTGCTCCGGCGGCAAGGGTGGCTCGATGCACCTGTTCGATGCGTCGCGCGGCTTCATGGGCGGCCACGGCATCGTGGGAGGCCAGATCCCGCTCGGCGCGGGCTTTGCCTTCGCCGCCCGCTACCGGGGCACCGACCAGGTGGCGCTGACCTACTTCGGGGAGGCCGCCGCCAACATCGGCGCCTTCCACGAGACGCTCAACATGGCGGCGCTCTGGAAGCTGCCGGTCATCTTCGTCATCGAGAACAACGGCTACGGCATGGGCACCGCGGTGAAGCGCTCGGCGTCGGTGACCGACCTCGCCGTGCGGGCCGGCAGCTACGGCATCCCCGGCGTGACGGTGGACGGGCAGGACGTGGTCGCCGTGCGCGAGGCCACCGACGCGGCGATCGCCCGCGCCCGCGCCGGCGACGGCCCCACGCTGATGGACGTGATCACCTATCGCTACGTCGGCCACTCCATGTCCGACGCGCCGCACGGCACCTACCGCTCGAAGGACGAGGTCGAGCAGTTCCGTGCCCGCGACCCGATCACCGTGCTCGCCGACCGGATGCGCGAACTCGGGTTGCTCGACGACGACCGCATGGCGGAGCTCGAGGCCGACGTGGCCGCCGAAGTGGCCGACGCGGTGCAGTACGCCGAGGAGTCGCCCGACCCCGATCCGTCGCAGCTCTACACCGATGTCTATGCGCCGGAGGGCGACTGATGGCCACGCTCACGTATCGTGACGCCCTCAACGCCGCGCTCCGCGAGGAGATGCAGCGCGACGAGGACGTGTTCCTGATGGGCGAGGAAGTGGCCGAGTACAACGGCGCCTACAAGGTCTCGAAGGGGCTGCTCGACGAGTTCGGGCCGCGGCGGGTGGTGGACACCCCGATCGCCGAGCTGGGGTTCGCCGGGATCGGCGTCGGGGCGGCGATGGTGGGCCTCCGCCCCGTGATCGAGATGATGACCTTCAACTTCGCGCTGCTGGCCATCGACCAGGTGGTCAACGCCGCCGCCAAGATCCGCTACATGAGCGGCGGCCAGATCGGCTGCCCCATGGTGATCCGCGGGCCGGGCGGCGCGGCGCTGCAGCTGGCCGCGCAGCACTCGCAGGCCTTCGAGAGCTGGTACGCCCACATCCCCGGCCTCAAGGTGGTGATGCCGGCCACCCCGGCCGACGCCAAGGGGCTGCTCAAGAGCGCCATCCGCGATGACAACCCGGTGGTGTTCATCGAGGGCGAGATGCTGTACAACACCAAGGGCGAGGTCCCCGACGAGGAGTACCTCACGCCGATCGGCGTGGCCGACATCAAGCGGCCGGGCCGGGACGCCACGATCATCTGCCACTCCAAGACCGTGGCGCCGGCGCTCAACGCCGCCAAGACCCTCGAGGCCGAGGGGATCGACTGCGAGGTGCTCGACCTGCGCACCATCCGGCCGCTCGACGAGCAGGCCATCCTCGCCTCGGTGGCCAGGACCAACCGCGTGGTGATCGCCGAGGAGGGGTGGGGCTTCGCCAGCGTCGGCGCCCAGGTGTCCGACCTGATCCAGCGCGAGGCCTTCGACGACCTCGACCACCCGGTGATCCGGGTGCACCAGGCGGAGGTCCCGATGCCCTACAACAAGCACCTCGAGCGCGCGGCCAAGGTGGATGCGGCGCGGATCGTCGCGGCGGTGCACACCGCCGCCTACCGGAACTGAGCCAATGGCCACCAAGATCGTGATGGAAGCGCTGTCCCCCACGATGGAAGAGGGGCGGCTGGTCGAATGGAAGAAGGCGGTCGGCGACACCGTGTCGGCCGGCGACGTGCTCGCCGAGGTGGAGACCGACAAGGCGGTGATGGAGCTCGTGGCCCGCGGCGACGGCGTGCTGCTGGCGCAGGTGGTGCCGGCGGGGGCCACGGCCCCGGTGGCCTCGGTGGTCGGCTGGATCGGCGCGGCGGGCGAGGCGGTGCCCGGAGGGGCGACGGGCGACACGGCGACAAGCGACAAGGTGACGGGCGACAAGGCAACAGGCGACAAGCCTGCCGTGTTGCCCGATGCTCCGTCGCCCGTCGCCCCGTCGCCTGTCGCTGTCGCTTCGTCGCCTGTTGCTGTCGACGGCAAGGTGAAGGCCTCGCCGGTTGCCCGCCGCATCGCCACCGAGAAGGGGCTCGACCTCGGCGCCATCGCCGGCTCGGGTCCCGAGGGGCGCATCATCAAGCGCGACGTGGAAGGCGCCACGGTGGCTGCCCCGTCGCCGGCGGCGGCCCCGGCCGCCCGCCCCGGCGACTCGGCCGGCTTCGAGGACGTGCCGCTGTCGCAGATGCGCAAGGTGATCGCCAAGCGGCTGGCGCAGTCCATCGGCCCGGTGCCCACCTTCTATCTCACCGCCGAAGTGGACATGGAGCGCGCCGCCGAGGGGCGCGAGGCGCTGCTCGCCGCCGACCCCGACGGCAAGTTCTCGTTCAACGACGTGATCATCCGCGCCGCCGCCGCCGCCCTCCGCCAGCACCCCTGGGTCAACGCCTGGTGGATGGACGACCGGATCCGGCAGTGGCGCGAGGTGCATGTCGGCGTGGCGGTCGCCATCGACGAGGGGCTGATCACCCCGGTGATCCGGCACGCCGACACCAAGTCGCTGCGGCAGATCGCCGCCGAGGTGCGGGAGCTGGCGGGCCGGGCCCGCCAGAAGAAGCTGCTCCCCGAGGAATACACCGGCGCCACCTTCACCATCTCCAACCTGGGGATGTTCGGCATCGACGAGTTCACCGCGATCATCAACCCGCCCGAGGCCGCCATCCTCGCGGTGGGCCGCATCGAGCCGAAGCCGGTGATCGTGGACGGCGACATGCAGGTGCGCCGCCGGATGCGGATCACCATGTCGTGCGACCACCGGGTGATCGACGGCGCCACCGGCGCCAAGTTCCTGCAGACGCTGGTGGCGATGCTGGAGAATCCGTTGGCAATGGTCTGGTAGTGGCGGGGGGGGGGGGGGGGGGGGGGGGGGGGGGCGGGGGGCG
>CAZNOJ010000138.1:0-5305 GCA_964574665.1 uncultured Gemmatimonadaceae bacterium
GCCGCCGTTCTCGCACAGCCACTGCGTCTGGTGGGCGGCCAGGAAGATGGTGGCCAGGGCCGGGGTGTTCACCGTCTGGTCCTTCCGCGAGTTCTCCACCGCGGCCTGCAGGTCGAGGAAGAGGTCGGAGGTCATGACTCGAACAAATGTAGGGTGATCTGCGACAGGCGATGGCCTGCCCCGCCCCGCGGGCGGGGGGCGGGAGCGACCGGCGACGGGCGACGCCGGCGAAGGTGACCCCGATACGTCCTGGCGGGTCTGCCCATGGACCGTTCAGAGGGGTGCTCCTGTGCGAATCGCTCTCGTGGAGTGCCCGCCATTCAACCCGGGGGCGATGATGCGCGGTCACCTGCGTTTCACGGCCATGCTGGCCCTCTGTGTCGCCTGTGGCAGCGGATCGACGGGGCCGACGAGCGATGGTAACGCGAGTCGGCTGCATTTCATGCGCACCGTGCTCGCCGGCACGGAAGGCCCCCGTCTCTGGGCCGCCACGCCGGGAGACTTGACCGGTTCGTGGTCGGGACACGTGATTCCCGACACTGCGTCGGCGCTTCGGGTATCGCCGGACGGTCGGCGCCTCGTGTACAGCGATGGGCGCTGGATCCATCTCCTCGACCTCGCGAGCGGCCACCGCGTGCAACTCTCCCCGGCCTGGGCCGAGGATCGCTGGCCATCGTGGAATGGCAGCAGCACCCGGATTCTCGTGACACGCACTACCGGATCCGGTGGAAGCGCACGCCTCGTCTCGCTCGGCATCGCACCGGGCGATTCCATCGCCCATGGCGTCCTCGACGCTCCCGTGAACGCGGAGCCGTCGTGGTCGCCCGATGGACAGTGGGTCGCGAGGACCCGGTGGCCATACGGCCTCCCGCTCGAGGTGATGGCGCTGGATGGTTCCGGCCTGGTGGAACTGGCGCCGGGTGTCGCGGGCGCCCGGTTCCGGTCGCCGGTGTGGTCGCCGGAGGGTGGCCGCGTGGTAGCCTCGGAGCAGCAGGCGTGGGACGGGAGCGGTCGCGTGGCGGTATGGTCCATCGGCGGCGATGAGCTGGCCAGCGTCACGCTCTCCAGTGCCCCGAGCCTCCTCGCGTGGGATCCGGCGGGCGAGCGCATTGCGATGTGTGCCTACGCAGGGATCCACCTATCGGCGCCGCGGTACGAGGTCTCGATCTGGGACCTGCGCACCGGCGCTCGCGAGGTGATCACGCCGACCTCGGCGTCGGACTGCCTCGTGACGTGGGGGAGGCGGTAGCCGGCCCAGGCTACCGCCCCCGGACCACCTCGCCACCGAAGGTCACCTCGACATCGGTGTCGCCCATCGGCGGGATCACCACGCCATCGGCGCCCAGCGCGCGGAAGAGGTCCCATTGCGCCTGGCGCGCGTTGCTGGTGCGCGGCCCGTTGTACATCGCGGCCACGAGCAGCAGCCCGTCCGGGCGGCCGAGGTAACCCACCAGCGTGGCGGTGTTGTTGAGCGAGCCGGTCTTGGCGCGCACCACGCCGCGCTCGGGGAGCCCGGTGGCGAGCGAGCGCAGCGTGCCGCTCCCGTTGGCGGGCAGCAGGAACGGGAAGTCGCGTCCCGCGGGCGTGCGCGGGAAGTTGGCCAGGTAGGTGGTGAACACCACCGGCGACACGCGATCGTTGTCGGAGAGCCCGCTGCCATCGTGCAGCCGGATCCCCTCGCTGAGCCCGGTCACCTGGCGCACGTGCTCCTCGAGCTGCCGCGCGGCGCTCCCGGAATCGCTGCCCCACGCCAGCAACAGCTCCGCGCCGATGTTCACCGAGCGACGGTTGACCTCCGCGGCGATGGCGTCGAACGTGGGCGAGGCCACCTCGGCCAGCACCCGGAGGTCGCCACTCGTGCGGCCCGGTGCCGCGGTGCGAGCCCAGGTGATCCCCACCTGGTCGAGCGCGTCCTGCCAGACCGCCGTCACCAGCGCGGTGGGATCGTGCGCCACGAAGGTGTAGCGTCGCGCCGGCGCGCTGCGACCGATGGTCCCGGTCACCACCCAGCCGCCGCCACTGGCACGGATCACCAGCCGATTGGTGCGACCCGCCACCGTGCGGGCCTGCACCTGCACCATCGCATCCACCCCGCTCGGCAGGTCGGCCGTGAGCTCCGGAGCCGCCCCCACCTTGCTGCCCGGCGACAGCGTGAACGCGACCAGGTTCTCGTTGAGCGTCATCGGGCCCACTGGCGGCGCGAAGTACCGGCCGCGATGCCGGCTCCCCCACGCGGCGGGATACGCGGTGCGGGTGCTCCCCTCGAGCGAGGACAGCCGGAGCGGGCCGTTGAGCTTCTGGATGCCGATGGCGCGGAGCTGGTCGGCGAGCTGGCGCAGGGTGGGACCGCCCACATCGGGGCGCTCAAGCGTCGGGTCGCCATTGAGTTCCAGCGACCAGCTCCCCTTCCAGGTGCCGTCCACCGGGTCAACCGCGCCGACGCCGTGGACCCGGGTCGGCCGCCGGGCCTCGCCCCCAACCCGGGAGCGGGCGAACCCGGTGGTCAGCACCTTGACCGTGGAGGCAGGGGTCATCGCCTGGTCGCCATTGACCGACCAGAGGACCTTCCCCTGGTCGTCGGCCACCACCACGCCCCACGTGCCGGGGGCCCGGGTCAGGGCCTCGGCATACCAGCTCTCCAGCTGGTCGGGGACGGCAATTTGCCCGGAGAGCGGTGCCCGGAAACCAGCCACGAGGCACAGCGCTGCAATGGGCCGCAGGGGGAGACGGCGCATATCAGGGGACTACGCAAGAAGCGTGCGGAAAGTTCAGGTGGGAGGCGAGTCGCGGGTCATGGGTCGCGAGAGTGCCACTCCCGCGACCCATGACGCGCGACCCGCGACTACTTGAGCAGCATCTTCCCGATCGTCTGCCGCTGCATGTTGCTGGTGCCTTCGTAGATCACGCCGATCTTGGCATCGCGATAGAACTTCTCGACCGGGTACTCGCGCGAGTAGCCGTAGCCGCCGAACAGCTCCACGGCCTGCGAGGTGATCCGGTTGGCGGCCTCCGAGGCGAACAGCTTGGTGATCGCCGCCTCCCGCGTGAAGGGCAGGCCGGCGTCCTTGAGTCGGGCGGTGTTGTACACCAGCAGCCGCGCGGCCTCGAGTTCCACGGCCATCTCCGCGAGCTGGAACTGCACCCCCTGAAAGTCGCCGATCGCCTTGCCGAACTGCTTGCGCTCCTTCACGTAGCGGATGGTCGCGTCGAGCGCCCCCTGCGCCACGCCCACCATCTGGGCACCGATCCCGATGCGGCCCTCGTTGAGCGTCTCGATCGAGATCTTGTAGCCCTGGCCCACAGGGCCGAGCACGTTGGCGGCTGGCACCCGGCAGTTCTCCAGGATCAGCTCCACGGTGCTGGAGGCGCGGATGCCCAGCTTCTTCTCCCGCTTGCCGATGCCGAAGCCGGGAAAGTCGCGCTCCACGAGGAATCCGGTGATGCCCTTGTAGCCCAGTGCGGGATCCACGTTGGCAAAGACGATGAAGATCCCCGCCTCGGCCCCGGAGGTGATCCAGAACTTGCGGCCGGTGAGCAGCCAGTCGTCGCCGTCCTGCACCGCGCGGGTTTCCAGGGCAAAGGCATCGGAGCCCGAGGCCGGCTCGGAGAGCGCGAACGCGCCCAGCAGGTTGCTGGTCATCCGCGGGAAGTAGCGCGCCTTCTGCTCCTCCGAGCCCCAGCGGAGCAGCGCGTTGTTGACGAGCGTGTTGTGCACGTCCACGTAGATCGCCGTGGACGCATCCACGCGGGCCAGCTCCTCGATCGCCAGGGTGGCGAGGAAGAACGATCCGCCGGCCCCCCCGTACTGCTCCGGCACCTCGATGCCCATCAGGCCGAGCTCGAAGCACTGGGCGATCAGCTCGGGCCGCATCGCCGAGGCCTCGTCCATCTCGGAGACGTGCGGGGCGACCTCCGACTCGGCGAAATCCCGGACGACCTGCCGGAAGAGCGCCTCCTCCTCGGAGAGGACGGTGAGCGGGGCGGGGGAGGTGGCGGTCGTCATGTCGCGGGATCCGGTCGAGGGTCGTCCCGAATTTAGCGACAGGCGACGGGCGACGGGCGACCCCCAAGGCGCTCGCGTCGCCCGTCACTCACCGGCCACCTCCAACGCCACCTCCACCCTCCCGAGCGGGGCCGCCACCTGCACCCCCGCGGCGCGCCCGCGGATGGCGGCCACCGTCTCCCGGGCGATAGCCACACCCTCGGCCAGCGCCGCCTCGCGGCCCGCCACGCTCGCCACCCGCATCCGTTCGAGGACCGCGTCGGGCACGGTCACCCCGGGCACCTCGTTGGCCAGGAACTCGGCGTTGCGGAGCGAGACCAGCGGCCACACCCCCACGATGACCGGAATGCCGAATGGCTGGAGCCGGTCGAGTCCGCGGGCCAGGTGCTCGGGGTCGAACACCGGCTGGGTCATCGCGAAGCAGGCGCCTGCCTCCACCTTCCACGCGTAGCGGGACATCTCGCGTTCGAGGTCGGGCGCAGCCGGGTTCACCCCGACGCCATGCACGAACGCGGTGGGCCCCCCCAGGGGATTGCCGCCGGGATCGAGCCCCCGGTTGAGGCGGGCCACGAGGTTGGTCAGGCCGATCGCGTCAATGTCGAACACCGCGGTGGCTTCCGGATAGGGCCCCATCTTGGGCGGGTCACCGGTCACCACCAGCAGGTTGCGCAAGCCCCCCGCCGCGGCACCGAGCAGGTCGGACAGCATGCCGAGCAGGTTGCGGTCGCGGCAGGCGTAGTGGGGAATCGTCTCGATCCCCACCTCGCGCTCCACCAGCATGCCCGACAGCAGCGCCGACATCCGGCTCTGGGCGCGCGGTCCATCGGGGATGTTGATGGCGTCGATACCCGCCGCCAGCAGCTGGCGCGCCTGCGCCAGCATCGGCGCGGCGTCGGCGCCGCGCGGCGGCACCAGTTCCACGGTGCGCACGAACTCCCCGCGCGCCAGCTTGCCCCCGAGCCGCGAGCGCTCGGCGAGCGGGATTGCCGCGACAGGGTTCGCGCCTGCCGGTTCGCCGCGCGCCGTTCGCTGCTCGCTGTTCGCGGTTCGCTGTCGTTCGTTCGCCCTCGCGGACGCCACCGATCGCACGTATCGCTTGATCGCGGCGATGTGCTCCGGCGTGGTGCCGCAGCACCCGCCGACCAGGCGGGCCCCGGCCGCCACCATGCGGCGGGCATGCTCCCCCACGTATTCGGGCGACGCCACGTAGAGCTTGCGATCGCCGAGGTCGCGCGGCAGGCCGGCGTTGGGCTGGCCCGAGAGCGGCACGCTCACCACCCGTGCCAGGCGTTCGATCCCCTC
>CAZNOJ010000139.1:0-5276 GCA_964574665.1 uncultured Gemmatimonadaceae bacterium
TCGCGCACCTGGTCGTAGTCGATCCGGCCGGTGTCGCTGCGGACCCCGTACTGCACGGCGCGCCACACCTGGCCGGTGTGGTTGACGGGTGAGCCGTGGGTCAGGTGCCCGCCGTGCGGCAGCGCCAGCCCCATGATGGTGGCGCCGGGCGGCACCAGCCCCATGTAGGCGCAGAAGTTGGCCTGCGCCCCGGAGTGCGGCTGCACGTTGGCGTGCTCCGCCCCGAAGAGGCGCTTGACGCGGTCGATCGCCAGCTGCTCGACCCGGTCCACCACCTCGCAGCCGCCGTAGTATCGCTTGCCCGGGTACCCCTCGGCGTACTTGTTGTTGAGGCAGGATCCCATCGCCTCGAGCACCGCGCGCGAGGCGTAGTTCTCGCTGGCGATCAGCTCGAGGCCCTCGCGCTGGCGGGCCAGCTCCAGGCGCACCAGCGCGGCCACCTCGGGATCGGCGCGCTGGACCGGCGCCGCGTGGTCGAGGCCGCTCATCCGTTGCACTCGATCTTGGCCACCCGCCGCTCGTGGCGGCCGCCCTCGAACGGGGTGTCCAGCCAGGTGTGCAGGATCTTGCGCGCGGTGGTGTCGTCAATGCAGCGCGCGGGGAGCACCAGCACGTTGGCGTCGTTGTGCTCCCGCGCCAGCTTGGCGACCTCGGGACTCCACACCACCGCGGCGCGGACGCGGTGGTGCCGGTTGGCGGCGTAGCCCATCCCCAGCCCGGTGCCGCAGAGCAGCACCCCGCGGCGCGCCTCGCCCCGCTCCACCAGGCGCGCCACGGCGTGGGCGTAGTCGGGGTAGTCGGTGGAGGCCGTGGAGTCGGTGCCGAGGTCCTGGACCGCGTACCCCAGCGCCTCCAGCTCCTTGACCAGGAGCTGCTTCATCTCGTAGCCGGCGTGGTCGGCGGCGATGGGGATGGTTTCAGGCATGACGTCGTTCCTCGACTGAGGAGAGTTCCGTATCCATCGAGAACAGAGGGCGGAGGGTAGAGGGTGGAGGGGGCACTTCCGTTCTCCACCCCCCGTTCTCCACTCTCCTGGCTATCTGTCCCCGGCCACCCACATGTCCTTGAGCGCGGCCACCGACCGGATCCGCTCCTCGGCGAGGCGGTCGGCCGCCTCGAAGGAGGGGATGCCGTCGCGCCCCGCGATCGAGAAGACGCGGAGGATCGTGTCGTAGATCTCCTGCGCCTTGCGCTTGCCGCGATCCTGGGTCCAGCCCTGCAGCTCGCCGTACACGTTGATCACGCCGCCGCCGTTGATGACGTAGTCGGGGGCGTAGATCATGCCGCGCTGTTCCAGCTCGCGGCCGTGGCGCTCCTCGGCGAGCTGGTTGTTGGCGCCGCCGGCGATCACCGCCACCTTGAGCCGCTGCAGCGAGTCGTCGTTGATGATGCCGCCCAGGGCGCACGGGGCGAAGATGTCGGCCTTGGCATCGAAGATCGCGTCGGGTGCCACGGCGCTGGCACCGAACTCGTCCACGCAGCGCTTGACCTTGTCCTGGTCGATGTCGGTGACGATGAGGCGGGCCCCCTCGGCGTGCAGGTGCGACATCAGGTAGTAGGCCACCTTGCCGGCCCCCTGCACCGCCACGGTGCGGCTGGCCAGCGAGTCGCTGCCCCACTGCACCTTGGCGGCGGCCTTCATCCCCACGTACACGCCGTAGCCGGTGACCGGGGAGGGATCGCCGCTCAGGTTGAGCAGGCCGGCCACGTGGCTCGTCTCCCGCTTGACGAACTCCATGTCCTGCGGCGAGGTGCCCACGTCCTCGGCGGTGATGTAGCGGCCGCCCAGCGACTCGACGAACCGCCCGTGCGCGCGGAACAGCGACTCGCGATCGGTCCGCTTGGGATCGGCGACGATCACCGCCTTGCCGCCGCCGAGGTTGAGGCCGGCCACGGCCGACTTGTAGGTCATCCCCCGCGACAGCCGCAGCACGTCGCGCAGGGCGGCCTCGGTGGACTCGTACTGCCAGACCCGGGTGCCGCCGAGCGCCGGCCCGAGCGTGGTGTCGTGGATGCCGATGATGCCGAAGTAGCCGCACGACGGCTCGTGGCAGAAGACCACCTGCTCGTGACCCCAGGACTGCATTTCGCCGAAGGTGTCCATCAGGCCGCCTTGTAGTCGAAGAAGCCCTTCCCGCTCTTCCGTCCCAGCTGTCCGGCCGCCACCATCCGCTTGAGCAGCGGACAGGCGCGGTACTTGTCGTCGCCCAGTCCCGTGTGGAGCACCTCGAGGATGGCGAGGCAGACGTCGAGCCCGATCAGGTCGGCCAGCGTCAGCGGTCCCATCGGGTGCGCCATCCCCAGCTTCATCACGGTGTCGATCGCCTCGGGGGTGGCCACCCCCTCGTAGACGCAGAAGATCGCCTCGTTGATCATCGGCATCAGCACCCGGTTGCTGACGAATCCCGGGTAGTCGTTGACCTCCACCGGCGTCTTGCCCAGCGCCCGCGACAGCTCCATCACCGCCTGGGTGGTGGCCTCGGAGGTGGCCTGGCCCCGGATCACCTCCACCAGCTGCATCACCGGCACCGGGTTCATGAAGTGCATCCCGATCACCCGGTCGGCGCGACCGGTGCGGGCGGCGATCTCGGTGATGGAAATGGAGGAGGTGTTGCTGGCGAGGATGGTGTCGGCGGGGCAGAGCTGGTCGAGTCGGGTGAAGAGGTCGAACTTGATCGCCGGGTTCTCGCTCGCCGCCTCGACCACCAGCCCGGCGCCGGCCGCCGCGTCGAGCGCGGTGCCGAACCGCAAGCGGGCGAGGATCTCCGCGGGCGCCTCGGGGGCCAGGGTGCCCTTCTTGACCTGCCGCTCGAGGTTGCGCGCGATGGTGTCGCGCGCCCGCTCCAGCGCCTCGGCGTTGACGTCAATCACCGCCACGTCGTGCCCGTGCTGGGCGAAGACGTGGGCGATGCCGTTGCCCATGGTGCCGGAGCCGATGACGGCAATAGTGCTCATTGCGATGCAGATCTCCGTGCTGGTTGGTCGCGCGTCGCGGGTCGTGGGTCGCGAGAGGAAGCCTCCCGCGACACGCGACTCACGACCCGCGGCTCACTGAAAGCGCCACCGCATTCCCCCCACCCAGGCACAGCGTCGCCAGCCCGGTCGCGACCCCGCGGTCGCGCATGGCGTACAGCAGCGTGGTGAGCACCCGGGCACCGCTGGCGCCGATCGGGTGGCCGATGGCGATCGCCCCGCCCCGCACGTTGACCCGGTCCCAGTCCCAGCCCAGCGCGCGGCCGTCGGCCAGCGCCTGGACCGCGAAGGCCTCGTTGGCCTCGATCAGGTCGTAGTCGCCGATCGCGGTGCCGGCCTTGGCCATCAGGTTCTGCACCGCGAGGATGGGCGCGAAGAAGAGGTCGCGCGGCTCGCCGCCGCCGGTGGCGTAGCCGGTGATCCGCGCCAGCGGGGCCAGGCCGTGCGCCTTGGCGAAGGCCAGCGAGGTCACCACCGTGGCCGCGGCGCCGTCGTTGAGCCCGGGGGCGTTGCCCGCGGTGACGGTGCCGTCCCTGACGAACGCCGGCTTGAGGGCCGCCAGCGCCTCGAGCGAGGTGTCGGCGCGCGGCGACTCGTCGGCCGACACCGTCACCGTCCCCTTGCGGCCGGCGATCTCGACCGGCACGATCTCGTCGCGGAACGCCCCGGCCTGCTGCGCGGCCACCGCCTTCTGGTGCGAGGCGAAGGCAAAGGCGTCCTGGTCGGCCCGGGAGATCCCCGCCTTGGTGGCGGTGTACTCGGCGTACTCGCCCATGTGGGTGTTGCCGAACGAGTCCCAGAGCCCGTCGTGGATCATGCCGTCCACCACGGTCTGGTTGCCCGCCTTGATCCCGCCGCGATAGCCGTAGAGGTAGTGTGGTGCGGAGGACATGGACTCCATGCCGCCGGCCACCACGCACTCGGCGTCACCGGCCTTGATCGCCTGCGCCGCCAGCATCACCGCCTTGAGCCCCGAGCCGCACACCTTGTTGATGGTGAGCGCGGGCACCGCCCCGGCGATGCCGGCATGGATCATCGCCTGGCGGGCCGGGGCCTGGCCGGTGCCGCCCTGCAGCACGTGCCCCATCACCACCTCGTGGACCGCCGCCGCCTCGATCCCGGCGCGACGGATCGCCTCGCGGATCACGATCGCACCCAGCGCCGGCGCCGTGAGCGGTGACAGGCCGCCCAGGTAGCGCCCCACCGGGGTGCGGCAGGCAGAGAGGATCACGGGGGTGGTGGCGTCGGACAAGACGACAGGCTCCTGACGAGGTCAGGGTCAAAGCTAATGGAGGACAGAGGACAGAGGACGGAGGACAGCGCACCCGCCCTCCGTCCTCCGCCCTCCGCCCTCCGCCCTCCGTTCTCAGTCACGGCACCAACGCCCGCTCCCGCACCTGGGCGACCAGCCGCGTCACGAACTCCTCCACGGCCAGCACGTCCTGCTTGTTCCCCGCCCCGCGGCTGCGGACCGCCACGGTGCCGGCCTCCGCCTCGCGGGCGCCGACCACGGCCAGGTACGGCACCCGGGCCACCTCGCCCTCGCGGATCCGGTAGTTGAGCGTCTCGCGTTCGTGCATCGCGGCGCGGAGCCCCGCGGCCCGGAGCCGCTCGGTGACCGCCAGGGCGGCCTGGTGCTGGTCCTCGCCGATCGGCAGCACCCGCACCTGCTCGGGGGCCAGCCAGAGCGGGAACGCGCCGGCAAAGTGCTCGATCAGGATCGCGATGAAGCGCTCGAACGAGCCGTTCACCGCCCGGTGGATCACCACGGGACGGTGCTCCGCGTTGTCCTCGCCCACGTAGCTCAGGTCGAAGCGCTCCGGCGCGGCGTAGTCGAGCTGGATGGTCCCCAGCTGCCAGGCGCGCCCGATCGCGTCGGTCACGTCGAAGTCGATCTTCGGCCCGTAGAACGCCCCGTCACCCGGCTTGAGTTCGTAGGGGAGCCCGGTGGATTCGAGCGCGGCGCGGAGCGCCCCCTCGGCGCGGTCCCACATGGCGTCGTCCCCGATCCGCTGCTCGGGCCGGGTGGCGAACTTGAGGCGCGCCTCGAGCCCGAACAGCCGGTAGTACGACAGGATGAAGTCGGTGAGCCGCTGCACCTCGCCCGGGATCTGGTCCTCGCGCAGGTAGATGTGGCAGTCGTCCTGGGCGAACTGCCGCACCCGCGTCAGCCCCGACAGCGCGCCCGACACCTCGTTGCGGTGCAGCACGTCGTAGGTCACGTACCGCATCGGCAGCTCGCGGTAGGAATGCCTGCGGGTGCCGTAGTACACGTGGTGCGACGGGCAGTTCATCGGCTTGAG
>CAZNOJ010000140.1:0-5267 GCA_964574665.1 uncultured Gemmatimonadaceae bacterium
TCGAGTTTTCCGGTGACTCTAGCGAGGGGGAAACACCCGTTCCCATTCCGAACACGGCAGTTAAGCCCCGTAGCGTCGATGGTACTGCCACCGCGAGGTGGTGGGAGAGTAGACCGTCGTCAGCCACCCCAAACGAAGCCGGACATCCTCGCGATGGCCGGCTTCTTTGTTCCGGAGAACGGAGGGCGGAGGACGGAGGGCAGCGGTCGGAGCATCGGGGTAACGGGGCTTCCCCGCCACCTCCGTCCTCCACCCTCCGTTCTCCGTCCTCCGTCCTCCTATCTTCCGCCATGCCCCCCACCCGCTGCGGCACCGTGGCCCTCGCCGGACGACCCAACGTCGGCAAGTCGTCGCTCCTCAACGCCATCCTCGGCACCAACCTCTCCATGGTGTCGCCCAAGGCCCAGGCCACCCGGCTCCCCGTCACCGGCATCCTCACCACCGGCGAGGCCCAGCTGATCTTCGAGGACCTCCCCGGACTCCTCGACCCCGCCTATCCCCTCCAGCAGGCGATGCGGCACCTCGCCCTCGAGGCCCTCGCCCGCGCCGACGTGATCCTCCACCTCCACCCCGCCACCGAGGCGCCCGCCCAGCCCCTCGAGACGCTGGCCCCCGACCTCGTGGTCCCGACCCCCGCGGGCGGCCGGCAGGGGCGGCTCGTCGTGTACACCAAGGCCGACCTGGTCTCCGCCCCACGGCGACGGGAGCTCTCCACCGACGCCAGCATGGCGGTGAGCACCTCCGACCCGGCCAGCGTGACCGCCCTGGTGGACCGCATCATCCCCCTGCTGCCGGAGCGCCCCCATCGCCATCCCGCCGACGAGATCGGCACCCAACCGCTGCGGTTCTTCGTCGGGGAGTACCTCCGTGAGGCCGCCTTCGCCCTGCTCGGCGACGAGCTCCCTTACGCCGTCACCGCCGAGGTCGACGAGTTCCACGAGGACCGCACGCCCGTGTACATTCGGGCCACGCTGTACGTGGAGCGCGAGTCCCAGAAGGGGATCGTGATCGGGAAGGGCGGGGCCATGCTCCGGCAGATCGGCACCCATGCCCGCGCCCGGCTCGAGGAACTGATGGGCGTGCCGATCTTCCTGGAAACCTGGGTCAAGGTGCTCCCCCGGTGGCGTCGCTCCCGCGGCGCACTGGCCCGCTTCGGGTTCCCGGTGCCTAACGAGGAGAGTCGCTGAGTGAGCGTCCCGGCGGAATTGCTCGACCTGCTGGTCTGCCCGCAGTGCAAGGGCGACCTCGAACACCGCACCGACCCGGTCGAGGCGCTGGTCTGCCACGCCTGTCGGTTGGTGTTCGCCGTGGAAGATGACATCCCGATCATGCTGATCGACGAAGCCACACCCCTCGACTGAGACTCGTGCCGACACTCGACGCCATCCGTGCCGCCGCGGTGCAGCAGGCGGCATCCCGCCAGTCTGACTTCACCGGAACCGAACACCTCTTCCTCGCCTGGCTCACCCATGCCCGCGGCCCGATCGCCGACGCCATGAGTGCCGCGGGGCTGACCGCCGCCACCTTCGACGGGATCCTCGCCAAGGGCGGGCGCGCGGGTCGCGGCCGCCGCGGTGGCCCGGCGGCCGGGGAGCCGGGCGGGCTCACCTCGCATGCCCAGCGGGTGATCGAGCAGGCCGTGGAACGCGCCCGCGCCGCCGGCCGCGACGAGCCCTCCACCGACGACCTGCTGCTGGCCATGATCCAGGAGCCCCGCGGCGCGATCGCCAGGGCCCTCACCGAGTTCGACCTCAAGCCGTCGCGACTCAAGGCCCTGGCCACCGACCGCCCCAGCCAGCGCCAGCCGACCCCCCCGCGCCAGGAGCCTGCACGCAGCGAACCGCCCCCGCGCCGCGAGCGCGAGCCGGCCCGCCCCCGCCGGGAGGAGCCGGTGCGGGAGGCCCCGCCGCCGCCCACGAACGCCCCTCCGGTCGAGACACCACGTCCGCGGCGCCCCCTCGACGTGCAGTCGGGTCGGCGGTTCTCGTGGCTCACGCCGCTCTACCTCGCCGTCCCGGCGGCCGTCTGGCTCTACCTGAGCCACGCCCCGCCGATCGCGGTGTTCCTCACCGCCTGCCTCGGGGTGCTCCCCCTGGCCGGCCTCATGGGCGAGGCCACCGAGCAGCTCGCCGAACGGACCGGGCCGACCCTGGGCGGCCTCCTCAACGCCACCTTCGGCAATGCCGCCGAACTGATCATCGCCATCGCCGCGCTGCGGGCCGGCCTGGTGGACCTGGTCAAGGCATCCATCACCGGCTCGATCCTCGGCAACCTGCTCCTGATCCTCGGGCTCTCGCTGGTGGCGGGCGGCACCCGGACCCCGATGCTCCGGTTCAACCGCACCAACGCCGGGATGTCCTCCGCCATGCTGGCGCTGGCCGTGGCGGCCCTGGTCTTTCCGACCCTCTTCCACGCCACGATGCCCGACGCCGCCCTGCGCGCCACCACCGAGCTGCGGCTCTCGGAGGTGGTGGCCGGGATCCTGATCCTCACCTACCTCGGCTCGCTCTTCTTCGTGTTGCGGACCCACCGGCCGCTCTTCGGCGGCGGGCAGATGGCCGGTCACGAGCTGAGCGGGACCTGGTCGGTGCCCAAGGCGGTCGGCCTCCTCACGCTCGCCACCATCGGGGTGGCGGTGATGTCGGAGATCCTGGTCCACGCCGTGGAGCCGGTCTCCGCGTCCTTCGGGATCTCGGAGGCCTTCCTGGGCCTCATCCTGATCCCGATCATCGGCAATGCTGCAGAGCACGGCACGGCGGTGGTGGCCGCCCGGAGGGGCCACACCGACCTCGCCTTCCAGATCGCCCTGGGGTCGAGCACGCAGATTGCACTGCTGGTCGCCCCTGTGCTGGTGTTCGTGGGGGTCTTCCTCGGCGTCCCGGGCATGGACCTGGTCTTCCCCTCCTTCGAGGTCGTGGGGCTGGCCATCGCCGTGCTGACCTCGGCGATCATCACCCTCGACGGCGAGTCGCACTGGTTCGAGGGGCTGCAGCTGCTGGCGCTGTATGCCATGCTGGCCGCCGCGGCGTGGTTCATTTGACGGCTTCCGGGGCGGCGGGTACGTTGCGATCCCCACGCGGGGAAGGGCGGGGCGGTGGTTCCACGGCAGATCATCCTCTACTGCGGCGCGGCTGACCGGCCGCCGCCCGACCTCCTGGCGAGGTGGGCGGCGGAGCGGGGCTTCGCCGTCGAGGAGCACGAGCGGCCCGACCACGTCGAGGCGCTGGTGCTGCGCGGCCGTGGGGCCATGGTCTTCGTGGACGACGCCCCCGGGCGCCCCGAGGTGGTCGAGGCCCTGCGCCGGCTCAAGGCCGACCCCTTCACGGCGATCATCCCGGTGACGATCCTCACCACGACACACGACGCCAGGATCGTGGAGGAGTGGTACGCCGCGGGGGCCGACGAGATCCTCTCGCCCCTCTTCTCCCCGTCGGAGCAGCGGGCCAGGCTCGATGCCCTCCGCGAGCGCACCGAGCGCAACGTGGCGGTGCACCCGTCCACCCGCCTGCCCGGCACCACGGAGATCGAGCGCGAGATTCGCCGACGCCTCGAGGGGGGCGGCCAGTTCGCGGTGTGCTACGCCGACCTCGACCACTTCAAGGAGTTCAACGACCGCTACTCCTACTACGACGGCGACCGGGTGATCTACATCCTCTCCCGGATTCTCCACGACGTGGTGCGGGGCCAGCTGGGGAGCGAGGGATTTGTCGGCCACATCGGGGGGGACGACTTCATCTTCGTGACGCCGCTCGAGGGCTATCCGGCCGCCTGTGCGGAGATCCTGGCGGTGTTCGACGAGCTGATCCCGCTGCAGTACAATGACCAGGACCGTCGGGCAGGCTATTTTTTCGGGAAGGACCGGCGGGGCCAGCTGCACCGGGTCCCCCTGATGACGCTCTCGATCGGTGTCGTGACCAACCAGCACCGGCGCTTCTCCCACCCCGCCGAGGTGAGCGAGCTGGCCACCGAGATGAAGAGCTACGCCAAGTCGCTGCCGGGATCGGTCTTCGTCGCCGATCGCCGCCGCGGAGACCACGACGTGCGGAGCGGCCCGGGCGGCCGCGACGCCCGCTCGCCCTGAGGGTGCCGATGAACGTTGCCTGTCCGACCTGTGCCACCGTCTTCCGCGTGGACCCGGCCAAGATCCCCGAGCGGGGAGTCCGGGCCCGGTGCTCGGTCTGTGCCGGACTGATCCCCGTACGGCGGCCGACCGAGGCCGAGGCCGCCCCCCAGGTGGCGGCACCGCCGGCGCCGGCCGCACCGACGGTCCCGCCCCCGCCTCCCCAGGCGCCGGTGGCGGCAGCACCCCCGGCCCCGGAGCCGCCCTCGGTGATCGCGCCGGTCGTCTCGGCCGTGGTCCCGCTGTCGGTGTTGCCGGCGGTGCCCGATCCCGCGCCCCCGGCGCCCGTCGCCCCACCGTCCCCTCCGCCCCCGCCTCCAGCGGCAGGCGGCAGCCGGTTCAACAATCCCTTTCTCCAGCAGGACCCCTCCACCCGGGCCCGGCGCCTCGCGCGCGCCCTGGTGAGCGACCTCGTGGTCTACCATCCCGAGAAGCGGCAGCGCGGCCTGGCCGATGGCAACCTCAAGGAGTTGTTCGCCGAGGAGATCCGCAAGAGCTGGGAGGAGTACACCGAGCAGGTGGGCGAAGAGCTGGCCTCCACCACACCGTACTTCACCGAGGCCCTCAACGAGATCCTCGCGGAGGGCCAGTCGCTCTTCGGCTGACGGTCGCCCGCCACGGGTCGCTCCGTTATCTTGCAGGAACACTTCAGGGGCCGTTCGCCGCCGCCGCGAGGCGGAGTGGTGAGCGGCCTTCGATCGCCGGTGAGGGCAGGCATGGCGGATCTGGCAGAGCAGGTGGACTCCTTGCGGCAGCGGATGGTCGAGCTGCGGGGGTTTCTTTGACCTGGAGCGCAAGCAGGCGCGGCTCCACGACCTCGAGGCCCGACAGGGCGACCCGGGGTTCTGGTCGGACGCCGAGCGGGCCCGCGAGCAGGTGCAGGAGATCAAGCGGCTCAAGGGCTGGGTCACGCCGTACCAGGAGCTGGTGAGCCGGCTCGACGACGCGGCCGGGCTGCTCGAGCTGCTGGAGGCCGAACCCGACGCCGAGATGCACCAGGAAGTGGCGGCCGACCTCGCGGTGGCCGCCGCCCAGGTCGAGCGGCTCGAGCTGCAGACCATGCTCCAGGGCTCCGACGATGCGCGGGACGCCATCCTCACCATCCATCCCGGCGCCGGCGGCACCGAGTCCCAGGACTGGGCCGAGA
>CAZNOJ010000141.1:0-5227 GCA_964574665.1 uncultured Gemmatimonadaceae bacterium
CTTCCACCAGGCGGCCGGTGTGCTCCACCAGGCCGATGATCTTGTCGTAGGGCATGCGGGTGGGCCCCAGCACTCCGATCACGCCGGTCGCCCCGCCGCGTCGGTAGGTCGAGGTGACCAGGGTGAATCCGGTCAGGTCCGGATCGTCGTGCTCGGTGCCGATGGTGATCGTGAGGCCGTCGCGGCGCCGTTCGGCCAGCGCCTCCCGCAGCCGCTCGCGCCCCTCGGTGATGCTGAGCAGGACCCGCATCCGTTCGCTCGACGCGAACTCCGGCTGGTCCACCAGCGGCGCGGCGCTCCCCAGCAGCACCCCCTGGCCGGGTTCCTGGAGGTCGAACACTCCGTCGCCCTCCGCCAGCACGATGTCGAGCAGTTCGGCGGCGCCGCTGGAGGTGGCCGCATCCCGCAGCCGATCACCCATCGTGGCGCGGATCTCCCGCAGCGAGAGGCCGGCGAGTCGCGCGTTGAGCAGCGTCCGCACCTCGTCCACGTGTGCCGGGTGGACTCCGCCCGGCAGGCGCACGAAGATGGTGCGCACCGTCCCGCTGCGCAGGTTGAACACCAGCAGCAGGCGCTCCGCCGACACGTTGACCAGGTCGAGCCGCTCCAGGACGATCTCGTCGAGCGCGGGCGCCACCACCACGCCCAGTTCCTGCGTCAGGATGCCGAGCACCTGCGCAGCCCGCCTGAGCAGTTCCTCGCTCTCCACCCGGGCGGCGGTGAGTTCCGCCTCGAGGGCCTCGCGCGACTGCGGGTCGGGCGGGGCCCGCCGCATCAGGGCGTCCACGTAGACCCGGTACGCGCGGTCGGTGGGGATCCGCCCCGCGGAGGTGTGCGGATGGAACAGGAACCCCTTGGCCTCGAGGTCGCTCATGGTGGAGCGGATCGACGCCGGCGAGATGCCCAGCGCCGAGCGGCGCGCGACGGTCTGCGAGCCGGCGGGCTCGGCCGTGGCGATGTACGTCTCGATCACGGCCTCGAGCACGCGGCGCTCGCGCTCGCTCAGGGAATGGGCTTCGGCCATCGGCGAAAGCTAGGGTTGGCCGAGCTGAGTCACCAGCGCATCGAGCCGGAGCCACCCGGCCGGGGTGAGCACCACCCGTTCACCGGCACGGTGGGCCCACCCTTCCCGCTCCCAGCCTGCCACCACGTCGGCCGGCACCTCACCGCCGGGCAGCCCGGCCAGCGTGCGCAGGCCGAGGTAGCGACGCTCCAACCGGTGCTGCTCCGGCGTCAGCCGCTCGGTGCCGGCCACCGGCATGCCGGTGCGCGCCACCAGGTCGCGATAGGCCACCCATTCCCGGGTGTTCCACGACCGCTCCCCGGCGAGGAACGAGTGGGCGCTGGGACCCAGGCCGAGGTAATCGGCGCCACTCCAGTACGCGGCGTTGTGGCGCGCCTCCTGTCCCGGACTCGCGTAGTTGGACACTTCGTAGTGGCGGAGCCCGGCGGCAGCGAGCGCCTCGTGTGCCTGGAGGTATTCCTCGGCGTAGCGCTCCTCGGGGGCCTCGTGCACCTGGCCGCGCGCCGCCCAGCGGGCCAGGGGCGTGTGCGGCTCGACGGTCAACCCGTAGAGCGAGACGTGGGTCGGCTCGAGGGCCAGCGTGCGGACGAGGTCGGCTTGCCAGTCGCGGGGCAGCTCCGGCGGCAGGGCAAAGATGAGGTCGAGCGACAGGTTGGTGATGCCGGCTCCCCGGAGCGCCTTGACCGCGGGCGCCACCTGCTCGGCGCGGTGCGTGCGGTGCATCCACTCGAGCACGGCGGGCTGGTGACTCTGCACGCCGAGCGAGACGCGATTGACGCCCATGCGGGCCCACGCGGCGGCCCGGGCGTCGGTGACGTCGTCGGGGTTGGCCTCGAGGGTCACCTCGGCGCCCGGCTGGAGGGGACACTCGCGCGTGAGGCGCGCCAGGATCGCCGCCAGCGTGGCCGGTTCGAGGCGTGAGGGCGTGCCCCCGCCGAAGTACACGGTGGCGAGCACGTCGCCGGGCGTCACCTGGCGGTGCTGCAGGCGAGCCGCCCATTCGCGCTCGATGGCCGCGTGATACTCGGCGTCCGGCGTCACGGCCCGCACCGCGATGGCAAAGTCGCAGTACGAGCACTTCCGGGCGCAGAAGGGGACGTGCAGGTAGAGGTGCACCGGGGCTCAGCTCACGATGTTGCCCGGCGCCAGGATGCCCGTGGGATCGAGCGCCAGCTTCATCGCCCGCATGGCGCGCAACTGCAGCGGCGTGAACTGGAGCGGCAGCCATTGCCGCTTGATCTTGCCAATGCCGTGTTCCGCCGCCACCGTGCCGCCCATCGCCAGCACCTGCTGCAGCGTCTCCGACACCACCTGCTCCACCACCGCAACTTCGGCGTGGTTGCGGGCCACGTAGTCCTGGTGCGGGTGGCCGTTGCCGGCGTGGCCGTACACCGTGGGGAGCGCCACGCCGTGCCGCACGGCCGTCTCGGCCGCGATGCGGAGCGCCTCGGCGAGCATCGGATAGGGCACGGCCCAGTCGGTGGCGATCCGCCGGCCCCCATCGGCCGCAAAGGCATTGCCACGCTCCAGCATGGTCACCGGCACGGCGTGGCGGACCAGGCGCGCAGTGCGGATCCTGGCGTCATCGTCGAAGACCACCACGTCGTCAGCCAGCGCCCGGTGGGCCTCCGCCAGCGCCAGCCACGCGGCAAAATCGAGGTCCTGGTCGCCGGCGTGCTCCTGCTCGGTGTAGATGAACGCGTCCCCGGTCCAGCCCGCGCCCCCCTCCTGCACCCGCGCGATCTCCAGCGCGCGGGAATCCAGGAACTCGAGACACCGCGGCGCGACGGTGCCCTGCACCATCGCGGTGCGGACGGCGCGCACGAAGGCAAGGGCATCGGTCGGCGTGGCGAACGGGATGCCCAAACCCGTGACCCGCTCCGGGAGCGGCAGCAGCGACAGCTCCGCCGCGACCACGATGCCGAGCGTGCCCTCGCTGCCGATGAACCAGTCGATGGGATCCTGCACCGGGAAGTACCCGACGGTGTTCTTCTCCACGCGCGAGCGCCGCACCTCGACCACCTCGCCGCTCGCCAGCACCACCGTCAGCGCGGTCACGTGGCGCCGCGTGGCGCCATAGCGCAGCGACCGCGCGCCCGAGGCGTTGCAGGCGATCGCCCCGCCGATCGAGGCCTCCTCCTCGCTGGTGGGATCCGGCGCGAAGAGCAGGCCCTCGGCGGCCAGCTGCCGCTTGAGGTCTGCCACGCCGATCCCGGGCTCCACGGTGACCGTCATCGCCTGGCGATCGAGATCCAGGATCCGGTCGAGTCCCCGCAGCGAGAGAAGGGTGCCGCGGTCGGTGATCGATCCCCCGGTCATGCTGCTCTGCCAGCCCGCGGCCGTCACCGGGGTGGCAGCGGCCTCCGCCTCGCGCAGCAGCTCCGCCACCTCGGCGGCCGACGCGGGGCGTGCCACCGCCTCGGGCATCAGTTCGATTCCCGAGGCGTCGGCGGCGAAGGCCCGGCGAACGGCCGGGTCGGTGCTGAGGGAACTCGTCACGCGAGGGGCTCCTGGGGTGCCTGATGGACCGACCGGAAATATCGCCTCATCGCCGCGGCGATGCGCGTGCGTCAACGCCGCCGGAACTGTCCACCCGGGAGCTGCTCGGCGAGGCCCGCCAACTCGAGCCCCAGCAGCGTGCCGAGCAGCGTGCCGATCGGGATGCCGACGCGGTGGGCGAGGTCGTCCACGTGGAGCGCCTCGGCCGGCAGCGCGTGGAACACGCGGGCTTCGTCGGGAGACAAGGTGCACGGTGCCGCCGGGGTCGCCACCGGCTCCCGCGACCCGCCCAGGGCGCGGAAGAGGTCGCCCGGTTCGAGGATGGGGGTCGCCCCATCGCGCAGCAGGCGATTGGTGCCGCGCGAGGTGGCGGCCGTGATCGGTCCCGGCACGGCGAACACGTCGCGCCCCTGCTCCAGGGCGCATTCCACCGTGATCAGCGTGCCCGATCCCTCGGCCGCCTCCACCACCACGAGGGCAACCGACAACCCGCTGATCAACCGGTTGCGCCGCGGGAACGCACCCGGATGCCCGCGATCTCCCGGTGGATGCTCGCTGAGGAGGGCACCCCCGGCGAGCACGCGCTCGAACAGGCGCGCATTGGCGCGAGGATAGACCACGTCCACCCCGGTGCCGAGCACGCCGATGGTGCTGCCACCGGCATCGAGCGCGGCCGCGTGGGCCACCGCGTCGAGACCGAGCGCCATGCCGCTCACCACGGCGGCCCCTGCCTGCACCGCCTCCGCGGCGAGGCGCGCGGCCACCTCGGCGCCGTATCGGGTGTGC
The DNA here is from genome assembly GCA_964574665.1 of uncultured Gemmatimonadaceae bacterium. GTDB lineage: Bacteria > Gemmatimonadota > Gemmatimonadetes > Gemmatimonadales > GWC2-71-9 > Palsa-1233. Next base: position 4,310 of record CAZNOJ010000141.1, read on the forward strand.
CGCCGCGATCCCACGATGGCCACCGCGCACCGCGCGAGCAGGCCGGCATCGCCGCGCACGAAGAGCACCGCCGGTGGATCGGGAATGGAGCGCAGCGACGCGGGGTACCCCGGCGCGGCCGGGACGAGGACCTCCTGCCCCGCGGCCACCGCCGCCTGCAGCACCGTGGCGGCGCGACGACGATCGGCACCCTGCACCGCGCGTGCACCGCGTTCGGTGATGCCTTCGACGGATTCCAGCTCGGGTTGCGGCGCGTCGAGTGCCGCAGTCGCCGTCCCGAAGCGAGACAGCAGCGCGGCGATTCGCCGCGTGCCGATGCCGGGAATCCCGGCGAGCGCCAACCAGGCGACGCGCTCGTCTTCAGTCGACGCCGGAGTCGGACTCGCCCCAATCGAGGTGCCACGCATCGCCGGCCGGTTCCTCCGTGGTCGCCTCGGGTTCTTCCGCGTCGGCGTGGCGCAGGTCGCTCACCGAACGCCACAGCAGCTCGAGCAACTCCTCGGTGCCCTGCCCCGCCACCGCCGAGATCACCGCGACGCCGAGAGCACCCTGCGCGGGCACGTCGGGGAGCGGCTGGTCGGCGGCGACGAGGTCGCGCTTGGTGAGCACCAGCACCCACGGCTTCGCCGCCAGCGCCGCGGAATGCAACCGCACCTCGCGACGGACCAGCTCGAGGGTGCCGGCCGGATCGGGGTCGTCGAGCGCGACCAGGTACGCGAGCAACCGGGTCCGCTCCACGTGCTGCAGGAACCGGAGCCCGAGCCCCTTCCCCTCGTGGGCTCCCTCGATGATGCCCGGGATGTCGGCCACCACGAACGAGCGCGAGCCGGAGAGCCCCACCACGCCGAGATTGGGCTCCAGCGTGGTGAAGGGATAGTCGGCGATCTTGGGTCGCGCGGCACTGATCACCGACAGGAG
>CAZNOJ010000142.1:0-5155 GCA_964574665.1 uncultured Gemmatimonadaceae bacterium
ACCTCGTCCCGAACGCAGTGAGGGACCTCTCGCCCGGGCGCAGACGCAAAGGGTCCCTCCCTTCGCTCCTGCTCAGGGCAAGCGCTACGCTCGGGACGAGATCGCTCACGGGACAGGGGTCCCTCGCTACGCTCGGGACGAGGGACTCATCTCGCACCTCGTATCTCGTATCTCGCGACAGCTGGCTCAAACCCGCCACGGAAGTGGAAAGGCACTTCCCCGACGTCCCCGAGGCGTTCGCCGCCGCGGGGGTGAACGCCGAGCGCTGCCAGTACCGGATCCCGCTGGGGCGCACCATCGCGCCGCGCGCCACCGACACCGGCGACGCCCTGCAGCAGCTGCGCTCGCTCGCCTACGACGGCGCGATGCGCCGCTACGGCGCCCTCGCCCCCATCACCCGCGACCGCCTCGAGCACGAACTCGGCATCATCGCCCTCAAGGGGTTCGCCGACTACTTCCTGATCGTCAAGGACATCGTGGAGCACGGCCCCACCCACTGCGGCCGCGGCTCCGTCGCCAACTCCATCGTCTCCTACTGCCTCGGCATCACTCACGTCGAGCCGCTCGGCGCGGGGCTCCTCTTCGAACGCTTCCTCAACCCGGCACGCAAGGATCCGCCGGACATCGACCTGGATTTTCCGTGGGACGAACGCGACCGGATCCTGGCGTGGGTGTTCCGCAAGTATCCGCGGCCGCGCGCCGCGATGGTGAGCAACCACAACTGCCTGCGGCTCGCCGGGGCGCTCCGCGAGGTGGCCAAGGTGCACGGCCGCCCCGCCGCGGAGATCCGCGAGGTCACCCGCCGCGTGCCGCACTACGGCGACGGCGAGTCGGCGCGCGAACTGCTGGCGACACACCCCAACTTCCGCGACTTCCGCCTCCCCGACGGCTGGCAGAAGATCGCCGCGCAGGCGGAGTCGCTGGTGGGCACGCCGCGCCACCTCTCGCTCCACCCGGGCGGCGTGGTGATCGTCCCCGGCGCGCTCACCGACGTGGTGCCGCTCGAACCGGCGGCCAAGCAGCTCGACGGCGCCCCCGACCTGGTGGTGCCGTGCATCCAGTTCGAGAAGGACGGCGCCGAGGATGCCGGCCTGGTCAAGATCGACCTGCTCGGCAACCGCTCGCTCGCGGTGATCCGCGACGCGATCGCGCAGGTGCGCGAGAACACCGGCGTGCAGCTGGATTACACCTCGCAGCAGGCGGGCAACGACCCCGCCACCCGCGCCATGTTCGCCCGCGGCGACACCCTCGGCGTGTTCTACACCGAGTCGCCGGCCAGCAGGATCCTCAACCTCAAGTCGCGGGCGGAGAGCTACGAGATCCTGGTGCTCAACACCTCGATCATCCGGCCGGCCAGCAACAAGTGGATCAACATCTACCTCGATCGGCTGCACGGCGCGCCGTACGAGCCGCTCCATCCGTCGCTCCGCGACACCCTCGCCGAGACCTTCGGGGTGATGGTGTACCAGGAGGACGTGGTCAACGTGGCGCACGACTTCGCGGGGCTCGACTGGGCCACCGCCGACGGGCTCCGGAAGGCGCTCTCCAAGAAGCGGCCGGGGCCGGCGCTGGCGTCGTACTTCGACATCTTCGTGCGCGGCGCCGGGGCGCGGGGCCGCGACGCGGCCAGCATCGCCGCGGTGTGGGAGAACATCCTCTCCTTCTCCGGCTACTCGTTCTGCAAGGGGCACTCCTGCTCCTACATCCAGGTGGCGCAGCAGAGCTGCTACCTCCGCGCCAACCACCCTGCGGAGTTCATCGCGGCGGTGCTCGCCAACGGTGGCGGGTTCTACCGGCCGTTCGCGTATGTGGCCGAGGCGATGCGGATGGGCGTGACGGTGCTGCCGCCTGACGTGAACGCGAGTGTGTGGCGCTGCACCGGGCACGGGCGGACGCTCCGCACGGGACTCCAGTTCATCAAGGGACTCTCCACCGACGGCGCGGAGCGGCTGGTGGCGGAGCGCGAGGCGCACGGGGCGTATCGGTCGCTCAGTGAGCTGCGAGCGCGCACCGCGATCGGCAACGACGACCTGCGGCTGCTGGTGAAGGTGGGGGCGTGCGATGCGATCGGCGGCGGGATGAACCGGCCGCAGATGTTGTGGGCGGTGGACACGGATAGCAGGCCACCGCTCGTGTCATCCCGAGCGAAGGCGGCGCAGCCGCCGAAGTCGAGGGATCTGCTTTTTCAGTCGAGGCAGGAAAAGCAGATCCCTCCACTCCCCCTCGCTTCGCTCGGGGTCGGTCGGGATGACCGGGCCACCTTCCCGCTCCTCTCCGACTACCCCCCCGACCGCAAGCGTCGCGACGCCTGGGCGCTCCTCGGCTTCTGCACCGATGCCCACCCGATGACGCTCCACGCCCAGGAGCTGCGGCGATTCCGGCTGGTGCCCAGCACGGCGCTCGCCGAGCACGTGGGGAAGCGGGTGCTGATGGCGGGGATGTACACCACCGGCAAGCCGGTGCACACGGCCAAGCACGAACCGATGCAGTTCGCCACCTTCGACGACGGCCACGGCCTGGTGGAGTGCGTCCTCTTTCCCGACGTGTACACCGAACGCTCACACGTGCTGTTCGACCAGGGACCGTTCATCTTCCGGGGGGTGGTGGAGGAGTCGTTCGGGGCGCTCACGGTGACGGTGACGCACCTCGAGCGACTTGAGCGTATGTTAGGAAGACTGGACAGCCCTCATCCTGAGCGGAGCACCCGCAACGCGGGTGCGTAGTCGAAGGATCTGCTTGTCGCTGCCCCCGCCAAAAGCAGATCCTTCGACTACGCGGCCTGACGGCCGCTCCGCTCAGGATGACAATCCTGCCACCTCGCAACCTCGCTCCGGATGACGGCCATGCGCGCCTTCTCCCTTTCAGCCCCGCTCGCTGTCTCGCTTTGCCTGGCCGCCCCCGCCGCCGCGCAGGACCGCGCCTGGTGGGACACCGTCGAGGTGGGGCGCCCGGTCGCGGTGCAGTGGACGCGCCAATCGCTCCACATCCCGATGCGCGACGGGGTCCGCCTCGCTGCCGACGTTTACCTCCCGCGACCCGCCTCCCGCGACTCGCGACCCATAGCAACCATGCTGCACCAAACCCGCTACCGCCGCGCCGTGCAGTTCCGCGACTCCACCCGCGAGGCGAACAGCGGTCCTGGCGCGGGGATGATGCCGTACCTGCAGGCGGGATACGCGGTGGTGATCGTGGATGTCCGTGGCACCGGGGCGTCGTTCGGCACGCGCCGCACCGAGTTCTCCCCCGAAGAGGTGCGCGATGGCTGGGACGTGCTCGACTGGATCGTGGCGCAGCCCTGGTCGGACGGCCGGGTGGGCGCGGTGGGGATCTCCTATCCCGGGATCACGGCCGAGCTGCTCGGCACCCTGGGCCACCCCGCCCTCAAGGCGGTGGCCCCGCTCTTCTCCATCTACGACTTCCATGCCGACGTGATCCGTCCCGGCGGCATCTTCCTCAAGCCGTTCTTCCAGCAGTGGGCGACGATGACGGCGCGGATGGATGCCAACGCCTTCGACCAGCCCGGCGGCCCGGTCACCGGGGTGCGGCCGGTGGACGGCCCCGACGGCACGCGACTCCTCGCCGAGGCGATCGCGGAGCACGCCGGCAACGCCTCGATCTACCAGCAGGCGAAGGCGCTCACTGCGCGCGACATGCGCGACGCCAGCGGCATCTCGCTCGACGAGATCTCGCCCCACCATCGCTACGACACCCTGTCGCGGCGGATCCCGATCTACTCGATGGGCGGCTGGGCCGACGGCTTCGCGGGGGCGTCGCCCAAGCGCTTCGTGGCGCAGCCCTCGCCGGGATCGCGGCTGGTGATGGGGCCGTGGAATCACGGCGGCGGATGGGCGTACTACCCCGGTCGCGAACCGGTGCGCGCGCAGTTCGACCAGGCGCGCGAGCTGCTGCGGTTCTTCGATCATCACGTGCGCGGGATGCGCACCGGCATCGAGCGCGAGCCGCCGGTGTGGTACTTCACCACCGGCGAGAACCGGTGGAAGGGCGTGCCCTCCTGGCCGGTGCCGACGCGGGATACGGTCGTCTTCCTCGGCACACCGCCCGGTCATCTGGCGGTGGCGATCGTTGACTCGCTCGGTACCGGCAACCAGTCCCGATGGAATACCATCCTCGGTGGCGGCGCGGTGCGGTACCGGACACGCGAGCCGGGCGACACGGCCGGCCAGCGCACGGTGCTCACGATCGGGCCGCTCGCCGCACCGCTCACGCTGACGGGTGGCTCGACGATCGACCTCTGGGTGCGGATGGGTTCCGGGAACGCCACCCTGTTCGGCTATCTCGAGGAAGTGGATCCCGCCGGTCGCGGGCATCACGTGACCGAGGGCCAGCTGCTGGTGCGCAACGGTGCCGAGCCGCAGCGGCTGGCGTTCCTGCCCACGTCGCACCAGTTCCGGGCCGGCAGTTCACTGCGCGTGGTGCTCACGCGCCGCGACGTGGATAACTTCGAGCTGGTCCCCGGGGACACCACGGCGTTCTGGATCACCGCGGCGCGGTGGACGGTGCCCGTGGAGAGGTAGCGGATCGACCGACTCGCCGGTAAACCGGCGGCTCGGCTGACCCCTCGCTCCGCTCGGGGTGACAATCGCTCGGGGTGACGACTACTGTCCTCCGTTCTCCACCCTCCACCCTCTGTTCTCCGTCTAGACCCCAAACTGCCGCAGGTGATGGTCCGTGTGCCGCCACCCGAACCGCCGCCACTCCCAGTCGGTGAGCGGCCCCATCAGCGGGTGAAAGTCGGGCCAGGCGCCGGGCGGCACGGCGGCCAGGGCGCGGAGCGAGGCGATGGCACGCTCGCGATCGGCGGCGAACTCCACCGGCTGGGTGCCGCCGTGCTCCTGGTCCACGCGCTTCGGCGTGCGGATGCCGCGCGGCCACGGCAGCGGCGAGTGGAGCGCGTACCAGATCCGCGCGGCCTGCCGCGGCCGGTCGCCTTCGAACCGGGTGGTGAGCCCGGTGTTCACGTCGGCCAGGTGGCAGAGCATGCCGTGCGCCGACATCCGGCCCCAGCGGCCGGGGGTGTCGGCCTGTACCCGCTCGAGTCGCGCGACCAGCGCCTCGACCGCGGCGGGGTCACCAAGGGTGCGTCGGAGTGCCATGGCCACCCCTCATCCGGTTGAGACAGGCGTGGTATTCTATC
>CAZNOJ010000143.1:0-5014 GCA_964574665.1 uncultured Gemmatimonadaceae bacterium
CAGCCCTCCCCCTTGACAAACCGACTGTGCATACTGAGTATATCACTATGCACAGTGGCTTGGTCCTCGCCAAGGCCGACCCCCGGCCCATCTACCTGCAGATCATGGAGCAGGTCCGCCAGCGGATCGCGCTTGGCGACTGGGCTCCCGGCCACCCCCTCCCCTCGATCCGGGAGCTCTCGGCCGAGCTCCGGGTCTCGGTGATCACGGTGAAGCGGGCCTACCTGGAGCTCGAGCGCGAGGGGGTCATCGCCACCCGGCAGGGGAAGGGGTCGGTCGTGTCCGACACCCCGGCGCTTCCCGACCGGCTGCTCGAGGAGCAGCTCGCCGGGTTGCTGGATGGGGTGGCCCGGCAGGCGGTGGCGATGGGGTTGTCGGTGGAGGAGCTGCACCAACGGCTCGCCGAAGCGATCCGGCGTGCCAGGGAGGAGTCCGCGTGAACGACGTCGCCATCCGGCTCGCCGGGGTGCGCAGGACCTATCCGCACTTCGCGCTCCGCGACGTGTCGCTCGAGGTGCCCACCGGCACCATCACCGGCTTCATCGGCGCCAACGGCGCCGGCAAGTCCACCACGATGCGGATCGTGATGGGGCTGATCGGGCACGAGGGAGGTTCGGTCGAAGTGCTGGGCCGCGAGATCCCCCGGGAGGCGCCCATCGCCAAGCGCGAGATCGGCTACGTCTCGGAGGACATGAAGCTCTTCCCGCAGGCGACGCTCCAATGGCACATGGACTTCATTGCGCGCGCCTTCGGGACGTGGGATGCCGCCTGCGCCGCCTCGCTGCTGCGCCGGTTCGACCTCAAGCCCGCCCAGAAGGTGCGCGGCCTCTCGCACGGCCAGCGGATCAAGGCCGCGCTGCTGCTGGCGCTCGCGAGGCGCCCGCGCCTGCTGGTGCTCGACGAACCCACCACGGGGCTCGACCCGGTGGCACGCCAGGAGGTGATCGGCGCCCTCACCGAGGTGGTGCAGGACGAGGCACGCACCGTGCTGTTCTCGTCGCAGAACACCCTCGATGTGGAACAGGTCGCCGACCGGATCACCTTCATTGATCGGGGCCGGATCGTGGATGCCGATGACACCCAGGCCTACCTCGACCGGTGGCGCCGGGTGCGGCTGGAGCTGCCCGCCGCCGGCGCGGTGCCGAGGATCGACCATGTGGTGGCCGCGCAGGCAGACGGCCGCACGGCGGTGGTCACCACCGACCGCTTCTCCGAGGCGTTCCTCGGCATGTGCCAGTCCGCCGGCGCCACCGTGCACGCCGTTGACCGGATGACACTCGAGGAGATCTTCGTCGCCGCGGTGATGGCGCGCCGCGAGGAGGTGGCCCGATGAACACCGCCATGATCCGCCACCTGGTGGCCAAGGACTGGCAGTTCCAGCGGCTGCCGATCGCCGTCGCCACGGCGTTCGGCGGCCTGGGCCTCGGGCTGATGCTCACCAACAGCAACGGCGCGTTCTACATCGGCGTGGTCATGCTCGTCACCGCCGTCATCTCGCTCGGCATCTACCTCGCATTCCTGACCGTGGTCAACGAGCGCACCGAGGGGGTGCTGCCGTTCGTGATGGCGCTCCCCATCGGCGTGCGGGAGTACACCGCGGCCAAGCTGGTGGCCAACCTGCTCCTCTTCCTGCTGGTGTGGGGGGTGCTCGCCGCCGGCGCGATCGGCGTGGTGCTGGCGCGCGAGGCCGTCCCGAACGGCCTGGTGCCCTACGCCGCGGTGCTCCTGCTGCACCTCCTCACCGGCTACGTGCTCTCGCTGGCCACGGCGATCCTCACCATGTCGCCTGGATGGACGATTACCGTGGCCGGCGGCACCAACCTGCTGTTCCAGGGCTTCATGTACTGGACCTCCCACCTCCCCGACGTCGAGCCCACGCTCGCCGGGAACGCGATCACGTGGCCGCCGTCGCTCCGCTGGGTGGCGGCGGCCGAAGTGGCGGCGGTGCTCGCGATCCTGGCCTTCACGTGGGCGCGACAGCGCCGACGAACCGACTTCCCCTGAACTGACCCGTCGCCGCGAGGCGACACCGGCGCCACCCGATTCCCGGGGGCGCCCGGGGACCCGCATCCCGATGGACCGGAGGTGGTGGCAATGGGCGACTCGACAATGCAGCGATGGCACGGCCTCGACGCCGTGCGCGGCCTGGCCCTGGTGGCGGGGGTGTTCCTCCACTCCGCGATGGCGTTCCTCCCGGGGCCGCCGGTGTGGCTGATCGCCGACACGACCCGGAGCACCACGCTGTCGGTGGCCTTCTTCGCCATCCACATGGCGCGAATGACGCTGTTCTTCGTGCTCGCCGGATTCTTTGCGCGGCTGCTGGCGGAGCGTGGCGGGTGCCGGGGATTCGTGGAGAATCGTATCATGCGGATCGCGCTGCCGCTGGTGGTGTTCTGGCCGCTGGTGTGGTGCGGCATCCTCTTCGTGATGGGGGCAGCGACCCCGGGCGACGGTGGCGGGATTCCCACGCTCACGGCGGCCACCTTCCCGCTCACGCACCTCTGGTTTCTCTACCTGCTGCTCTGGCTCTACGCCGGCCTGCTGCTGGTGCGTGCGCTGGTGCGTGCCATCGACCCACGCGGCGCGATCCGGAGCGCCGTCGATCGCGTGACCCGCCTGGTGCTGCAGCCGTGGGCCCCGCTGGTGCTGGCCCTTCCCGTGACGTGGGCACTCTACGCACATCCGTACTGGTTCCCCTGGTTCGGGGTGCCTACCCCCGACACGGGGTTGATGCCCAACCGTGCGGCGCTGGTGACCTACGGCCTCGCCGTGGCGATGGGCTGGCTGCTGCACCGGCAGCGCGAGCTCGTCCTGCCGCGCCTCGCGCGACAGTGGCCCTGGTTCCTTGCATGCGGGATCATCGCGGTGGTTGCCTGCCTGGCGCTCACCAGCACGGCGCCGCTGCTTGCCCCGGCGCCGTTCGGCGGGGCCAAGCTCCGCTTTGCCGCGATCTACGCCGTGGGGCTCTGGGGATGGGCCTTCGGGCTCATCGGGGCCGCGCTCCGATTCCTGGGTCACCCCTCACCCGCGCGCCGCTACCTCGCCGATGCGTCCTACTGGATCTACGTCGCCCACCTGCCGCTGGTGATGGCGCTGCAGCTCGTGATCCGCAACTGGGCGCTGCCGTGGCCGGTCAAGTACCTCGGCCTGCTGGCGGTCACGATGGCGCTCCTGCTCGTCACCTACCACTGGTTCGTGCGCCCGACGCTCCTCGGCGCGCTGCTCAATGGCCGCCGCATCCCGCGTTCGCGGCCGGATTCCCTCACGTCAGGAACCGTTCCGATGAAGACGCTCACCCTGCTGCTCCTCGCTCCGGCGCTCCTCTCCGCACAGCGCGTGACGGCACCCGCCCCGGTGCCGCTCGACACCGTGATCGCCCGGCACCTGGCCGCGGTGGGGCCGGTGGAGCGGTTCCAGACGCGCCGTGCCACGATGCGCGTGGCGGGGATGGCGCCGTTCGAGATTCCCGTGACGATCGACGCGATGCGCCCCAACCTGCTGCTCAAGCGGGTGACCCTGCAGGGTGCGGTGCAGCGCACCGGATTCGACGGCACGCGCGCCTGGCGCGTGGATCCGTTCGCGAGTTCCGGCGGGAAGGCCACCGACGTGCCCGCCGCGGAGCTGGAGGACCTGATGGAGGAGACGGACTTCGACGGGCCGCTGGTGCGGCACGCCGCCAAGGGCCATCGGCTGCGGTATCTCGGTCCCCGTGTGGTGGAGGTGAAGGGAGTGCAGACGCCGGTGCACGCGGTGGAGCTCACCATGGCGAGCGGTCGCCAGGCGGTGGTGCACATCCACGGCAGCTCGTTCCTCGAGGTGCTCCGCACCCAGACGCGGCCGGTGATGGGCAGCCAGGTGGCCATGACCATCACGCCGAGCGACTACCGGGTGGTGCAGGGAATCCGGGCGCCGTTCCTGATGGAGATCGCGATTGCCGGGATGCCGACGCCGATCCGGATCGCGTTCGAGCGGGTGGCGTTCGACGTGGTGCTGGATCCGGCGCAGTTCCGCAGACCCTCGTAGGGGTGGCCCTACGCCGCCGGTGAGACGCCTTCCGCGGCGCTGACCCCCGCCCGCGCCAGCGCGGCGAGGAAGCCGCGCTGGTCCTCGGGCGACACCAGGACCGTGCGTCCGCCGCGGAACGTGAGCCGCATCCGGTCGAGCGACAGCGCCGGCGCCGAGAGCGGGGATCGCGTCGTGCGGATGCTCTCGATGTCGGTGAGGAGCACCTGCTGCCGGAACGGTCCGGAGCGCACCACGAGCGCGTCGTCGGTGAGTTCGTAGGTGGTGGTGCGGAACACCCACAGCGGCAGGCCCACGCCGGCCAGTGCGATCAGCGAGAGCACCACGACCGTGGGGAGGGTGAGACCACCCGCGCGCCACAGCACGAACACGATCACCGGCAGCACCACCAGGCCGGGACCGATCGCCACGGCGGCAAGCCAGCCATCAACCTTGGACTTGAAGACCCGGGACATCCGGAAGCATCCTTCAGCATGCCGCTGCCGCGCAAGGCCTTCCTCCTGCTCTCCGTGGCGACCCTCCTGCTGGGCGGGGTCGGCGCGCTGCGTGGCCAGGAGGCGTCGGTCCGGGAGGGCGAGCGGCAGCTGCTGGTGGGCCGGAGCGAAACCGCCACCTACACGCTGACCCTCCGCACCGACCGCAGCGTGGACGACATGATTCCCTGGCGGCACCGCGTGCCGCCACTCTCCAGCTCCACCGGCACCGTTGCGCTGCTCTGGAGCGACCTGCCGCTCCGGCTTGGCGACGTCGAGATCCCGCCGGGACGGCATCGGCTCCGGGTAGAAGACGATTCGTTGCTGGTGGTGGTACGCGACAGCAGCCACGAGACGGTGGCGCGGGTGCGGCTGGCGAATTCGACGGGACTGCCGGTGATCAACGGCTGGTCGCTGGCGGTGGCGACTACCCGCCACGGGCCCGACACCACCGGCGTCGCCGAACGCCGCCGGGGCGGGATGACGGTGGTCGCCCTGTCACACCGTCCCGGGACCCG
>CAZNOJ010000144.1:0-4849 GCA_964574665.1 uncultured Gemmatimonadaceae bacterium
CGACGCGATCGAGCGGGTGGAGATCCTGCGCGGGCTCCGCCTCGGCGACTTCGACGTGCTGGTGGGGATCAACCAGCTGCGCGAGGGGCTCGACCTGCCCGAGGTGTCGCTGGTCGCGGTGCTCGACGCCGACCAGGAGGGGTTCCTGCGCAGCGACCGGTCGCTGATCCAGACGGTCGGTCGCGCGGCGCGCAACGTGCATGGCCGGGCGATCCTCTACGCCGACCGCATCACCGGCTCGATGGAGCGCGCTCTCGCCGAGATGGATCGCCGCCGCGAGATCCAGCGGGCGCACAACGCGACCCACGGCATCACGCCGATGTCCATCGTCAAGTCGCTGGACGAGGTGCGGCTCTCCACCAAGGTGGCCGACTCGCGCACCGAGCGGCCCGACGCGCGGCGCAAGAAGGCGGCGCCCGAGCTCGACCTGCGCGACCCGGCGCAGCGGGCCGCCGCGATCGCGGCGCTGGAACAGCAGATGCGCGAGGCGGCGGCCAACCTCGAGTTCGAGGTGGCCGCCCTCCTCCGCGACCAGCTCAACGAACTGCGCGCCGCCGGGGCACCCAACGTCCGCCGACCGGTGGCCCGGTGACCGCGCGCGCCATGGACCGTGCCGCGCTCGCCGCGCTCGCCGGCCGGCTGGCGCACGAGCTGCCGGCGGGGGCCGTGGTGGCGCTGGTCGGCCCGCTGGGCGCCGGGAAGACCACCTTCGCCCGCGAATTCGCCCTGGCACGAGGGGCCGCCGTGGCGGCCACCTCGCCCACCTACACGCTGGCGCATCGCTATCCCACGCCGCACGGGGATGTCTGGCACCTCGACTGCTACCGGCTGCGCGACCCCGAGGAGGCCCGTGACCTCGATTGGGAGACCCTCGCCACCGGCAACGCACTCCTGGTGGAGTGGCCCGAGCGCGCCGGCGCCTGGATGCCGGTGCCGCACTGCACGGTGACCCTCGACCACCACGGCGAGACCACGCGCAGCGTGCAGGTGGATCCCGCCGTGGAACCGGCGCCGTGACGCCGGCACCAGTGGTGGTCGCCCTCGATGCCGCGTCGTCGCGACTCACGCTCGCGGTCGAGCGGGAGGGCACCGTGGCTGCGCGCCACCTCGACGGGGCGCGGCAGCACACGGCCCAGGTGCTGACCCTGCTCGACGCCGCACTCGGCGAAGTGGGTGCCTCGGTGCGCGAGGTCACGGCGGTGATCACGGGCGACGGGCCGGGCTCGTTCACGGGGCTCCGGGTTGCCAGCAGCGTGGCCAAGGCGCTGGCGTGGGGCCGTGCCGAGGTGGAGTGGCTGACCGGGCCCTCGCTGCTCACCCGCGTGCCGCTCGACGAGGGGGAGCCGCGCCGGGTGCTGGCCCTGAGCGCTGCCCTGCGGGGCGAGCTCTACGCCGGCTGCTGGCAGCTCGGCGCCGGAGCGGTCACGGCGGTGGATCCTCCGGCCCGGGCGATGCCGCCGCACGCCCTGGCCGGATTCGGCGCGATGGACGCCGTGGTGGGGACCATCCCGGAGGCGCTGGTCGGGGCGGTCCGTGCGGCGACCGGGGTCGAGCCGGTGACCGGCGAGGCGGCACTCCCCGATGCGCGTCGCCTGCTGGCGCTCCGGCACTGGCGTGGCGGGCTTGCCCGGGTCGCCGATCCTGGCCGATGGCACCCCGAGTATGGCCGCCCTGCGGAGGCGCAGGCCGTGTGGGAACGGAAACATGGCAAGCCGCTACCGGATCCGGGCCACACAGCCCGCTGACCTGCCTGCGCTCGCGCGCCTCGAACTCGATGCGTTCTCGGATCCGTGGACCGAGGCGATGCTCGAGGAGGGTTTGGTCGCGCGCGGTGCCGTGGCCCTGGTCGCGGTCGAAGGGGATCGGGTGGCGGCCTCGGTGATGGCCCGCCAGGTGGCCGACGAGGGAGAAGTCCTCTCGATCGCGGTGGCCCCGGGCGACCGCCGTCAGGGCGTGGCGCGCGCCCTGCTCGAGGCCGCCGTCTCCCGCCTCGGCGAGCAGGGTGCCCGGAGCATCTGGCTGGAGGTCCGCTCCGGCAACCAGGCGGCACAGGCGCTGTATCGGGCGAGCGGCTTTGTCGCCGCCGGCGTGCGGCGGGGCTATTATCGGCGTCCCACCGAGGACGCCCTCATCTTCAGCCGGCATCTTTCGGTACCTGACGGGAGCGACGGGTGACGGGCGACGGGGCGACGAGGGCGATCGTTCGCTCGTCGAAGGTCGATGGCTGATGGTCGCCCGTCGCCGGTTTCCAGTCGCCCGTTGCCAGTCGTTCGCAGCAGGGTTCACGCATCCCAGAGGAGTCCCAGAATGAGCAAGTCCCTCAACAAGGTCACCCTGATCGGCAACCTCGGCGCCGATCCCGAGGTGCGGACCACCACCAACGGGTCCCGGGTGGCCACGTTGTCGGTGGCCACGTCGCGGCAGTGGAAGGGTGCCGACGGCCAGCGTCAGGAGAAGACGCAGTGGCACCGGGTGATCTGCTGGAACAACAAGACGGGCCAGCAGCTCGCCGATGTGGCGGAGCGCTACGCCAAGAAGGGCGACAAGGTGTACGTGGAGGGCGAGATCGAGTATCGCCAGTACCAGGACAAGGAAGGCCAGACCAAGTACATCACCGAGATCACCTGCCGCGAGCTGATCCTGCTGGGCGGCCGCGGCGGGGCGGCCGACGACGACGGCGCCTCGTTCTCGCGGGCCGCCTCGCGCAGCGCCGCACCGGCGGCGGGGGGCAAGAAGGACGACTCCTTCAAGGACTTCCCCGACGCGCTCGACGCCGAGGACGACGACCTGCCGTTCTGACGGGTCGACGGGGGAGGGGCTCGGGATTTCGCCAGATTTCGTTCGTTCCACCCCTCCCGTGCCGCCCGGTCATGGTCGGCACGGGTCCGGACGATACTGCAGGGACCGCTGGAATCACCGCCTTCCCGGACGCGACTCTCCCCGGGGGGCGGTGGCACGGTTCCTGTCTGGTTCTCCTGCATCCGCCGCTCTTCGGAGGCACCCTGATGCGCGCTCTGCTGCTCCTGCTGCTTGGCTCCACCGTGGCCGCGCCCCTGGCCGCGCAGGCACCCCGACTCCCCGACGGGACCCCGTTCTTCCTCCGCAAGCCGGAGCCCCCGGCCGATGCGCTGCGGGCCTATCGCGAGAAGCCCTATCGCCCGGTCCGCCCCTCCGAGGTGCGGTCGGCCGGGTTCCTCCTCGAGGACGGCGCGGCCCCGTTCGGGAAGGCGCTCGGCCCGGTCACCCCGTCGCACATCCGGTCGTACGGCGGCACGGCGGTGGTGGCGATCGGGTCCGAGTTTGCCGTGACCCCACCCGAGGGCGGCAGCTATGCGCCGGGTGACACCCTCACGGTGGCGGAGGTCCGCCAGGGACCGCGTGGCTGGGGCGATGTGGTGTCGCCGACCGGCATGCTGGTGGTGGCCTCGCGCGACGACCGCCAGACGGTCGGCCGGGTGGTGGCCATCTACGGCGCCCTGCGCGAGGGCCAGGCGGTGTACCGCACCGAGCCCGTGGTCGATCCCGGTCGCGTCACGCCGGTGCCGGCTGCGGGAGGACCGCGCGGCGAGGTGATCGCGTCGCTGGACCCCCGTGAGTTGCTCCAGCCGGGTGGCCAGCTCTTCATCGACCTCGGTGCGGAGGATGGCATGCGGGTGGGCGACTTCGCCTCGATCCGCCGCCCGGTGATGGCGCGCAACAACGCCGCCGACACGGTGGACGAGCCGATGGCGACCGGCCAGGTGGTGCGGATCGGCCGCGGCAGCGCCACCGTCAAGTTGATCAACGTGATCGCGCCCGACATCATGCCGGGCACGCCGGTCACCCGGGTGGCCACGCTTCCCTGAAGCGTGGCCGCCTGCCTCACTATCTTCCCCCCGGTTCCAGACGACGTTTCCCCCCAAGCGGGCGCCTCGCGGCGCCCGCCGCCGAGGTGCTATGAGCGGATCCGTGTGCATCACGGGAGGTGCGGGCTTCATCGGCTCGCACATCGCCGAGGCCTACCTTGCCGCCGGCTGGTCGGTCACCTGCGTTGATGACCTGTCGCGCGGCAAGCGCCACCAGGTTCCCTCCGGGGCCACCTTCGTCGAGGCCGACATCCGCTCGGACACCGTGCGCCAGCTGCTGGCGCGAGGCGGGTTCGACGTGCTCAACCACCAGGCGGCGCAGATCGACGTGCGTGTCTCGGTGGACGATCCCGCGACCGATGCCTCGATCAACCTGGTGGGTTTTGCCAACCTCCTCTCGGGAGCGGCCCAGGGCGGGGTGCGGCGGGTGGTGTTCGCCTCGAGCGGTGGCGTGGTGTATGGCGACCCGTCCGAGATTCCCACCCCGGAACCCACGGCCACGCTGCCGATCTCGCCCTATGGCGTGAGCAAGCTGGCCAGCGAGCACTACCTGCGCGTGCTGGGCACGCTCGGGGGATTCGAGGGGGTGGCGCTGCGGTACGCCAACGTCTACGGTCCCCGGCAAGACCCGAAGTCGGAGGCCGGCGTGGTCTCGATCTTCGTGTCGCGGGTGCTGGCGGGCCGGCCGATCACGATCTTCGGCGACGGCGAGCAGACCCGCGACTACGTGTTCGTGCGCGACGTGGCGCGGGCCTCGGTGCTCGCCTCCACCCTGCCGGGCGTGTCGTGGGGGACGCGGCTGGACGTCCCCGCCTTCAACATCGGCACCGGCACCGAAACCACCGTCAACGCCCTCGCGCGCCAGGTGATGGCGTCGCTGGGTCGCGAGGTGGCGGTGGAACACGCCCCGCCGCGCCCTGGTGAGTTGCTGCGGTCGTGCCTCGACATCCGCAAGGCGGCTGCCACGCTCGGGTGGCGACCCGAGGTGCGGTTCGACGAGGGGC
>CAZNOJ010000145.1:0-4804 GCA_964574665.1 uncultured Gemmatimonadaceae bacterium
ATCGACCTCGGGCCCGAGGGCGGCGCGCGCGGCGGCGCGGTGGTGGCGGAGGGCCCGCCCGAGGCGCTCACCCGGGTGGCCGGCAGCCACACCGGGGCGTTCCTGGCCCGGGTGCTGGGATGAGGGGGGGCGCACGCTCGAGTCGCTGCGGCCGCACCTGCTCGATGCCGTCGCGGCGCACGCCCGATCCCGGGACGTCATCGGCGCCCCGCCGTCCGGGACGCGCCCGGCCCTTCCGGGCTAGATTGCGCCTGTCCCTGACGCGGAGGTCACGATGGAACTCCAGGCCATCATCGAAGTGCTCGGTTTCGCCAACGGCAATGCCCGGGCGGTGCGGCTGATCATGGATGACGGCTCCGAGGTGCTCGGGGTGCCGTCCAGCGTGGACCTCGAGCCCGACGCGCACGAGGTGTTCCTCAAGCCGGCCGGCGACGACGAGACCGAGATCGCCGTGTCGCTCGGCGCGATCACGTCGGCCGAGCTGATCTGAGCGGCGCGATGGTCTCCCTGCTCGACATCATCGGACCGGTCATGGTGGGGCCGTCGTCGTCGCACACGGCGGGGGCGTGCCGCATCGGGCTCATCGCGCGGGCGCTCGTGGGCGGCACCCCGGACAAGGCCAAGGTGGAGCTGCACGGCTCCTTCGCGCGCACCGGCACCGGACACGGCACCGACCGCGCCATCGCCGGCGGCCTGCTCGGCTATCCACCCGATGACGAGCGGCTGCGCGAATCCCTGACGGCCGCCGAGGCCGCCGGGCTCGAGATCACCTTCGAGAACACCAAGCTGCGCGGCGAGCCGCACCCCAACACCACGCGGATCACCGTCTGGCGCGGCGGCAAGCAGGCCATGCTGGTCGGCTCGTCACTCGGCGCGGGGCGGATCCTGGTCACCGCGATTGACGGCTTCCCGGTGGACGTGACCGGCAGCTACACCACGCTGGTGGTGGTGGCCCACGATGAACCGGGGATCGTGGCCACCGTGGCCACCACCCTGGCCGAAGAGGGAGTCAACCTCGCCACGCTGCGGGTCTCGCGCCGGCAGAAGGGCGGCGACGCCATCCACGTCTACGAACTCGATTCACCCCCGGCCCCCCGGGCCGTGGAGCGCATCGAAGGCCTCCGCGCCGTCAAGACGGTGCGCGTGGTGGACCGGGTGGCCTGATGTTCGATTCCGTGCTCGAGGCGGTGGAGGCCGCCGAACGCGATGGGGTGTCGCTCGGGGAACTCGCCCTTCGCACCGAAGCCGCCGCCGGCCTGCGGACCCGCGCCGAGATCGAGGCCTCGCTCCAGCGCGCGCTCGAGGTGATGCGCGGCGCCATCGCCCGCGGGCTGGAAGGCGACCTGCGCTCGGTTTCCGGCCTGGTCGGTGGCGATGCCGCGCGGATGCGCCAGAGCAGCGGGCCGCTGGCCGGCACGCCCTTCGTGGACGCGCTGGCCGCCGCCCTCGCGGTGCAGGAGGTCAATGCGGCGATGGGTGTCATCGTGGCGGCGCCGACCGCCGGGGGTGCGGGCGTGCTGCCTGGCACCTTGCTGGGGTTGGCCGCCCACCATCCCTGCACAGACGCCGACCTGGTGCGTGCCCTCGCCACGGCGGGCCTCGTGGGCGCGGTGGTGGCCGTGCGCGCGTCGCTGTCAGGCGCCGAGGGCGGCTGCCAGGCCGAGACCGGCGCGGCGGCGGGGATGGCGGCGGCGGCCGGGGTCGAGTTGCTGGGTGGCACGCCGCGCCAGGCCATGCACGCCGTGGCCGTCACGATGCAGGGCACCCTTGGGCTCGTCTGCGACCCGCTTGGCGGACTGGTCGAGGTCCCCTGCGTGTATCGCAATGCCACTGGCGCGGCCATGGCGCTGGCCGGGATCGAGATGGCCCTGGCCGGGGTCGGTTTCCCGATTCCGGTGGACGAGGTGATTGACACCATGGGCGAGATCGGTCGGGAGATGGACGTCCGGTACCGGGAGACCGCCGGCGGCGGCCTCGCCGCCACCCCCACCGGTCGCCGGCTCGCCAAGGAGCGCCTGGTCCAGCTCAAGCCGAAGGCCAGGCCCCGCAAGGGCTGACCCCCGCCCGACCACGGGTTGCCGTTTCTGCCTGAAACATCCCCAGCCGACCCTTCGTAGGGGGCGCAACCTCTCGAACCTCGAGCTCGCCGGTGGAAGACATCCTCGCGATCACGTTCATCTTCGGTGGGGGCACCCTGGTGCTGTTGTCGTTCTCGCCGCTGGGCAAGGCGCTCGCGGCGCGCATCCGGCACGGCAAGGTGGCGCTCCCCGCCCCCGAGGTGGATGAGGCGCTCTACGACGAGGTGGACCGGCTCCGCCATGAGCTGAACGAGGTGCACGAGCGCCTGGACTTCGCCGAGCGGCTGCTGGCCGACGGGCGCAACGGCGCGGCGAAGCCCGCGGAGGGCGCATGACCGAGCTGGGCGAGTTTGCGATGTGGATCGCCGCGGGTGCCATGTTCATCGGGTTCTGGGTGGCGACGGCGCCGATCTTCAAGGCGATCGCCGGCCGGATCGCCAGCGGCGGGCGCGCCGGCGGTGATCGCCTGCAGGCCGTCGAGGATCGCCTCGCCGCGCTCGAACAGGTGGCGCTCACCAGCGGCGAGGTCGAGGCGCAGTACGCACGACTCCACGAGGTGGAGGAGCGACTCGATTTCGCCGAGCGCCTGCTGACACGCGCGGAGCACGCGCCCACGCCGCACGCCGGGGAGCAGCACTGATGGCCTCCAAGTTCGCACGGTTCGTCGGGATGGTCCTGGTCCTCGGCCTGGTGTTCATGGCCGGCGGGTTCATGATCTATCTCTTCGAGGAGGTGGCCAACGAGGGATTCGAGCTGATGCTCGCCGGTCTCGGCGCGCTGGGCGCGATGTCGTGGCTCATCTTCCGCGGCCCGGTCGGGAAGGGAATCGCCTCGATGCTCGAGGGCAACGAGGGGTCCACTGCCATGCTGACCGGGCGGGTGGCCGACCTCGAAGACCGCCTGCAGGAGGTGACGCTCGAGACGCAGCGCTTCCTCGAGATCGAGGAGCGGCTCGACTTCACCGAGCGACTGCTCGCGCAGCAGGGCGAATCACCCTCGCGGGAGGAACGCCGGTGATCCAGGCCGACGTGGTTCCCCAGGCGCCGCAGGCGCCCCTGCCCGACGTGATCATCGGCGGTGGTGGCGCGCCGCCCTGGGAGACGCTGCCCCCGCAAGTGTTCCTGCTGGTGGTGATGGCCGTGATGGGTGGCGCGGTGCTGATCCTTGCGCCCCTGGCCAAGGCGTTCGCGAAGCGGATCGAAGGAGGCCCGGCCGGCCGCACGCGCGGCGAGCTCGCCGACCTGCGCGCGCGCCTCGACGCCCTCGAGCAGCGCGCCCTCACGAGCGGGGAGCCGGAGGTGACCGACCATCGGATGTACGAGCTGGAGGAGCGCGTGGAGTTCGTGGAACGGCTCCTCGCCGAGGGAGGGGCGCGTCGCGATGCAGCCCGCTGACCGGCACGACGCGTCGGGGTACCTCTACCTGGCACTCGGCTTCTCGGTGCTCGGCCTGGTGTTCGGCCTGGCGCTCGTGACCCGGATGATCGGCGCGGCGGCGATCCCGATCTGGGGCGCGGCGATGATCGCCCTCATCTTCATCGGCAACGGACCGGTGGGGAAGGCGATCGCGCGCCGGATCGGCGGCGACGCCCCCGCGGTGCCCACGCAGGCGGAGATTCCCGAGGAGCTGTACGCCGAGCTCGACGAGCTGCGGGCCCGGCTGCTGGAAATGGAAGAGCGCCAGGACTTTGCCGAACGATTGCTGGCCGCCAAGTCACCCGACGCCGATGCGGCCGCCGGAGGGAACCCGTGAGCGAGGGCAACAAGGAGTGGATCTCCAGCGCGTTCATCGGGATCGGGCTGGCGGGGATGGGGCTCTTCGGCGCCGTGGCCGCGGCATCGGCCACGCTGGGGCCGCCCGCGATCGCGGTGTGGGGCATCGCCATCGGGATCGTGGCGATTGCCGTCAAGTCGCCGATCGCCAAGGCGTTCGCGGCCCGGTTGGCCGGCAAGGTGGAGGACCACAACCCCGAGCTGGAGCAGGCGATGTACGCCGAGCTCGACGAGCTCCGCAACCGGGTGCTCGAGCTGGAGGAGCGCCAGGACTTCGCCGAGCGGCTGCTGGCCGGCGGCGCGCCGGACGCCGGCGGGGCGGTGTCCTGATCGGGGCAGGAGCCAAGCGCGGGCGCACGCGCCCCGCGACCGTGCGGTGTGGTGGCCGGCATCGGGGGCCGCTACGTTTCCCGCCCGACGCCCGGCGGACCCGGGCCCAAGGAGAGGCAATGACGACGCGCGAGGACGTGCAGGCCTGGCTGGACCGGCTCGAGATGCCGGTGGAGTCGGTGGCCGAGGACATCTGGCTGGTGCGCACCGAGGAGGGCGCCGAGCTGGCGGTGCACTTCGCGCCGCCGGTGCTGGTGCTCCGCGTGCGGGTGATGCAGCTCCCGGGCGACCGGGACCGCGCCGGCGACCTGTTCCGGCGGTTGCTCGAGTACAACGCCCGCGACCTGGTGCACGGCTCCTATGGGGTGGAGGGCGACCACGTGGTGCTCACCGACACCCTCGAGCTCACCAATCTCGACTTCAGCGAGTTCGAGGCGAGCGTCGATTCGCTGACCCTGGCGCTCGCGTCGCACGCCGGCACGCTGGCGCCGTTCGGGGAGGGCTGAGCCATGGGGATCTTCGACCGTTTCGCGACGATGTTGCGGAGCAACATCAACGACCTGATCTCTCGGGCCGAGAACCCCGAGAAGATGCTCAACCAGCTGATCGTGGACATGCGCGGCC
>CAZNOJ010000146.1:0-4801 GCA_964574665.1 uncultured Gemmatimonadaceae bacterium
CCGACGCGAAGATCAGCGGGATCACGATCATGAACAGCATCCGGAGGAAGACCTGCCCCACCGGGTTGGCGATGTTGTTGACCACCCACATCAGCGCGGGGTCGGTGCCCAGCAGCATCTTGGCCACGATCCCGGCCAGGACGCCGAGGGCGAGGCCGAGGAGGATCTTGGTGTGCAGTTGCACGGAGAGGGTTCGCGGGGGCCCGCGGGCGGGCGACCGGCGCTCGGTGAGGGTGGGAACGGACCTGTGGAAGGGTGAGTCCAGCGTGAACCCGAACCTGTGCGACCAACCGATCGAGTGCCCCCGGCGCGACTCGAACGCGCGACCCCCAGTTTAGGAAACCGGTGCTCTATCCACCTGAGCTACGGAGGCGGCGCCATCAATCTACGCCCTCCCCTGCCCCGGCAACCAGTTCTCCCGGGCCAAGTGCCGCCTGTTCCGCCACGTGCGCCAGCACCCGGTGGTGGATGCGGCGGATCAGCCACCCGCTGACCACGCTCCAGTACCCCTCGGGCGCCATGCGGACACTGTACCAGGTGCTCCCCTCCAGGCGGGTCCGCCCGTCGGGCAGTGCGACCAGCCGGAACTCGCCCCGGTGCGAGCGCAGGTAGCCCTCCAGGTGCGGCGGGGCCAACCGTTGCCACGGGGAGAGCTCCACCAGCGGCGCCGGGGCGGCGGACACGTCGAATCCGAGGCGTTGCCCCGGTACCCAGGTGGTGATCGGTTCCACGAACGCCCCGGTGGAGAACTCGCAGTACCGGACTGCTCCCACCCCGGTGCCCTCGATGCGCGCCGCGACCGGGTAGGCGATCCCCAGACGGCCCCACCAGGGCACCGGTGCGCTGATGGGCGGGAGGGCGACGACCTGCTGCCACACGATCGCTGGCGCGGCGTTGACCTCGATGGCGGACACCACCTCGCGCACCCGCGCCCCGTCGGGAGTTCCTTCCATCACGGCGGCGAGCGGCAGCGCCAGCATCGCGGTGGCGGCCGGACGATAGCGGGTGTGGCCGTGATCGGTGATCATCACCCCCAGTGCGGCGCCGAGCAGCCCCGCGCACAGCACCGGCGGGAACGCCATTGCGATGCAGATGACCCCTTCGATCGCCAGCAGCACCGCCAGCCCCGCCGAGATCACGAAGACGGCGGTGACCGCGCCGCCCACCTGGCGATTGCTCGCGCGGGTGGTGCGGTTGAGCAGGAACGCGGTGACCAGCCCCATCGCGGCGGGCAGCCCGAGGAAGAGCACCGCCGTGTAGGCCCGGATCACCAGCGTGAAGAGCAGGGTCCCGACGATCCCGGTGAGCACCCCCGCCCCCACCGGGGCCAGCATCCGGTGCCAGGTCACCGTGGCCGGGACGCGCGCCGGGGCCGCGTCCGCGGCGAGGTCGGTCGGCCAGAGCAGCAGCAACCCCATCACGCCGTAATTGAGCCACGGCACGAGGAACAGCACAGTCAACCAGGGCGACAGCCCGGCGTCGAGGGCGCGGCGGAGCGTGAGGGACGCCCCGAGCCAGAGGAACGGCATCGCCCAGAGTGCCAGCGCCACCAGCGTCCACGCCGGGGCGTCGGCGAGCGGCTGGGCGAGGATGCTGCCGAGGGAATCGAGGTAGTGCCGTGGGTCCCACCAGCTGCCGGTGCCGGCGCGCACCAGCAGCGTGTCGCCGCCGAACTTGAGCACCGCGAGTGCCACCCCGTGGCGAAGGTAGTCGCCGCGGCGCACGGTGCGCGACGAGTCGGTCCAGAGCGCGGGGAGCAACGGCTAGTGGCCTCGACCGAGTGGCAGGCGGATGTCGAGCCACACGAGGCGGTGGTCGGAGGCCGCGCGGGCGAGGGCCGCGCCTGCCGAATCCGTGGCGGAGTCGGGTGCAAACACCCCGCCGGCGACGAGGCCGATCCCCTGCGCGGGGAGGACATAGTCCACCCGCCTTCCCCCCAGGAACGATGCGGTGAGGCGCCCGGCATGGTGCGGCGGGGCAGTGACGCGCGGATGCTCGAGCAACTGCTGCATGGCCGTGCGCCCGTCGTAGAGGGTGTCTGCGTGCGCGGGGTCGGCATTGAGGTCGCCCAGGATCACGAACCACGCGCCGGGGGCAAGTCCGCGCCGTCGCCCGCGGTCGTCCACCAGTGCCTCGTGGGCGTCGAGATAGTGCGCCCAGAATCCGATCTCGTCGAAGTTGCGGCGGCCGTTGCGATCCTCCGGTCCGTCGAATGCCGGCGGGGTCGGGTGCGAGGCCAGGAGGTGCAACGTGTCGTGGCCGATGATCACGGGCACGTCCCAGTGACTCTTCGACGACAGGCGCACCAGGGCCGCCACGCTGTCGGGCCAGAACCCGGTAGGCAGGTGGTGGCCGGGGAGGTCGCGCCAGCGGAACAGGCGGAAGGTGCGCACCGTGGCCGTGTCGATCGGGTAGCGGGAGAGCACCACCATCCCGTACTGGCCGGGATAGCTGCCGAATCCCCACGCGTCATCGCCGTAGCTGCGCTCGCCACGCATCGCCGGCGTGGCGGTCACGCCGTCCCGATTGAGGTCGAACCCCGACAGGTCGCCGGTGTTGCTGGGTGCCGCGTACAGGTGCGGGTAGTCGAGCGGATCGGCGCCGGTCCGGAGGTAGCGCTCCACGAACAGGCGCGCCACCCGGGTCGGGTCGTCGGGCTCCACATCCATCTCGTTGATGAGCACCAGGTCGGGGCGGATGCGCTTGAGCAGCGCGGCCGCGGCCACCGCCTGCGAGTCGGCGCCGGCGCCGGTGGCGTCCACGCGATCCACCTTGTCGCGGGAGAGCTCCCAGATGTTGAAGGTGGCGATGCGGAGCGCGTCGGGGGTGGTGTTGGCGGGGCCGGGCGTGAGGGAACATCCGGCGACGAGCAACGGGGCGACCAGCGACGGGAGCGACAGCGACAGCGGAGGCATCGTGAGTCGAGGCACGCCTGCTCCTGGGGCCACGGACCGGGTCGCGGCGAGTGAAGTTCGTTGGCGGGGTGCCACGGTGTGCGGCCTACGCCTGCGCGTGGAACTCCAGGTGCCCGATCACCAGGTCGCCACCCACCTGGGCGGTGGCCACCCAGCAGTCGAACGAGGGCTCGTCGCGGACATGGTCGGCATTGGCGGGAAAGAACCGGATCCGCAGCCAGTCGCGGAAGCGCGACGCGGTGAGCTCGTCGGGGAACGGTTCGGTCGGCGGACCGGAGCCATCGGGGAGCCGCAGGTCGTCGTAGTCGTACAGGACCAGCTTGAGGTCCCACTCCTCGGCCCTGGGGCGCCCCTTCCCCACGGCCTTCCAGGCCCGCTCGAGGGCTGGGACGGTCCAGCGGTCGGCCAGCCATGGCGCAACCAGGTCGTGCGCCCCGTCCACGTCGTCGGTGACGAGGCACTCCGCGAAGGCATCGGCTAGGTCTCGCGACGACATCGGCTCCTCCGGCCAGCGGTGACGGTGGCACGACGGCTGGATTCTAACGCCCGGTCCGTGATGGTCCATCCCGGGGGGTCAGCCGGCCAGGTAGCGCTCCTGGATGATGCGGAGGTGGTGCTCCACGTGGCCGGCGGCGATCCACGCCAGGGCCCGCACCGAGAACGGGTTGCCGCTGGCGATGCCGCGCCGCGCCCAGGCCTCGGCCGGCAGCGACTCGAACAGGTGCAGCGTGCTGGTCCGGATCGCCTCGAACTCGCCGATCAGCTCCTCCCAGTCGCGCACCCCGGCATCGGCGTGCTGCACCGCGATGTCCTGGTCGAACGAGGGCAGCTCGCCCGGCAGGGCCCTGGCGAACCAGAATCCCCGGAAGGCAAATACCCGTTCGGTGTCGTTGATGTGACAGAGCACCTCGCGCAGGTCCCATTTCCCTTCGGCGTAGCGATAGCCGGTGCGGGACCCCGGGATCTCGTGCAGCAGCGCCAGGGTGCGATCCCGCTGGTCGCGCAGGGTCCGGCGGATGTCCCCCGGGCCGACCTTCGAGACGTAGGTGACGTAGTACTCGGCGAATTCGGTCGGGTCGGGCGGGGTGGCAAACGGCACGAGCGCTCCGGGTGGATCGGGACGATGAACAGATACCCCGATCCCCTCGCATCGGCCAGTCGCCGGGGATATCGTTGGTGTTCGACCTCCACCACCACCGGGAGTGCCCGTGAGCCGCGTCCGTGTCCTGGTCGGCACCAAGAAGGGTGCCTTCATTCTCACCGCCGACGGGAAGCGCCAGCAGTGGCAGGTGAGCGAGCCGCTCTTCGCCGGCTGGGAGCTCTACCACCTGAAGGCCTCGCCCGCCGACCCGAACCGGATCTACGCCTCGCAGTCGAGCGGCTGGTTCGGCCAGCAGATCCAGCGGTCGGACGACGGCGGCGCCACGTGGAATCCGGTGGGCAACGCGTTCACCTACGACGGCGTCCCCGGCACGCACCAGTGGTACGACGGCACGCCCCACCCCTGGGAGTTCAAGCGGGTCTGGCACCTGGAGCCGTCGCTTGGCGATCCCGACACCGTCTACGCGGGGGTGGAGGACGCCGCCCTGTTCCAGTCCACCGATGGCGGCGCCACGTGGACAGAACTCTCGGGGCTCCGGGGGCACGGTTCCGGCCCGCACTGGTCGCCGGGCGCGGGGGGGATGTGCCTGCACACCATCCTGCTCGATCCCCGGGATGCGGCCCGGATGTACGTCGCGATCTCCGCGGCGGGGGCCTTCCGTTCCGACGACCACGGCGTCAGCTGGAAGCCGATCAACAAGGGGCTGCACTCGCAGTACATCCCCGACCCCAGCGCCGAGGTGGGCCACTGCGTCCACCGGATCGCGATGCACCCGTCGCGCCCC
>CAZNOJ010000147.1:0-4777 GCA_964574665.1 uncultured Gemmatimonadaceae bacterium
CCGCGCCCGCTTCCGCCAGC
Source organism: uncultured Gemmatimonadaceae bacterium (assembly GCA_964574665.1). GTDB lineage: Bacteria > Gemmatimonadota > Gemmatimonadetes > Gemmatimonadales > GWC2-71-9 > Palsa-1233. The sequence goes on from CAZNOJ010000147.1 coordinate 21, forward strand.
GCGCTGGGCGAGCGGTCGAGCGCCTCGCGGACGGCATCGGCCAGGTGCTCCGCCGATTGCGAGGCCGCGATCCAGCCGGTCCGACTGTCGTCCACCATCTCGGCCATGCCGCCCGTGGGGGAGACCACCACCGGCAGCCCGCTCGCCATGGCCTCAAGGCACGTGTAGGGAAAGTTCTCCCACCGGGACGGGACCACGGCCAGGCGGGCCTCGGCCAGCAGCGGTGCGAGTCCGGCGGGCGCCCGGTGCGGATGGAACGCAAACCGGGGCCGCAGTGCCGCCGGGATCCGGTCGGCCAGCACGCCGACGGTGTCGAGTTGCGCATCGAGGTGGTTGCTGCCGACGAACGTGAACCGCATCGTGGCGTCGGTGGTGGCCAGCTCCACTGCGGCATCGAGCCACTCGAGGATGCCCTTCCGCAGTTCGAGGCGCCCCACGTAGAGCACCGTGCCGTGCCGCCACGTCTCGCGGTCGCGTGGCACGACCGGCAGGGGACCGAGCGGATAGCGGAGCACCTCGATCGCGTCGGCGGCACGCCCGATCCGGGTGGCGACGGCGCGCGCCAGGTAGCGACTCGGGCAGATCAGCGCGTCGGCGGCGCGAATGGAGGCCCACTCCTGTTGCACCAACGCGGCGCCGGTCCACGAGGCCGGGTCCCAGTCGTTGGCCTGGGCAATGAACTCCGAAGGCGAGTGCAGGTGCACCACGCAGGGCGGCGTCGCGGCCGGGCCCATCCCGGCGGCGCGCCGCTGCTGGAAGAACACCAGCGGCGCCTCGTACTCGGGGGCCTCGATCAGCTCGATGGCTTCGCGCTCCACCAGTTCCTCGGCGAGGAGCGCTGCCTGCCATGCGAACGCGGCCGCGGCGCCGCCGGCGCCGAACAGCGCGCGCGGGAGCCCTGCCTCGAGGTCGCGATGCGGGCCGCGGCCGAGCAGCGGCACCGGCCGCTCGACCGGGACGCGATGCACCACCAGGCGACCGCCATGCGCCTCGTGGCGGGCGGCTTCGGCACCCGGCCAGCGTTGCGAGATCACGTGGACCGTGTCGCCCGCGGCGACGAGGGCCTCGGCGATGTGACGGGCATACGTGCCGATCCCGCCACCGGGTGCAGGCGGGAATTCGCGGGAGAGCAGCAGGCGGCGCATGGACCCTCAGCCCAGGTCGCGCTGCCGCGAGGCCGCGAGGAGTTGCGGGTCGAACGGAGGCGGCGGGGTGCGCGCACCGGCTGCCGCCAGGGCCACGGAGGCCAGCACCACGGCCAATGCCCCGACCTCCAGCGCATCGGGGAGCGGGCCCTGGGCCCGCCCCACGCCCCAGGCCAGCGCGACCACCCCGGCCAGCACGAGGTTCCACGCCACGAACGGGCGATACCCACCCAGCTGCTGGCTCTTGTTGGTGATGACGTACCCGACGCGCCGCGCCGTCAGCACGTCGAGCAGCGCCAGCAGGAACCAGGGCCACTTGGCGAACCCCAGGATGCTGGCCCGCCAATGCAGGCCGCTCTCCTCGCGCCAGTCGAGGTAGAAGCGCTGGCGGAAGAGTTCCTGGGCACCCAGCGCGGCGAGCAACGCCACGGTCGGCCACAGCATGGCCGGCTGCAGGAGCGAGAGCGAGCCGCCGGTCGCCAGGAGAAAGAGCAGCACCAGCACGACCCCGAAGTAGGCCAGCGCGCGGTGCAGGAAGTTGAGCCCGTGCAGGTACGACAGGATGCGCGACGCGATGGGGAGCGCCCCGGCGTAGCTGCCGCTGTGGCGCAACTTGAGGTCGAGCACCGAGCGCGCCCAGCGGCGCTGCTGCACGAGGTAGCCGCGCCAGTCCACCGGCGTGAGCCCGCGCGCGAGCACCTCGGGAAGGTAGACCCCGTTCCAGCCGGCCGCGCGGTATCGCAGCGTGAGGAGGAGGTCGTCGGCATCGTGCATGGCGAAGCCGCCGACGGCCTCGAGGGCCGCCATGCGGTGGGCGTTGTGTCCGCCCACGATGATCGGGTACCCGAGGCCGTACCCGGCCATCTGCACCGCCGAGAAGTACGCGTAGGTCTCTTCCGCGGCCCCGCAGGCCACCAGCGAGGCGCGCTGGTTGTAGTAGGCCTGGGCCACCTGGACGTAGCCGACCGCGGGGTCCCGGAAGTAGCCCAGGATGGCGTCGAGGTAGTGCGGCAGCGGCACGTGATCGGGATCGAACGCGACCAGGACGTCGTAGGCGCCGTACCCGACATGGTCGAGCCAGGCGTTGTAGTTGCCGTGCTTGCTGGCGCGCTTGAACCGGCCATCCTCCGCCTGGTGTTCGGGCCGGTGCCGACGCGAGAAATGGCGCACGCCGAGCCGCTGGCACAGCGCCACGGCCGCCGGGTCATCGCCCTCGTCGAGCAGCCAGGTGTCGTGGGGGTAGGCGTTGTCGGCCATGGCGCGCAGCGTCTGCTCGAGCATGGCGAGCGACTCCACGCCCGGCACGTACGTGGTGACCATGGCCACCCGGAGTCCGGGGGCCGCCGCGAGGGGCAGCGGCCGACGCATGGGGAGCAGCAGCAACCAGCGACCCTGCTGGTTGATCACCAGCATCGCCACCAGGCCGGTCAGCAGCAGCACCACGACGGGGTGGTCGCCCCAGCCCACGAGCCACCACGCCCAGCCGAACCAGGCGAGCGCCGCGAGCGCGGCGAGGGACAGCAGCGCGAACGCCGCCAGGTCCGTCGGCCCCAGGGGGCGGCGGGTCGCCACCGAGGCGCGCGACGCGGTTGGCGCGGCGCCGAGCTCAACCGACGCCAAGGGCCCGTTGCTCATAGGCGCGGGTGACGGCGCGGGAGGCCCCGACCTGGCGGACGAGGCCGTACTCCATCCAGACCGCGGTATCGCAGATCTCGCGGATGGTGTCGCCCTGGTGCGAACACACCACGAGGGTGGATCCCTTCGCGCGGAGTTCCGCGATCCGTTCGGCGCACTTGTGCTGGAAGGCGGCGTCGCCGACGCCGAGCACCTCATCCACCAGCAGCACGTCGGGTTCGACCACCGTCGCGACGGAGAAGGCCAGCCGCATGCGCATGCCGGTGCTGAAGGTGCGGAGCGGGTGGTCGATCGAGGCCTCCAGGCCGGCGAACCCGACGATCCGGTCGAAGGCGGCGCGCACCTCGCGCCGCGACATGCCGTTGATGACCCCGCTCAGCATCACGTTCTCGCGACCGGTGAGGTCGCCATGGAAGCCGGCGCCGAGGTCGAGGATCGCCCCGACCCGGCCGCGCATCGTGATCGTGCCGCTGTCGGCGCGGCCGACGCCGGCCAGCAACCGCAGCAGGGTGGACTTGCCGGCCCCGTTGTCGCCGATCAGCCCGACGGCCGACCCCTGGGGCACGTCGAAGGTCACGTCGCGCAGCGCCCAGAACGTCTCGACCGCGGCCATCCGGCCGAACCCGCGCGCGAGGGCCTCGTGGAAGGAGTACGGGCGCCAGGCGTGCTGGATCCGGAACTGCTTGCAGAGGTCGCGCACCTCGATCGCGTGGGTCACAGTTCGTCCGCGAAACGATGGGAGGCGCGCACGAAGAGCCGGAACGAGAGCGCCAGCAGCAGGGTGCTGGCCAGGGTGACCCAGCCGAGAGGCACCAGCGACGGGAGGGTGCCCTCGAGCAGGATCGCGCGGTAGGCCTCGAGCAGGTGGACCATCGGGTTGAGTGCGTACAGGCCGGCGTAGTGCGCGGGGGCGGTGTCCACCCGGTAGAACACGGGCGTCAGGTAGAACCCCAGGGTGAGGGCGATGCCGAGCAGGTGCTTGACGTCCCGGAAGGTCACGTGCAGCGCCGCCACCAGGTAGCCCACGCTCAGGGTGAGGAGGAACTGGATCGCCAGCAGCACGGGCAGGAAGAGCGGGGCCGCGGTGAGCGGCACCCCGCCCCCGAGCCAGAGGAAGAGGCCGAGGATCGGCAGGGCGAACAGCAACTGCACCAGGTTGGAGGCCACGGTGACCGCCGGCAGGACGGCGACCGGGAAGCCGGCCAGCCGCACCAGTTCGCGGTTCTCGACGATCGACCCGGCGGCCTGGTCGAGGGAGGTGGCCAGCCAGCTCCAGACCAGCAGCCCGGTGAACAGGAAGGCCGTGTAGTTGGGGATGTCGAGCGGCAGGACCACGGTGAACACGAATCGCAGCACCAGGAGCTGGACCAGCGGGGTGAGCAGCGACCAGATGACGCCCAGGAAGGAGCGCTTGTACCGGAGGTTGATGTCGCGGGCCACCAGCTCGATGAGCAGGTCGCGCAGGTAGAGCGCCCGTCCGATGCCGGGGATCTGCCGCTGTGGTGCGCCCGCGACGGTGGCATTGGCCGTGTTGCGGCCATGCCACAGTCCGGGGTGCACCCGGGGGGTCTCGGGCGGCCCTGGAGACTGCGCGAGGGGCTGGGGGTCTGCGGACATCGGGGGTCTGGGGCCGGTCGGGCCGATCCTCGGGTTGGGATGAGGGGAAACGCGCACGCTGGCAACGACTTCTCCCGGTCGAGGAGCAAGGAGTATGCCCCCGACAGGGGAGGCCGGTCCCGGTGCGGCAATTCGTTCCGGGGCCTCCAGTTGACCGGGGCGGTTGACCTCGGTATCATTCAGATCTGTCGCCCAAAACGGCCCTGCCGTCCTGGGCCGTACCTGGGCACCAACACGAGCACCATGCCGACGATCAACCAGCTGCTGCGCCATGGCCGGAGCGAGCCCCTCTACAAGGGGAAGTCGCCGCACCTCAAGGGGAATCCCCAGAAGCGCGGGGTCTGCACCCGGGTCTACACC
>CAZNOJ010000148.1:0-4708 GCA_964574665.1 uncultured Gemmatimonadaceae bacterium
TGACCCGCATGGAGTCGATCACCTACGTCAACGAGATTGACATCCGGCGGCTGCAGGTGGGGCAGCCGGTGGTGCTGACGCTCGATTCCGACCCCACCAAGCAGCTGCAGGGGACGGTCACCAAGGTGGCCAACGTGGGCGAGGAGCGTCCCAACACCGACGCCAAGGTGTTCGAGGTGCGGATCGAGGTGACCGGCAGCGACACCACCCTGCGTCCCGGCATGACCACCGGCAACGCGATCGAGACCACCAAGCTTCCCGACGTGCTGTTCCTGCCGATCGAGGCGGTGGACAATGCCGACGGGGTGCCGTTCGTGTACAAGCGGAATGGCGGCAGCGTGGTGCGGCAGGAGGTGATCACCGGCGCCATGAACGACGAGGCGGTGGTGATCGTGGAGGGGCTGGCGGAGGGCGACGAGGTGCTGCTGATCGCCCCGCCCGACGCCGCCACGCTGGAGCTGGTGCGGCTGCCCAATTCGCCGGTGGGGAAGGCCGTGGCCGGGGGCGACACCGCCACCGACAGGGCCCCGGTCACGCCGCCCGCGCGCGGCGACTCGACGCCGCCCGCCAAGCGGAACTGAGGTGGCCGGCCCCGACGGCGGGCTCGCGCGCTGGCGCGAGCAGGCGTTCGCCCACGCCCTGTTCGGGCTCCGCACCGCCACCGAGGCGGTGCGGCACAACACCCTGCGGGCGTTCCTCACCTCCCTCGGCATCATGTTCGGCGTGGCCTCGGTGATCGCGATGCTGGCGATCGGCAAGGGCGCCGAGCAGGAGGTGCTGGCGCAGATGCGGCTGCTGGGCTCCAACAACATCGTGATCACGCCGCTGGTGGAGCAGAAGGAAGAGGCGGTCACCGACGAGCCCAGCAAGGAGATCAAGCGGTTCTCGCCGGGGCTGAGCTACGCCGACGCCCTGATGCTGCCGCGGGTGCTGCCCTCGATCGAGGCGAGCGCCGCGGAGGTGGTGTACAACACCTCCTTCACCCGCGACGGCCTGCGCCGGAGCGGCAAGGTGGTGGGCGTGGACACCTCCTACTTCCGGATCCTCAACCTGGAGCTGGCCCAGGGACAGCCGTTCTCGCCGCTGCAGGTGGAGCACGGCCTGCCGGTGGCGATCATCGGGCACGGGGTGCGGACCCGCTTCTTCTCCACGGCGCCGCCGATCGGCGCGCGCATCAAGGTGGGCGAAGTGTGGCTCACGGTGGTGGGGGTGCTGGCCGACCGCCGGGTGACCGGCGACGCGGTGCAGCGGCTGGGGATCCGCGACGCCAACATGGACATCTACATCCCGGTGCGGACCATGCTGCGCCGGATCCGCGACCGGGCGCAGCTCACCCAGCGCGACATCCAGCTCGCCGCGCGGCCCAACGAGGGCGTGGTGTTCGAGGGCGGCGGCGAGCAGGCGGTGGAGACCGACGAGCAGCGGCTGGAGCGCACCAACCGCAACCAGCTCGACCGGATCATCGTGCGGGTGGCCGATTCGCGACAGGTCGGGCCGGTCGCCACCGTGCTGCAGCGGATGCTGGAGCGGCGGCACAACGGGGTGGTGGACTTCGAGATCACGGTGCCGGAGCTGCTGCTCCGCCAGGAGCAGCGCACCCGCACGATCTTCAACATCGTGCTGGGCGCGATCGCGTCCATCTCGCTGGTGGTGGGCGGGATCGGCATCATGAACATCATGCTGGCGTCGGTGCTGGAGCGGATCCGCGAGATCGGGGTGCGCCGCGCGGTGGGCGCCACCCGGCGCGACATCGGGCTGCAGTTCCTGAGCGAGGCGGTGCTGATCTCGCTGGCCGGCGGGATCGCCGGCGTGATCCTCGGCACCCTCTTCTCGCAGGGGATCCAGCGGTTCGCGGGGATCGACACGATCATCTCCGCCGCCTCGGTGGCGGTGGCCTTCGGGGTGTCGTGCGCGGTGGGGATCGCGTTCGGCATCGTGCCGGCGCGTCGCGCCGCGCAGCAGGACCCGATCACCTCCCTACGCTACGAGTGAGCCCGATGACGCGGAACAACCTGACCCGGGCGGTGCTGCTGTGGTCGCTCGTCGCCCTGGGGCCCGTCGCCCTCGCCGCGCAAGCCCCGGCACGGACCCTCACGCTGCCGGAGGCCATCGCGCTGGCGCAGGCGGAGAGCCACCAGGCGCGGGCCGCCGAGGCGAGCCGCGATGCGGCGGCGTACCGCAACCGGGCGTTCCAGTCGCGGCGGCTGCCGCAGCTCTCGCTCAACGGCACGGTGCCGTCGTACAATCGGTCGATCATCGAGGTGCAGCAGCCGGATGGCACCTCGCTGTTCCGGCCCCGCGACCAGACCAATGCCAACCTGACGCTGCAGCTGTCGCAGCAGTTGCCGGTGATCGGCGGCGACCTGTTCGTGTCGTCGTCGCTGGCCCGGGTCAACGTGAGCGGCAGCCAGGCGTTCGAGACCTGGTCGTCCACTCCGTTCCAGGTGGGGATCCGCCAGCCGATCTTCCGGCCCAACACCGCGGCGTGGGATGCCCGGGAGCAGGACCTCCGGATCGAGTCGTCGGAGCGGGCGTGGCTGGAGTCGCGCGAGGACCTGGCGCTCAGCGTGACCGGGCTCTACTTCGACGTGTACGCCGCGCAGGCGGCGCTCACCAACGCCACCAACAACGTGGCGGTCAACGACACGTTGTACCGGATCAACGGTGGCCGCTACGAGGTGGGCCGGATCGGCGAGAACGACCTGCTGCAGAGCGAGCTGGCGCTGCTCCGGGCGCGCAACAGCGCCGATGCCGCCCGGCTGGAGCTCGACCGCGCCCTGGCGGCGCTCCGGTTGGGGCTCAACCTGCCGCCCGGCACGCCGATCACGCTGTCGCTCTCGGGCGAGGTGCCGACGGTGGTGGCCGACACGGCGGTGGCGGTGCAGGCGGCGCTGCGCAACCGGGCGGCGGTGACCGATGCGCGGTTGTCGGCGGTGCAGGCGCGGCGCGGGGTCACCACGGCGCGGCTGGGGAGCGGGCCGGGGGCCACGCTGCAGGCGAGCTACGGCTACAACGCCACCGGCTCCGCGTTCAACAACGCCTACCAGGAGCTGCAGGAGGCGCGGCAGTTCTCGCTCAGCGTGCAGATGCCGCTCTGGCAGTGGGGGGCGCAGCGGGAGGGGGTGGAGGCGGCGCGGGCCGACGAGGCGCGGGTGCTGGCCACCAACGAGGCGACGCTGGAGCAGGTGCGGCAGGATGCCCACTTCGCGGCGCTGCAGCTGGGGCAGGCGCGGCGGTCGCTCGACATCAGCGCCAAGGCCGACACGGTGGCGGGCAAGCGGTTCGAGGTGGCATACAACCGCTACGTGATCGGCCGGATCACGATTGACAACCTGTACCAGGCGCAGGCGGAGAAGGACCAGGCGCTGGTGGCGTACGGCAACGCGCTCCGGAACTACTGGCAAGCGTACTATCGGCTCCGGCGGCTCACGCTGCACGACTTCGTGACGGGACGGCCGATCGAGTAGGGGCGTCCTGAGTCCTGAATCCTGAGTCGTGAGAGGGTAGGGGCGTCGCCCCGCGTCGCCCGTCTGTCGGGATGGGGTGATCCGAGGGACAGTCGGCGGCGAGGAGTCGCTGCTGGTGCAGATCCCACGATCGGTGCGGCGACTCCAGCCCTGGGTCATCCTGCGCGACCGCGCGCCGCGAGGGAGCGGCGCGGGTTCGGGCATCGGTGGCGCGACCAGTCTGTTCGTTCATCACATCCTGACCCTCTGATGGGCGACCCGGTGGCACGAGGGCTCGCCGGCATCGGCCGGGGAGGCTTCCCTTTCGCGCACTTGGCCCTTCTCCCCAACAGCAGGCCCTGGTGAGCGGGTGGGGGGGGGCGGCTCTGGGTGGCCCTGCTGCAGCGTCCTCTCGGGATGCCGGTGGGCACGGCGTCCTGAGCGGCCCGGGTCGAGGGACCATGACAAGTCCTGGTGCCTCTCGCGCTGCGACCCGGCGAGGCACATCTTGGGAGTGACGCCGCTGCGGGGTGGGGGATCTCGTGGGGCGGCCTGCAGCCTTTGCCGGTGCGGAGCCGAGTTAGACTGCAGCGCGGGCCTTCCCGCGGGTCCAATACATGTTATCCGGAGTGAGATACATCAGTGAGTAACGAAGATCTCGGGCGGCGCGCGCTCGGCCTCTTGCTCGCGCTCAACGGCGCGATGTTCGTGGTGGAGGTCGTCAGCGGCTGGCGCGCCGAGTCCATGGGGCTGATCGCCGACGGCCTCGATATGGGCGCCGACGCCGCCGTCTATCTGCTCGCCCTGCTCGCCATCGGCGCCGCGGAATCCCAGAAGCTGAGTGCCGCGCGCTTCGCCGGTCGGGTGCAGCTGGGGCTCGCCATCCTCGCGATGCTTGAGCTCGGGCGCCGGGCCATCATGGGCAGCGCACCCGAACCGCCGGCGATGATCGGCATCTCGCTCGTCGCACTCGCCGTCAACGTTGCCTGTCTCGCGCTCCTCCGCCGCCATCGGCACGGGGAGGTGCATCTGCAGGCCGCCTGGATCTTCTCCGCGACCGACGTGCAAGCCAACCTTGGAGTGCTGCTAGCGGGCGTGCTCGTAGCGCAACTCGACTCCGCTGTGCCAGATCTCGTCATCGGCTTCGTCGTCTGCGGCCTCGTCCTGCGCGGGGCTGTCCGCATTGGACGGCGCGTGCGCGCGGCCGAGATCGCCGCCGGTCCCGACGCGCTCGTGCGACCCGGATAACGACGCTTGCTGCT
>CAZNOJ010000149.1:0-4614 GCA_964574665.1 uncultured Gemmatimonadaceae bacterium
GCGGGGATCCACCATGCGCGCGCTGCCGCAGAACCTCCTGGGGCGTTCCATCGCCTCGGCGCCGATGCCGCCGGAGAGGGTGCGTCCGGACCCGCGGTCGATGTTGTTGTAGGCGCGCGCCAGCCGCGTGATGGAGTCGAGGATGATCACCACGTCCTGGCCGAGCTCCACCCGGCGCCGGGCGCGTTCCAGGGTCATCTCCGCCACGGCCACGTGCCGCTCCGCGCCGTGGTCGAACGACGAGGCGATCACCTCGCCCACGTTCGCCATCTCCATCTCGGTGACTTCCTCGGGGCGCTCGTCGGCCAGGAGGATGTAGATGGTGACGTCGGGATTGTTGGTGGCAATGCCGCGGGCGATGTTGGTGAGGAGGGTCGTCTTGCCCGCCTTGGCCGGCGCCACCACCAGCGCGCGCTGCCCCTTGCCGAGCGGCACCAGCAGGTCCACCAGGGCGGCAGTCACGTCGGCGCCGCGCTTGAGGGGGCCCGGCGCCGAGAGACGCAGCGGCCGGTTGGGATGCATCGCCGTGAGCCGGGCAAAGTCCGGGCGGTTCTGGCATTCCTCCGCCGGCAATCCGCAGATGTGGGAGACCATCGCCAGGGCCGGCGCCTTGCCGCCGCGCGGCGGACCGGCCTCGCCCTCCACTTCGTCACCCGGGCGCAGCTTGTACTTCTGGATGATCGACTGCGGGACGAAGATGTCCTCGGGTCCCGGCAGGTAGGAGGTGCTGCGTTGCCGGAGGAAGCCGCCGCCGCGGTCGGTGAGCTCGAGAATCCCGCTGACGATGGGGCCGGAGCCCGGTTCCCAGGTCGGCGGCGGATCCCGCAGCGCCTGGGTGGCGCCACCTGCGTCGTGACCGTTGCCGTTGCCGTTGCCATTGCCGGGCTGGCCGTGACCACGCGACCGGCGACCGCGTCCTCGACCACCGCGCCGCCGTGGCGGCTTGCCGTGCGAGTCGCTCATCGATGCCACTTCAGTTGGCGAACCATCATCATCCTGGGACGGGGGAACACGATTGGCGCGGGGACACACCACGACCGCGCTCGCGCCGACACTGGCGCGAAACTGCCGGACCTTCACGGACGGGGGCCCTGCGCGACACAATCCGGCGCAGGCGTCGTCACTCACGAACCCGTACGGGGCTGGGACGAGGCGCGCCGACAGGCGCAGCCGACTCGCCAGTAACTACGCACCACGGCGCCCTTTGCGCCAGTCCCCCCTGGGTGACCCCGGGGGGGCCGGGGCGGGGTCAGGCCGCCGTGGCGGGCCGGCGCCCCAGGCTCCGGCGCACCTGCTCGCCCAGCTCCTGCTGGGTATAGGGCTTCTGGAGCAGGGGCACGTCGGCGCTGATCGTCCCCTGCCGCTTGAGCTCATCCCCGGCGTACCCGGAGATGAACAGGACCGGGAGGTCGGGGGCGTTGCGGAGCAGGGAGTTGGCCAGCTCCGCACCGCTTTCACCCGGCATCAGCACGTCGGTCACCAGCAAGTCGGGGAGCCCACCCACCTCGAGGACACGGCGTGCCTGTCCGGCACTGCCGGCGGTTTCCACCGCGTACCCCAGTCGCTCGAGCAGCCGCCGGGTGACGTCGCGCACCTCCTCCTCGTCGTCCACCAGCAGGATCCGCCCGCGGCCCCGGGGGACATCGGCGCGCCCCGCGTCGGGAATCGCCCGCGTGGACTCGGCGGCGGCCTCGGCCACGGGGAGGTAGAGCGCGATGGTGGTGCCGACCCCTTCCTGGCTCCCGACCCGAAGCCCGCCCCGGAGCTGTTCCATGGTGCGCTTGACCATCGGCAGGCCGAGGCCGGTGCCGTGCCCCATCGCCTTGGTGGTGAAGAACGGGTCGAACGAGCGCGCCAGTGCCTCGGGTGACATGCCGCAGCCGGCGTCGGCCACCTCCACGACCAGGTAGCGACCGGGATCCGGGCCGACCGCCCAGTGCGCAGGCCGCGCGGCCACGAACTCGCTGCCCAGCGTCACCACGATGGTGCCTCCCTCCTCGGATGCATCTCGTGCGTTGAGGAGGAGGTTGAGCAGCGCCTGCGAGACCTGGTGCGCGTCGATCCACGCCATGGGCAGCGGGCCACGCACGCGTCGCTCGACGCGCACGCCGCGCGCCACCGGGAGGAACATCCGCACGCTGGTGCCGACCAGGGATTCCCCGTCCACTGAGTGCGCGGCGGAGGGCTGGCGCGAGAGGGCCAGCAGCTGGCGGGTGAGCGTGGCGGCCTGCTGCGTCGCGTGCCGGATGGTGGTGAGCTCCTCGCGCCCGTGTCCCACGTGTCCCTGCAGCAGCAGGTCGGTCTCGGCCAGGATGGTGGTGAGCAGGTTGTTGAAGTCGTGCGCCACGCCACCCGAGAGGCGGCCCACCGCCTCGAGCTTCTGTGCCTCGCGGAGCTGGGACTCGAGCGCCCTCCGTTCGGTGACGTCGCGGGCGACCATCACCAGTCCCCCGATGCCAGGCACGCCGGTGAGGTCGGTGGTCACCACCTCGCACTCCCGGGTGGATCCGTCGCGATGCAACAGCCGCAGGGTCACCGTGGACGTGCTGCCCGTCGCGGTGCTGCACGCGTGTGCCCGCAGCGCATCGCGATCTTCCGGGTGCACCAGCGCCCCGATCCAGCTCCCCACCACCTCTTCGGGCCGGTGGCCGAGCATGGCGTGCAGCGAGGGCGACGCGAAGCGGATCCGCGCGTCGGCCTCGGTGGCCACGATCAGGTCGGAGGCGTGACGCACGAGTGCGGCGATCCGGGCATCCGCCTGCTGCCGTTCGTGGCGCCGGAGGAGTTCGCCGTGGCGCTTGCTGGTGTAGCCCAGCCGCGCCACGAGCGCGGTGGTGAGGAAGGCCACGCCGAGGATCAGGGGCGAGCTGCCCGGCCGCCACGGCGTGGTGGCGATCATCACCAGCAGCGCGATCACGAACCCGGTGGCCATGAGCGGGAGCGGCGAGACCGGGTCACTCGCTCCGCCCGCGAACCAGCGGACCTCGCGGCGCGGGGCTGGCCCGGCGAGGCGCAGTCCGCCGAGCAGCCAGAGCAGGTACGAACCCGCGAACATCGCCTCGTTGATCCGCTCGGCCCAGAAGGGCGCCACGAGGTCGGAGTAGTACAGCACCTGGTAGCTGCCATCGGCCAGCACGTAGCAGAACATGCCGAGGGCCAGCAGACGGAAGCCGTCGGGACGGTCCACCGGGCCGCCGCGGAGCACGTGGGCGTTGAGGGCCAGGAGGAATCCGAGGCCAAGCACCGGGTACGCCAGGCGCACGAAGAGGTCGAAGCCGCCGGTCTCGACCAGCGTGGTGGGCCGCACCACGAGGTACCACATCGCCAGGCCCGCACCGGAGAGCACCACCGCGGTGTCGAGCGCGAACTGCCAGCCGCGATAGGACTTCGGGTGTCGGGCCGGCAGCACCAGCGCTGCGGCGATCAGCAGCAGGTAGCCCGGGATGTAGAGCAGGTCGCCCACGATGCCGAGGCCACGCGCCACGTCCTCGAGGTTGTGACTCCACATGTAGCCGACCATGCCGGAGGACATCAGGACCAAGCCAGCCGCCGCCAGGCGGAGCATTCGTCGGGTACCGGGAGCCAGCTCGACCCCCCGGCGGGAGGCGACCCACAGGGCGGCCGCGCCCCCGAGGGAGAGCGGCAGGTACTGGATGTACTCGGCGATGGCGTGCAGGAATTGGACGGTGTCGCCCACCTGGTAGGCCACCAGGAGGAGGCCGAAATAGCAGATTGCGGCGGCCCGCGCGGCGCGGCGGGCCAGGATGTCGAGATCCTGGCCCGAATCGGTCGCGGGGGCGGTGGTTCTGGCCTCGAGATGGGGCATCGTGGCCCTCTTGGGCCAGAAGCGTGCCCGCCCCCTCACTCGGCCAGGAGGGCCCCGCGGGACGGGCTGAGCTCGGCCGTGAAGTGCCGCAGGGCCGGGGGTTCCCGGGTGATGCGGAGCCCCTGGATCCGTTCGCGCTGGCCGTGCACGTGGAGGATTGCCTCGGCGAGGTAGTCCACGTGGCTCTGGGTGTAGACGCGACGCGGGAAGGCGAGGCGAACCAGTTCCATGGCCGCGGGCTTCTCGCTGCCGTCGGGTTGCCGACCGAACATCACCGATCCGATCTCGACCGACCGGATCCCGGCCTCCAGGTACAGCACGCAGGAGAGCGCCCACGCCGGGTATTCCAGGACCGGGATGTGGGGGAGCATCGCTGCGGCATCGAGGTAGAGCGCATGGCCACCCGGTGGCTCCACCATCGGCACCCCCGCCGCGCGGAGCCGGTCGCCGAGGTACGCCACCGACGCGATGCGATAGCGGAGGTAGTCGGGGTCGAGGGCCTCCTCGAGGCCCACGGCGATCGCCTCGAGGTCGTAGCCGGCCAGCCCGCCGTAGGTGGGGAATCCCTCGGTCAGGATCAGGTTGTCGCGGCAACGGCGGGCCAGCTCGGGGTCGTGCATGGCCAGGTACCCGCCGATGTTGGCCATGCCGTCCTTCTTGGCGCTCATGGTGGCCCCATCCACCAGGGCGAACATCGCCTGCGCGATCGCCAGCGGGGTGGCGTCGTGCCACCCCTCCTCGCGCTCGTGAATGAACCAGGCGTTCTCGGCGAAGCGGCACGCATCGAG
>CAZNOJ010000150.1:0-4409 GCA_964574665.1 uncultured Gemmatimonadaceae bacterium
GAGGCCGGTACCGAGGAAGGCGATGCGTGGCATGCCGGGAAGATACCGCGGGAGGGTGAGCTCAGGGACCGCTGAACCCCGTCACCGAGAACCCCCACTCGTCATCCACCGCGTTGGCAATCGGGTCGAACGACGCCGAGCGGGGCACGCCGGTCGCCGGATCGTACTCCGCGCTGAACTCCGCAGGATGGTCGGTCAGCGCCTCCGCGATCTCCGCGAAGAGCCCACCCATCGTCAGGTCGGGATACGGGGCGACGAAGGCGGTGTCGGCCTCGAGATCGTACACGGCCACCACGGCCCCGCCCGCGACGGTCACCTGCAGTCGCGTGAAGGGGCAGAAGCAGCCTCGCTGATAGGTGTAGGCGTAGTCGCGGATCGCTGCGGCGTCCCAGCGATCCCGGGCCTCCTGAAGGCGGAGCCACCACCCTGCGGAGGTGCCGACGGGGTTGCCGCCACAGCCGACCAGGAGAAGGACTGCCGCCATCACGCTGCGCATGGATCGCTCCGGAACTCGTCCCTGAAACGACCTGACCGGATCGGGAGGCGTCACATGGGTATCCTGCGGCAGGAGACCCCGTCGCCCCTTCGGGGGGCAGGGCGGTCGCGCCTACGGGAGACCCCGCCGCCCGGCGCTACGCGCCGGGGGCGGGGTGAACCACGTACGCCTCCATCGCGAAATACTCGGCGAGGCCGAGGCGATCGAGGATCGCAGCGGTCTCCTTGTTGCGATGCTCCACCCGCTGCCAGAACTCGCGGTCGTCCTGGCCGGGGAAGGGCGCGGAGTCCTTCTGGCTCTGGTGCTTGAAGATCGCCTGGATCTTGAGCTTGAGTTCCTCCTGCGCCAGCGGCACCAGCCAGGTGGCCTCCGTGACCGGCCATTCCTGCCACGCCCCGCGGTAGAGCCACACCTCCGGCGTGATCCCCATCGGCGCCACCAGGGCGAGCGCCTGGTCAATGGCGTCCTTGCAGAGCCGATGGGTGCCGTGCGGGTCGGAGAGGTCGCCGGCCACCAGCACCATCTCGGGACGCAGCTCGAGGAGCAGGTCGCGCACGAGGGCGACGTCGGCCGGGCCCACCGGATCCTTCCGCACCTTGCCGGTGCGGTAGAACGGCAGGTCGAGGAACCGCGCCCCCTCGCGGGGGATCCCCAGCGTCTCCAGGCCGCTCACCGCCTCCGCCTCGCGGATGATCCGCTTGAGGTCCTGCACCTCCTCGCTGTCCACCGCCCCGGGGGCCTTGTCGGCGAGGAAGGCGCGCACCCGCGCGGCCAGCGTGTCCACGTTGCGGCGACCGAGGTGCTCGTCCGCCGCCAGGCGCTCGAGCACCTCCACGTAGCGGCGCACGTCGTGGTCGAACACGGCGATGTTGCCGCTGGTCATGTAGGCGACCACGATCCGGTTGGCGTTGAGGTGCAGCTTGCGGAGGATCCCGCCGGCCGAGATCACGTCGTCGTCGGGATGCGGCGAGAAGCAGAGCACCGACTGCTCGCGCGGCAGCCTGGAGCGGCCGCGGATCCTGGCACCCAGGCGATTGAAGATCTCGCCGTTGATCACGCCGGCCTCGCCGTGACGGGCCAGCAGCGGGGAGAGGTGGTGCTCCACGTAGTCGTGCTCGGTCAGCTTGAGGATCGCCTTCCCCGCCGTCAGGGAGAGCCACGTCACGGCGCGCATCTCGAGCTCGGGGGTCCAGTCCACCTCGTCGAGCAGCCAGGGCGTGGCCACCCGGGTGAGGTCGGCCGCCGCGGCGTGGTCGGCGTACACCGTCACCGCGGGGTGGCGCTGCAGGAAGGTGGCCGCGATCGCGTGGTCGATCTCGCCCTCCACCGCGCGGCGCAGGATGGCGGCCTTGTGCTCCCCGTTGGCCAGCAGCGCGATCTCCCGCGCCTCGAGGATGGTGGCCACCCCCATCGTGATCGCCTGGCGCGGCACGTTCTGCTCGCCGAAGAAGTCCGCGGCGGCATCGCGCCGGGTGATGGTGTCGAGCGTCACCAGCCGGGTGCGCGACGCCTGCCCCGAACCCGGCTCGTTGAAGCCGATGTGCCCCGTCTTGCCGATGCCGAGCAGCTGGAGGTCGATGCCGCCGGCGGCCCGGATGCTGGCCTCGTACCGGGCGCATTCGTCGGCGATCGCCTCGCGCGGCACGTCGCCGCGGGGGACGTGGCAGCGCGCCGGATCGAGGTCCACCAGGTCGAACAGGTGCTCCCGCATGAACCGGCGATAGGAGTGGATCGAGTCCGGATCCATCGGCCAGTACTCGTCGAGGTTGAACGTCTCGACGCCGGCGAACGACAGCCCCTCCTCGCGGTGCATCCGCACCAGCTCGCGGTACACGCCCACGGGCGTGGAACCCGTCGCGAGTCCGAGGACGGTGCCGTGGCCCAGGGCGGCACGCCCCCGGATCAGGGCCGCGATCCGCTCCGCCACCGCGCGCGCCAGCGCGTCGGGTGGGTCGAGGATCTCGACGGGGAGGCGCTCGCGGCTGTGCAATTGGGACAAGTCGGACTCCGAATCGAAGGAGAATGGAGGGTGGAGGGTGGAGGGTGGAGGGTGGAGGACGGAGAGAGATTTCTCTACCCTCCGCCCTCCATCATCCATTCTCCGTCACGGTCCCAGCATCTCCCCGAGCGGCCGCAGCGGCGGCACCCGATCGGCCATCACCTTGGCACAGGCCATCAGTGGCACGGCCAGGATCGCGCCGGTGATGCCCCAGAGCCATCCCCAGAACAGCAGGCCGCCGAAGATCGCCACCGGGTTGAGCGGCAGCCGCCGGCCGAGCAGCATCGGCGTCACCAGGTTGGCCTCGAGCATGTTGATCCCGAAGAACGCCCCGGCGCCGGCCAGTGCCGGACCGGTGGTGTCGAAGGAGACCAGCCCCGCGAGGAAGATCACCCCGATGGTCACCATCGCCCCGATGTAGGGGATGAAGTTGAGCACCGTGGCCACCCCGCCCCAGAGCGCCGGGTTGGGGAACCCCAGCAGGTGCAGCACCCCCCAGGTGATCAACCCCACGCCGAGGTTGATCGCCGAGGTGACCGACAGGTAGCGCGACATCTGCTCCTGCATCTCGGCGATGGCGCTGCTCACCTCGTCGTGCTGTTCCGGGGCCAGGATGTCGGCGAGCTTCTCGCGAAAGCGCCCGGCCATCGCCAGCAGGAAGTAGGCGAGGAAGAGCACCGTCACCAGCGAACCCGCGAAGGCGATCGTGGTGCCCGACAGCTTGGCGAAGAGGCCCCCGGCAGGGGCGGACGGAGCCGCGGTGCGCCGCGACGTGGCGGGGCCACCCTGCGCCACACTCTCCACCCGGTCGGCGGTCTCCTGCAGCTGCTCCAGCGGCCGCGCCAGCCGGCGCAGCTTGCGTTCCGCGGTGCGGAGCGTGGTCGGGGCGCGCTCCAGCCAGGCGCCCGCCGGATCGGCCAGCAACACCACGGTGGTCCCGGCGGCCCCCACGAGCGACAGCAGCACCAGCGCCGCCGCGAGCGCCGCCGGTAGCCGGTGCTTCACCAGCCACCCCACCGCCGGGGCCAGCAGCAGGGCGAGCAGCACCGCCCACACCACCGGCAGCACGAGGGACGCTCCCACCCTGAGGGCCGTGATCAGGGCCAGGACGAAGAGGCCGATGATGGCCCAGCGGCCGGAGAGGATCGTCGGGTAACGGCGGCTTGATGGTGCCAGGGGACCCGCCCGAGGGAGACGGCGAAAGGTAACGCGCCGCCGTCGCCTCGCGTGCCTCAGTCGAAGCGGATCTCGAGCACGCGGCGGCAATTCTCGCAGGAGCGCCGGATCGGCCCGCTGGCGTCGTGGTAGCCGAAGCCGCCCCCCAGGGTGTTGCTGCCTCCGCAGCGCGGGCAGGCGATGCGCAGCGGCTCCAGCCGTGCCACGCCGCGGTACTGCCGGATCGCGGCGACGATGCCGCCGAGCAGCACGATGGGGATCCCCACCAGGTGCACGATCGGCACCGGGATAATCAGCGCCGACAGGACCACCGCGGCCAGCAGCGTGAGGGCGGCGCGGAGCCCGCGCTGTCCGGGGGTGAGGAGGGTGAGGTGCCCGGGGGCCTCCGTGGCTTCGCCGCTCGTGGCGGAGAGCGAGACGATGATCAGCCGTTCAGGCATCCGGAACTCCCCTCGTCCCGAGCGCAGCGAGGGACCTCTTCACCGTGCGCCGGTGGAGAGGTCCCTCGCTCCGCTCGATGCGATCGGCCTGTCCGTCGAGAGGTCCCTCGCTCCGCTCGATGCGATCGGCCTGTGCGTCGAGAGGTCCCTCGCTCCGCTCGGGACGAGGCGTGTTGTCGCTCCGCTCGATGCGATCGGCCTGTGCGTCGAGAGGTCCCTCGCTGCGCTCGGGACGAGGCGTGTTGTCGCTGTGCTCGATGCGATCGGCCTGGGCGTCGAGAGGTCCCTCGCTGCGCTC
>CAZNOJ010000151.1:0-4405 GCA_964574665.1 uncultured Gemmatimonadaceae bacterium
CTGCCGCTGCGCGGCAAGATCCTCAACGTCGAGAAGGCCCGCATCGACAAGATCCTCGGCAACGAGGAGATCCGCACCATCATCACCGCCATCGGCGCCGGGGTGCGGGAGGAGTTCGACCTCAAGGAGGCCCGGTACCACAAGATCATCCTGATGACCGACGCCGACGTGGACGGGGCCCACATCCGGACCCTGCTGCTCACCTTCTTCTTCCGGCAGATGCCGGAGCTGATCGAGGCGGGCTACATCTACATCGCGCAGCCGCCGCTCTACCGGGTCGCCAAGGGCAAGGAGGAGTACTACGCCTACGACGAGGAGGAGCGCGCCGAGTTCACCCGGCGCCTCGCCGACGGCAGCGGCAAGGGGAGCGTCTCGCTGCAGCGTTACAAGGGGCTGGGCGAGATGAACCCCGAGCAGCTCTGGAAGACCACCATGGACCCGGAGACCCGCACCATCCTGCGGGTCACTCTCGAGGACGCGGTGGAGGCGTCCAAGCTGTTCGACGAGCTGATGGGCGACAACGTGGAGCCCCGGCGGCTGTTCATCGAGGCCAACGCGAAGTACGTGAGCGTGCTGGACGTCTGACGGAGGACGGAGGACGGAGGACGGAGAGGACGATCTCCGTTCTCCGCCCTCCGCCCTCCGTCATCCGATTCCCGGCAGGTTGCTCCGGCTGGTCCCCGGCCCCCAGTCGTCCTCGTCCTCCTCGCCGGCCAGCGCCTCGTTGATCGGGCGGGCGTCTCCTCCCATCACCTCGGCCTCGGCCTCGGCGAGCTCGTCGGCCGCGATCGGGGTGTCCACGTCGTCCTCCGGCGCGGGCAGGTGCTGCCGCTTGCCGAAGCCCAGCAGCCAGGCGAGCACCGCGACCAGCGCGGCCACGCCGATCAGCTGTCCCATCTTGCGTCCTCCCGGGGTTCGAGGTCGTCGCGGGTGATCGTGGCCAGCACCAGGGGGAGCGGCTGCACGGCCTCCAGCACCGCACGCTGGAGCAGTTCCTCCAGCACCCGGGCAGCCGCGGCCGCCGCCTGGTCGCTCGCCGCATGAATCACGGCCCACGGCTCGCCGCGCGCGAGCCGCGCACCGGCCGGTGCCGGGAACTCCAGGCCGACGCCGGCATCCACCGGATCGGTCGCGACGCGCCGGCCGCCCCCCAGCTCCACGATCAGTTCGCCGAGGCGGCGCGGAGGCAGCACCGGCATCGTGATCGCCTCGCGCGCCGCGAGGGTGTGCCGCACCGGGGCCATCGGCAGCAGCGCGGGGCGGTCGAGCACCCGCGCATCGCCACCCTGGTGCTCGACCAGCCGCGCGAGGCGCGCCAGCGCGGCGCCCGAGGCGATGGCATCCTGCAGCCGCTGCCTCGCCGTCGCGTCGGTGCATTCCGGGCGGGCCAGCCGCAGCATCGCCGAGCCGAGCGCGAGGGTCACGGTCATCAGGTCGTCGCGCCCCTCCCCACGCAGCGCCTCGATCGCCTCGCGCACCTCCAGCGCGTTGCCGGCGGTGCGGCCCAGGGGCCGGTCCATCGCGGTGAGCAGGGCGACCGTGCGGCACCCGGCCCGCTCCCCGACCGCCACCATGGTGCGCGCCAGCTCGCGCGCGCGCTCGGGCTCCGGAATGAACGCGCCGCTGCCCACCTTGACGTCGAGCACCAGGGCGTCGAGCGACTCCGCGAGCTTCTTCGACATGATGCTCGCGGTGATCAGCGGGATCGACTCGACGGTGCCGGTCACGTCGCGCAGCGCGTAGAGCTTGCGGTCGGCCGGGACGATCTCGTCCGTCTGGCCCAGCATCACCACGCCGATCGCGTCGAGCTGGCGCACGGCGTCGTCGAGCGTGAGCCGGGTGCGGAACCCCGGGATCGCCTCGAGCTTGTCGAGGGTGCCGCCGGTGTGGCCGAGTCCGCGACCGGACATCATCGGCACCGCCACCCCGCACGCGGCGAGGAGTGGCGCGAGGATCAGCGACGTCTTGTCGCCGACGCCACCGGTGGAGTGCTTGTCCACGCGGGGCGGGCCGGACGCCGGGCGCGGGAACCGCGCACCGGACTCCAGCATCGCCGTGGTGAGCGCCGCCAGCTCACCCGGGTCCATTCCCTGGAAGACGACCGCCATGAGGAGGGCCGAGACCTGGTAGTCGGGGATGGCACCGGCGGTGTAGCCCGCCACCAGGGCCCGCCATTCGTCGTCACGGAGCGCACCGCCGCGTCGCTTGCGTTCGATCAGGCGTGGAACGACCATTCATCCCCGTGCGCACCCGGTGCGCGGCTGGTCCCTGCAGGTCGCCCCCGACGGCGAGCCGCCGTGCGACAAAGGTACGTGGTCCCGATGCCGACGCCACCATGACCCGCGACGATCCCGCCACGAGGGCCCGCCAGCTGCGCGAGGAGCTGGAGCGCGCCAATCGGGCCTACTACGAACTCGACGCCCCCGAGATCAGCGACGAGGAGTACGACCGGCTCTTCCGGGAGCTGCAGTCGCTGGAGGCCGCGCATCCGGCGCTGCGGACCCCGGACTCGCCGACGCTCCGCGTGGGCGGTGCCCCCGCGGCCTCGCTCCCCAAGGCGCGGCACGCGGTGCCGATGCTCTCGCTCGACAATGCCTTCACCGCGGAGGAGCTGCGGGCCTGGCACGAGCGCATGGCCCGGGAGGACGCCCGCGCCGCCGCCGCGATCCTCACCATCGAGGTGAAGATTGACGGGGCCGCGCTCTCCCTCACCTACCGCGACGGCGTGCTGACCCGGGGCGTCACCCGCGGCAACGGCACCGAGGGCGAGGAGATCACCGGCAACGTGCGGGCCATCGGCGACATCCCGCTGCGGCTCACCGGCACCGGGGTCCCGCCGCTGATGGAGGTGCGGGGCGAGGTCTACATTCCGCGCCGCGACTTCACCCGGGTCAACGCGACCCGCGAGCGCGAAGGCCTCGACCCGCTGCAGAACCCCCGCAATGCCGCTGCCGGCGCGCTGCGGGCCCTCGATCCCGCCGAGGCGCGCCGGCGGCGGCTGCACTTCTTCGCCTACCAGGTCGTGGTGGTCGAGGGTTCCCTGCCGGTGACCAGCCATCATGCCGAGCTCGAGCTGCTCGCGTCGTGGGGCTTCCCGGTGGATCCGTCGTACGGCCGCCACCAGACGATCGAGGAGGTGATCGCCGTGGCCGACGACTGGGCCGAGCGGATTCGGGGCCTCGAGTTCGACGCCGACGGCCTGGTGGTCAAGGTGGACGACCTGCGCCTGCAGGAGGAACTCGGCACCGTGGGCCGGGTGCCGCGCTGGGCGATCGCGCGGAAGTATCCGGCGGCCTCGGCGTTCACCCGGCTGCTCGACATCGAGGTCAACATCGGCCGCACCGGGGCGCTGGCACCCACCGCGATCCTGGAGCCGGTGCGGATCGGCGGCGTGACGGTGACGCGCGCCACCCTCCACAACGAGGAGATCATCGCGGCCCGCGACGTCCGGATCGGCGACGTGGTGGAGGTGATCCGGTCCGGGGACGTGATCCCCAAGGTGCTCGGCCCCGACCGGAGCCGGCGCACCGGGTCGGAGGTGGCCTGGCAACCGCCCGCGACGTGTCCCTACTGCGAGACCCGCCTGGTCCGGCCCGAGGGCGAGGTCAACCGCTACTGCCCCAACCCCGCCTGCCCCGGCCGGGCCTACGAGGCGCTGGTCCACTTCGCCAGCAAGGGTGGGCTCGACATCGAGGGGCTGGGACCCGAACGCCTGCGGCAGCTGCTCGACGCGCGCGTGATCGCCGGAGCGGCGGACCTCTTCACGCTCGAGGCGACGCAACTCGAGTCGCTCGATGGCTTCGCTGCGCAATCGGCGGCGGCACTGGTGCGCGCCATTGATGCGGCCCGCAGTCGTCCGCTCCGCGCCCTGATCACCGCGCTCGGCATCCGCCATGTCGGCACCACGGCGGCCAAGCTCCTCGCCCGGCGGTTCGGCACCCTGTCGGCACTCCGGCAGGCGGGGCGCGACGACCTGCTCGCGCTGGAGGGCATCGGCCCCACCATCGCCGACTCCGTGCTGCAGCACCTCGCCGATCCGGCGCACGCCGCGCTGCTCGACCGACTGGAGGCGCTGGGCGTCGCCACCCGGGAGGCCTCGGCGGGCGAGGCGGGGCCGCAACCGTTCGCCGGCATGATCGTGGTGCTCACCGGCACGCTGCCGACGCTCAAGCGCGGCGAGGCCACGGCGCTGATCGAGGCCGCGGGGGGCACCGTCAAGTCGAGCGTGTCGCGCAAGACGAGCACCGTCGTCGCGGGTGACGACGCCGGCGAGAAGCTCGCCAAGGCCACCGAGCTGGGGATCGAGGTGATTGACGAGGCGGAGCTCTTGCGGCGACTCGGACCGACGGCCTAGGTTGGCCACCCGATGTCGTCGCTCACGATTGCCCCCGGATCCCTGCGCCAG
>CAZNOJ010000152.1:0-4317 GCA_964574665.1 uncultured Gemmatimonadaceae bacterium
GGTGATGCTGCACGCGGCGGAGGTCGTCCACCGCCAGCGCCACCAGCACCTCGGTGGGCCGGTACGCGTCGAGCAGCGCCGGCAAGCGCTGCGCCATGACTTCCAGGTCGCCGCCGCGCGTGGCGCAGTTGATCACCTCCCCGATGCCAGCGCCGATGCCCGGCACCGCGGCGCGCAAGGCGGAGTCGGGGTGCTCCAGCTGGTCGGCGAGGGTGTGCCGCTGGTGGACATCGCGGCCCATGGTCCCGCTGCCGCCGAGCACCACGACCCGTCGGGCTGCGGCGGTCGAGTCGTAGTCCACGTCCCGGCACCCCATCCGGTTGAACTGGTAGCTCACGAAATACCGCTCGGGTGCCAGCGGTGGCTCCACCGGGAGACCCAGCCCGTCGGTGAGCGACACATCGGCGATCACGACATCGGCCGCACTCCCCGCCAGGTGGAACGAAATCTGGGTGTTGTCGTCGGCGGCGTCCACCGAGAACGTCTGGACGAAGTCCTGCCAGGCGGTGGTGGCCTCGAAGACGCGGTAGAACCCGATCGCCTCCCATGGGGGGTGACCCTGCGTGTAGCCGATTCCGATGGTGCGGGGTGCCTCGGCGCGGTACCGGAAGCGCAGGGTGTACTGCTGTTGCGGCTCCACCGGGATCCGGGACTGCTGGAGATGGATGTGCCACGCCGGCCCGGTGTCGGCCCGGGCAATGGCGACGCGGATCTCGGCGAGGCGATCCGGAGGCAGCTCGAGGGTTGCCTCATTGCCGGGCTGGGCATCCAGCCGCCAGATGCTGTCACGCACGTCCACGGCGTCGAGGTAGCCGTCGGGGTTCTCGGCGGCATACTCCCGGATGGTGGTGTCGCGGAGGGTGCGCCAGCGAGCCAGCGAGTCGGCCTCGAAGGCCAGGTCGAGTTCGGGACTCGGGTCGTGCAGCAGGCGGCCGGAGACCGCCTCCGCGAAGGTCAGCAATCCGCCCGTGGCCGCCACGATGGTCATGGCCCACGCCGGCCGTGCGATGCGGGCGAACACCAGGCCGGCGGTGACGAGGGTCGCCACGGTGAGCAGGAGCGACACCACGCGCAGCATGCGATGCGCGGGCCACGGACCCGGCGGCACCACCTCCAGCATCACCAACGCCTGGAGCACGAGGAGGACCAGCGCGACCCCCAGCAACCGGCGGCTGGATGTCGCGGCGCACCGCCACGCCACGAGGCAGGTGATCGCCACCAACGCGTAGCTCGCGAGCGCCGCACCACTCGGCGTGCCCGGGCGCGAGGCGAGGAAGCCGTTGATCGCCGAGACCAGCACGGGCGCGAGCAGCATGGCCAGCCCGAATGCGATGCGGACGCCACCGGGTGGCAGCGGTGAACGGTCGGCGGTGGCCTCGTCCATCACGGGGTCCCTCGGGTCGAGCCCGACGACTCGGGCAGGGTGGTGGCTCCGGCGGCACCGGTGGCGCCCGTGTCGAGCTCGCGGATCAGCGCGCGCGTGGCGGCCACCCCGGCGTCCCATCCCTGGGCTTCCTGCGCCGCGACCAGGTGATGGAGCAGGGTGTCCGGGCCGCGCGCCTGCGAGGCGAGGAAGGTCGCGGTGGGCAGCCGATCGCCGTCGCGCAGCTGCCAGGCCCAGGCGATCAGGGAGAGGGCGTAGCGGTCCACGGTTGCCGAGGGCGGCGTGCCCAGCTTGAGGGCCCGCACGGCACACGCCTCGGCCTGCCGAATGAGGCCCTCGGCCAGGGCCACCTCGCCGCGGTGCAGCCACGACTCCGGGGCGCCCGGCATCCGGGCCACCACTTCGTCAATGCAGCGACGTGCCTGCGCCGTGTCGCCAAGTCGCAGATGGCTCATGCCGGCCAGGGCGACGGCCCAGGCCGAGCGTCGCTTGCGGTCCACAAGACACCGCTCCGCGGTGGCCAGCGCGCTGGCGTAGTCTCCGCGGTCGTACTCCTTCCAGCCGCGTGGCACCAGGATCGTGTCAATGTCCTCCACCTCGGCCAGCTCGGCCGGCGTGGTGCCGGCGCGAATCGCCTCCTGCCGCACGCTCCGCCACTCCTCCGCGCTGCCGTCCGCGGCCGTGCGGCGGAGCAAGGTGTGCAGCAGGCGTCGGGCGTTCGCCGGCGATTCCCGGGCCATTCGCGTGCGGATGATCCGGTCAATCAGCGGCAGCGGGAAGTCCTCGTCCGCGTAGCGGGGCGGCAGCGCATCCGGCGTGGTCAGGTCGCGCCGCGGGAAGAAGGACACGGTGGTCCCCTCCGTCACGGCCTCGGCCTCGACCCACAGGTCGGGGCGGCTCTCGAAGATCAACGGCAGCCAGTACGCCTCGTGCAGGCGATAGTCCTGCAGCACGACGCGCGACTGGCCGGGAACCAGCGCGTGGGCAAAGCCGCGGAGAATGGCATTGACCAGTTCCCACGACTTGGCCGCATCCACGAACAGCACTTCGATCGGTCCACCGGTCCAGTGATAGTCGAGGAGGTCGGCGCGGTGCGGGGTGATCCCCGAGGCGTACTCGCCGACCTCGTGGAGGAACATCGGGAGGAAGTCCGCGCCGCTCTCCAGCCGGGTGCCGGACGTGGTGGCCATGTGGCCCGCCTCCACTTCCCACACGAACCGATCAAAGGCGTGCACGGTGACCTGGCGACCGGCACGGCGCAGCCCCTCGGCGAGCGCCGCGCTGCTGCTGCCCAGCCAGGCGCCGAGGTCAATGACCGCGCCCCACCCCTCGACCTGCTCGGCGCCGAGCCACGTCAGGTACTGGCGCTCCTCGCGGGTCAGCATGGACGGCATGGCGGCGAGTCGCGGCGGGATCGTGTACCGCTGCCACGGGGCGCGCGAGGCGCTCATGGACGCTTCCTCGGCGTGGTCACCTCGCGGATGCGGCGGTGCAGGACGGCTTCGCACACGGCGACGTCGAACTGCTCGCGCACGCGCGCGGCGGCCTGCATCCCCATGGTCCGCCGCGCGGCGCCGTCGGCCAGGAGGCTGGCGATCGCCTCGGCCAGCGCTGCCGGGTTGCGCTGCGGGACGAGCATGCCGTGGATGCCCGAGGAGACCACCTCGGGAATCGAGCCGGCGTCGGTGGCCACGACAGGGAGCCCGGTGGCCATCCCCTCCAGCACGGCGGTCGGGATGCCGTCCTTGTCGCCTCCCGCGGTTTCCACGAAGGGCGCGACGAAGAGGTGCGACAGGTGCAGGAGCCGGAGGATGCCGGCATGGTCGTGGCGACCCTCGAGGTGCACCGTGCCCCAGAGGCCGAGTTCCCCGATCCGCTGGTCGAGCGCCTCCTTGTACCGGACGCTGGCGGGACTCCACTCATCGGCCACTCCCACGATGTGCGCCTCGACGGCGACGCCGTGTTCCCGCAGCAGCGCCATGGCCTCGACCAGGTCAATCAGTCCCTTCTTGGGCTCGATGCGACAGACCACCACCACGCGGAAGGGCTCGCCCGGGCAAGGATCGGGCCGCTCCACGACCGGGAACCGACTCGCGTCGATGCCGTTCGGCTTGACGAGAATCCGCCGGGGGTCGACGCCCGGCGCAAGCGCGAGCAATTCGTCCTTGATCCGCTCCGAGGTTGCCACCACCACCGCGGCCCGTTGCAGGTGCAGCGGCACCACCTTGAGTTCGTAGTCCTTCAGCATGTGGTCGGCGTAGCACGACACGCCGCGCGGGATGTCGAGCAGCTCGGACGCGATGAGGGTCATCAGGGAACGGTCATAAAAGAAGTACGAGTGGAGGTACGCCGGTCGGTAGGCCTCGGCCATGCGCGCGAACGTGAACCCCTCGAGGACGTTGGCATGCGAGGTTACCTGGCCAACGCTCATGCCGCTGGCCTCGGCCAGGTCGGCGAGGAGCGCCTCGACCCGGGCCGGCATCCGGCGGCGGAAGTGGGCCAGGCTGCGACGGTGAATCGCATCGTGCTGCGCCAGCCGGCGCCGGGCCTGCCAGAGGGACGCGAACCGGCCCCCGAGGTCGGCCTGCGAGGCGGCGGTGGAGTATCCCAGTCGCACCGCGTGCCCGCCGTCCATCAGGGAAGCGAGCTCCTGGTGCACGAAGGTCTGCGAATAGATCGGAAACGTGGAGCACACGGTGGCGAGGACCCGGGGCTGGTTGCCCGGGCTGCGCCAGCGATCCCACCGAAGGCGCAGCATGGTACCCCACTGGATGATGCGGAGCGCGAGCCCGTGGGCCGCATGCACCGGCCGCCGCAGTCGCAGGCGGTTCAGCAGCATGTCGCCCACCTTGTACTCGGCGCCCTGGAGCAGGGCCTGGCGCTCCGACACGCCGCGCGCCACGGCGTCCGCTCGCCCGGCCTCGGCCTCGGCG
>CAZNOJ010000153.1:0-4291 GCA_964574665.1 uncultured Gemmatimonadaceae bacterium
CGCCCCCACGTAGGTGCGGCGGTGGCCGCGGATGTCGGCCTCGTCGCGGGCGCCGCCCAGCGACACGCGCACGTACTTGCGGCCCATCGCGCGGGCGATCGACTTGGCCACCGAAGTCTTGCCGACGCCCGGCGGGCCCACGAACAGCAGGATCGGCGAGCGGCGACGGGCCTCATCGGTGTCCACTGGCGATGGGTCAAGGGTGACGGGTGAAGGGGCTGCGCCGTCCGGGACCTCGGCCGCCGACTGGGGCTCCCCGTCACCCTTCACTGTTGACGCTTCACGCTCCAACTGCTGGGCCCGCATCGCCCTGACCGCGAGGAACTCGAGCACCCGATCCTTCACCTCGCCGAGGGCGTAGTGGTCCTCGTCGAGGATCGCCCCGGCGGCGGGGATGTCGATGTGCTCCTCGTCGCGCGTGTTCCACGGGAGCTCGGCCACGTGCTCCAGGAAGGTGCGGATCACCTGCGACTCCATGGACTCGCGGCCGATGCGCTGCAGCCGGCCCAGCTCGCGGTCGACTTCCTTGCGCGCCTCGGGCGGCAGGTCGAGCTTGGCCAGCCGCTCCGCCAGCTCGTCGTCGCCGCCGTCGTCGTCCTCGCCGAGCTCCCGGCGGATGGTCTTGAGCTGCTCGCGGAGGTAGACCTCGCGCTGCCGCTCCCCGAGCTCCTCCTGCACCTGCGACTTGATCTCCTCCTGGGCGTCGAGCACGCCGATCTGCCGCTGCACGTGCACCAGCACGCGGCGCAGCCGCTCATCCACCGCCAGCGTCTCCAGCAGCTCCTGGCGCTGGCCGGTGGAGAGGTCGAGGTAGCCCGCCACCAGGTCGGCGAAGCGGCCGGCATCGTCAATGCCGTTGAGGACCTGCTGGACCACCTCCTCGGGGAGCCCCGACTTCTGGCCCAGCTCGCCCGCCCGGGCGCGGAGCTCCTTGTGGAGCGCCTCGAACGCCGGGTCGTGCGGACTGGCGGCAGGGAGGTCCTCCATGCCGCGCACCGTGGCCACCAGGTAGCCGTTCTCCTCGCTCACCTGCAGGGCCATGCCGCGGCGCTCGCCGTGGAGCAGCAGCTGCATGCCGCTCATCCCGCGCTGGAGCTGGCCGATCCGGGCGATGGTGCCCACACGGTAGAGTCCCTCGGAGGACACCGCCTCGAGGTTCTCCCGCTGGGCCAGGGCAAAGACCAGCTTGTCCGGGGTGGCCAGCGCCGCCTCGATCGCCTTCAGGGTCATCGGGCGACCCGCCCCGATCGGGGCGGTCACGCCGGGAAACAGCACCACGTCCCGCAGGGGGAGGACGGGAATCGTCAATCGCTCGGTCACGTCGGCAAGCTCCTCGGTCAGGGATCCCGGGGCACGAGGCCCCGCTACCGGAGACGACAGGGGCATCCACCGTGCCACGCCAGGGGGGTGGATTCCTGCCGCAACGGCACACCGACCGGCCATCGGGGCACCGTGCCAGTGTGGGACGGGCGGTTCCCTGCCCACCCGGCAGGGACGCGCGGCACATTGCTCGCGGCGGCAACTCCGTGCAGATTTTGGGGTTGAGCACCCCAGCGACCTCCCTTGGCCAGGACCCTGGATGACCGATTCCCCATCGTCGCCCCTGCCGACGCTCCTCAAGGACGCGCTGGGCGACTCCTACACGATCGAGGGGGAGATCGGTCGGGGTGGGATGGGAGTGGTCTACCGCGCACGCGACGAGCGACTGCAGCGCCGGGTGGCAGTCAAGGTGCTGCCGCCGGAGCTCGCCTTCCAGCGCGAGATCCGCGAGCGGTTCACGCGCGAGGCCCAGACGGCCGCGCGCCTCGCGCACCCGCACATCGTGCCGATCCACGACGTGGGCGAGGGTGGTGGCCTCGTCTACTTCGTGATGGGGTTGATCGAGGGCGAATCGCTCGCGGCGCGCATCCGGCGGCGATCGCGCCTGCCGGCGGAGGAAGTCCGCCGGGTCATGAAGGAGACCGCGGACGCGCTCTCCGCCGCCCACGCCATGTCGGTCATCCACCGCGACATCAAGCCCGACAACATCCTGCTCGAGGGCACCCGGGGTCGGGTGATCGTCACCGACTTCGGCATCGCCAAGGCGCTCTCGGCCACCGGCGCGGCCACGCTCACGTCGGCCGGCATGGCGATCGGCACGCCCTCGTACATGTCGCCCGAGCAGGCGGCGGGCGAGCGGGAGATCGACGGACGGAGCGACATCTACTCGCTCGGCATCGTGGCGTACCAGATGCTCTCGGGCGAGCTGCCGTTCAATGCGCCCACCGTGGCCGGCATCCTGATGAAGCACATCACGGAACCGGCGCCCCTGCTGCACGAGAAGTTCTCCGACGTGCCCGAGGACCTGTCCCTCGCGGTGGCACGCTGCCTGGAGAAGGATCCCGAGAACCGCTGGCCGTCGGCCGACGCGCTCCGCCGCGCGCTGGAGTCGCGCAACGTGGCCGGGTATCGCCCCACCGGGCTGGGCTGGAAGGCGGAGCGGCGACCGGCCACCGTGCCGGGGGGCGCCACGGCTCGCACCGGGCGCTCGCCGCGGCCGCTCAACCGCCCGCCGCTCGGCGAGCGCTCCCCACGGCCCCTGGCCGACCGGCCGGCGCGCAACCTCCCCGACCGCTACCGCGGGGAGGTGTCGCCGGCGCGCCAGGCACGCGACGCGGCCCGGGCGGCGCGACGCGGCAAGAAGGACGAGATGTTGCTGCCGGAAACCGGCGAGCCCAAGGTCATCCGCCAGGCGCGGGCGGAGTTCGCCAAGTTCGCCGCCGTGTTCGGTGGCTGCTTCATGATCAACGTGGCCACCGGGTTCGACTTTCCGTGGTCGCTGATCGTGGGCGGCGCGATGTCGTTCTCGCTGTTCCGGCGCTACGCCGACCTCTGGCAAGCGGGGTACTCGTGGCGCGACATCCTGCACCGGCCCGACGCGCCCGACGCCATTGGCGCCGGGATGCCGAAGAAGCTCAAGGGCGCCAAGATGATCCCGCCGCCGCGCGCCGAGGAGCTGGGCCAGCTGCACGGCCGCATGCAGGAGGTGCACGCCGACCGGCTCGCGGTGCTGTCGCTGTACCAGCGGCTCTCCGAGGCCGACCGCGGGATGGTGCCCGACCTGGTCGAGACGGTGGACAACCTCTACCTCAAGGCCAACGACCTCGCCTCGGCGCTGCACTCGATGGACTCGTCGCTCTCCCCGGACGAGCTCAAGCGGATTGACCACGAACTGGAGCTGCTGCGCGCCCGCCCGGAGAGCGAGGAGCGGGCCCGCCAGGTGGCGATGCTCGAGCGGCAGCGGCAGAGCTGCCTCGACCTCTCCGAGAAGCGCGAGCGGATGGCCGAGCGGTTCCGGAGCTGCGCGCTGGCGATCCAGAACCTGCGCTTCGAGGTGCTGCGGCTGCGCGAGAAGGGCATCGGCGCCGTCGGCAGCGAGCTCACCCAGGCCACCCAGCAGGCGCGGGCGCTCTCGCGCGACATCGACATGGCGATCGGCGCGGCGGCGGAAGTGAAGCAGCTCTAGGAGACGGAGGGCGGAGGACGGAGGGTGGAGAACACACTACGCTTCTCCGCCCTCCGTCCTCGGTTCTCAGAACTTCAGCACTTCCTCCATCGCCGCCCGCAATGTCCCCACCTGCGGCAGGATCACGTCCTCGAGTTCCGGTGCGTAGGCCACGAAGGTGTCCGTGCTGGCCACCCGGCGGACCGGCGCGTCGAGCCAGTGGAAGTGGTCGTCGGCGATGCGGGCCGCGATCTCGGCGCCGTAGCCCCACGACAGCGAATCCTCGTAGGCGACGATCACCCGGTTGGTCTTCCGGATGGACTCGCCGATCAGCTCCCAGTCCACCGGGTTGAGCGAGCGCAGGTCGATCACCTCCACCTGCTGTCCGGTGGCCTCCTCGAGGTCCTTGGCGGCCTGCACCGCGCGCTGCACCACGGCGCCATAGGTGATCACGGTGGCGTCGCGGCCCTCGCGCACCACCCTGGCCTTGCCGAACGGGATCATGAAGTTGGGGCCGGGGTAGGCGCCCTTGTTGTACGTCTGCCGGTAGAGGTGCTTGTGCTCCAGGAAGAGCACCGGATCCTCGCACCGGATCGCCGTGCGGAGAAGCCCGTTGGCATCGAGGGCCGTGCTGGGGCAGACCACCCGCAGCCCCGGCACCCCGGTGAAGATCGCGGCGCCGGTCTGCGAGTGGTACACCGCGCCGCCCTTGAGATACCCGCCATACGTGGTGCGCACCACGACCGGCGCGGCGAAGGCGTTGTTGCTCCGCCAGCGCATCAGGGCCAGCTCGTCACGGAGCTGCAT
>CAZNOJ010000154.1:0-4289 GCA_964574665.1 uncultured Gemmatimonadaceae bacterium
CGCCGCTCGGGCGGTTGTCGCGGCCGACGGCCAGCGTGGCGGGCCGGCCGAGGCGCTCGCGCGCCACCGTGGCCACGCCCCGCCCGATCGCCTCGGCAAGCGCGGGCGTCAATTGCGAGTCGACCAGCCCGCGAATGTCGTACTCGCGGAAGATGGTGCGCGGGACCTGCATGCGGCCTCCGGGTGTCGCGGTCAGCGCGTCAGGATGGGGAGCGCCTGCTGGCGAAGCTGCACCGCCTCCTGGCTCGCGAAGTCGAGCACCAGCCGCGGCCAGACGCCGAGGATGAGGATCGCGGCGACGCAGAGCCCCACCACCACCTTGGCGGGCGTCGGGAACCGGATGGTCTGGTGCTGCTGCCGGGTGCGGGTGGGCTTGAGCGTCATCGCGAGGATGACCGGCAGGTAGTAGCCGATCGAGATCCCCGACGTCAGCATGGCTACCACCGGGAGGACCACCTCGCCCGCGGCGAGCGGCGCGGAGATCAGGTACCACTTGCCGATGAACCCGAAGGTGCCGGGGAAGCCGAGCAGCGACAGCATGCACACCGCCAGCCCCAGCGAGGCGAACGGGCGCACGCTGAAGAGGCCCTCCAGGTCGGAGAGGAGCACGGTGCGCGCCCCGGCGCGCTCGATCGACGCCAGGATGCCGAACGCGGCCAACGTGGTGATCGCGTAGGCGAGCAGGTAGACCAGCACCGCCGCGGTGCCGAGGTCGGAATGACTCCAGAGCGCGAGGCAGAGGTAGCCGGCGTGGGCCACGGCCGAGTACGCCAGCATCCGCTTCATGGACTGCTGCGCGAGCGCCACCAGGTTGCCCACGATCATCGTGGCGATGGCCAGCCAGGCGACCACCGGTCGCCACAGTTCCACGTACCCGGGGAAGGCCTCGGCCAGCACCCGCGCCAGCGCGAGGAATGCCGCCGCCTTGACCCCGCCCGCCATGAACGCCGTGATCGGCGTGGGCGCGCCCTCGTAGACATCGGGCGCCCAGGCGTGGAACGGCACGGCCGCCACCTTGAAGCCGAACCCGACCAGCACCAGGCCCATGCCCAGGGTGGCCATCGTGGTCGGCTCGGTGGCACTCAACTGGGCGCCGATCAGCACCAGGTTGAACTGCCCGGTGGCCCCGTAGACCAGGGCGATGCCGTACAGGAGGAACCCGGAGGCGAACGCCCCGATCAGGAAGTACTTGAGCGCGGCCTCGGCCGAGGCGCGGCGGGTGCGGTCGTACCCGGCCAGCACGTAGACCGCCACCGACATCACTTCGAGGCCGAGGAACAGGGTGATCATGTCGGCCGCGCCGGCGAGCAGCATCATCCCCACCGTGGCCAGCATCAGCAGCACGTAGTACTCGGGGGCCAGGATCCCCTGCCGTTCCAGCCACCGGAGCGACATCACCGCCACGCCGGCGGCGATGCCCAGCAGCAGCACGTCGCTGGCGTACCGGAACCCGTCGAGCGCGATCATCTGGGGCAGGCCGTCGGCGCGCGCGCCCTCGACCGCGAGCCATGCGGTGGCGAGGACCGCGGCCACGTAGCCGAACAGCGACAACACGCCGGCCTGCCGCGAATCCCGGCCGGTCTGGTGCCGCCACGCCACCACCAGCAGCACCACGAGGGCCCAGCCGGTGAGCAGCACCTCGGGGAGGAGCGCCAGCAGGGCTCCCCCGGGGGTGCCCGCGTCGACCGGCATCACGGCAGCACCCCCACCGTCATCGGGCGCGGGGTGGCCGGCGAGCGCGAGGCAGGCAGGTGCGGCTCCACCATCTCCACGTAGTGCCGGGCCGCGGCCTCGGTGCGCCGCAGGATCGGCTTGGGATAGAGCCCGATCCAGAGCATCGCCGCCACCAGCGGCACCAGCACGGCCAGCTCACGCCGGTTGAGGTCGGCGATCCCCTCGTTGAGCGGGTTGGTCATCCGGTTGAAGAAGACCCGCTGCGTGGACCAGAGCATGTAGCCGGCCGAGAAGACCACCACGGTGGTTGCCACGATCACCAGCACCGGGTAGCGGCCGAACGACCCGAGCAGCACCAGGAACTCGCCGATGAAGCCGTTGAGTCCCGGCAGCCCGATCGACGAGAAGGCGGTGATCACGAACGCGGTGGCCAGCAACGGGGCCACCCGGGCCAGGCCGCCGTAGTCGGCGATCTTGCGGGTGTGTCGTCGTTCGTAGAGGAAGCCGATCATGAAGAAGAGCGCCCCGGTGGACAGGCCGTGCGAGACCATCACCACGATGGCCCCCTGCACGCTCTCGACGGTGCTGCCCCAGATCCCCAGCATCACGAAGCCGAGGTGGCTCACCGAGGAATAGGCCACCAGGCGCTTGATGTCGGGCTGCACCATCGCCACCAGCGCGGCGTACACGATGCCGACCACCGCCAGGGTGGCCATGACCTGGCCGACGGTCTCGGAGAGCGCGAAGGTGGGGAAGAACGGGATGGCGAACCGCAGGAAGCCGTACGTCCCCATCTTGAGCAGGATCACGGCCAGGTCCACCGACCCGGCCGTGGGCGCCTCGGTGTGGGCGTCTGGGAGCCAGGTGTGGAACGGGAACAGCGGCACCTTGACGGCAAACGCCAGCGCGAAGGCCACGAACAGCCAGCCGGCCCAGGGTTCCATCACCGACGCATTGGCCAGCAGGTGGGTGTACGCGAAGGAGTACACCCCGGTGGCATCGCCCACGCTTCGCACCATCCACACGATCGAGACCAGCATCAGCAGCGAGCCGACGAACGTGTAGATGACGAACTTGGTGGCCGCGTAGAGCCGGTTGCCGCTCCCCCAGATGCCGATGAGGAAGTACATCGGGATGAGGAGCAGTTCCCAGAACATGTAGAACAGGAACAGGTCGAGCGAGACGAAGACGCCGAGCATCCCGGTCTTGAGGGCCAGGAGCAGGGCGTAGAAGCCGCGCTGCTTGGTGCTGATGCCGCGCCAGCTCCCCCACACCACCAGCGGCATCATGACCACCGAGAGCAGCACCATCATCACCGAGATGCCGTCGATGCCGACCCGGTAGCCGATCCCGAACGGCCCCAGCCAGGGCACATCGGTGACGAACTGCAGCCCCGGGTTGGCGGGATCGAAGGCCCACCAGAGCCCGATGCCGAGCAGCGTCTCCAGCAGCGCCACGATCAGCGCGATCCAGCGGGCGAAGCGGACCGGGAACACCAGCACCAGCGGCATGGCCAGGATCGGCAGGCCGAGCAGCACGTGGATGATCCACTGTCCGTAGCCGATGGCGTCGAGGAAGGCGCTCACGGGGCCCCTCCGGTGGCCACGGCGCGGAGCACCAGCACCGCCCCGATGGTGAACAGCGTGACGTAGAGCGCGACCTGGCCGTTCTGCAGCCGCGAGCCGAGCCAGCCGAGGCCCTGGGCCACCCGGGCGGTGCCGCCCACGATCATCCGGTCCACGAGGAACTGGTCAAGCCCGCGCCACAGGACGGTGCGGGAGAGCCACATCAGCGGGCGCACCGCGAAGCGGTCGTAGAGCTCGTCCACGAAGTACTTGCCGGCGAGGAGCCGGCCCAGCCCCCGCTCCGGCGGCGCCTCGGCGGGCCGCGGCACCGGCCGACGCAGGGTGTGCGCGAAGCCCAGGCCGAGGCCGGTGACGGCGATGGCCACTGCCGCCGCGACCAGCAGCAGCTCGGTGCTGCCGTGCGGCGGCTCCAGCGGGCCGATCAGGAAGTTCGCCGGCGCCAGCACCGGCTCGAGCCAGTGGTCCAGCCAGTGGTGCCCGCCGACGAAGGCCGGCAGGTTGATCAGCCCGCCCACCACCGTCAGCACGCCGAGCACCGCCAGCGGCGCCGTCATCACGGGGGGCGCCTCGTGCAGGTGGGGCTCGAGGTCGGCGCCGCCGCGGAAGGAGCCGAGGAACGTGAGCGCGAACAGCCGCGCCATGTAGTACGCCGTGAGCAGCGCCGCGGCGAGTCCGAGGCCCCAGGCCACCAGGTAGACCGGGTTGCCACCGCCCCGCACGAAGGCCAGGGCCAGGATCTCGTCCTTGGAGAAGAACCCCGCCAGCGGCGGGATGCCGGCGATGGCGAGGGTCGCGATGCCCATCAGCGCGAAGGTCCAGGGCATCCGGTGGCGGAGGCCGCCCATGTTGCGCATGTCCTGCGCGTCGTCGTGCCGGTGCGCCTGGTGCTGCGCGTGATGCATGGCGTGGATCACGCTGCCGGCGCCGAGGAACAGCAGGGCCTTGAAGAACGCGTGGGTGACCAGGTGGAAGATCCCCGCGGTCCAGGCCCCGGACCCCACGGCCAGGAACATGTACCCCAGCTGGGAG
>CAZNOJ010000155.1:0-4173 GCA_964574665.1 uncultured Gemmatimonadaceae bacterium
CGGGCCGAGAACCCCGAGAAGATGCTCAACCAGCTGATCGTGGACATGCGCGGCCAGCTCGACAAGGCCCGCCAGCAGGTGGCGCAGGCGATCGCCGACGAGAAGAAGCTCGAGGCGGACGCCGCGGCCCAGCGCAAGGCGGCGGAGGACTGGGAGCGCCGCGCGATGCTGGCGGTCAAGGAGGGCCGCGACGACCTCGCCAAGCAGGCGCTGATGCGCTACAACGAGGCGCTGCAGGGGGCCCAGGCGCTGCACGAGACCTGGGTCAAGAGCAAGCAGGAGACCGAGGCCCTCAAGCACTCGCTCCGCCAGCTCAACGAGAAGATCGAGGAGGCGAAGCGCAAGAAGAACATCCTGATCGCGCGGGCGCGCCGGGCCGAGGCCCAGCAGCGGATCCAGGACACCCTGGCCGGGATGGGCGACAAGAGCGCCTTCGAGTCGTTCGAGCGGATGCAGGAGAAGATCGAGGCCAGCGAGCGCAAGGCAATCGCCGCCGCCGAACTGCAGGAGGAGTTCACCGGCGACAAGCTGTCGCGCGAGTTCGAGCAGCTCGAGTACCACGGCAACGCCGACCAGCAGCTGCTCGAGCTCAAGGCCAAGATGGGCCTGCTCGGGGCCGGCACCACGGAGCCGCCCAAGCAGATCGGGCAGGGCGAGGGCGCTGGCGGGGGGGCGAACCCGTCTTGAGCACCGCCGCACGATCGGCCGCGCCCCACGGGGCGCGGCTTCGCCACCTCATCCTGGCCGATGGCGACTTCGGCCCGATGACCAGCAAGACCGCCAACTCCATCATCCGCTACCAACCCGACCGGGTGGTGGCGGTGCTTGATCGGCGGACGGCCGGCAAGACCGCGCAGGACGTGCTCGGCTTCGGCGGCGCGATTCCCGTGGTGGCCACCATGGCCGAGGGCCTCGCGCTCGGCGCCAACTCGGTGCTGGTGGGGATCGCACCCGCCGGCGGCCGGCTCCCCGACGCGTGGCGCGAGTGGCTCCGCGAGGCGCTCGAGGGTGGCTGCGACATCGTGAGCGGGCTGCACACCTTCCTGGCCGACGACCCGCTGCTCGCCCAGGCGGCGGCGGTGCACGAGCGCACCATCACCGACATCCGCCGTCCGCCGCGCGACCTGCCCATTGCCAGCGGCAAGGCGCGCGACCTCGCGCCCCTGGTGGTGCTCACCGTGGGCACCGACTGCAACGTGGGCAAGATGACGGCGCAGCTCCAGCTCGTGGCCGGGCTCAAGGCGCGCGGCCTCCGCACCAACTTCGTGGCCACGGGACAGACCGGGATCATGATCGAGGGGTGGGGGATCGGCGTGGACGCCGTGGTGGCCGACTTCATCGCCGGCGCCGCCGAGCAGATCACGCTGCAGGGGGCGGAGGGTGCCGACGTGGTGTTGGTGGAGGGTCAGGGGAGCATCAACCACCCCGGGTACTCCGGCGTGACGGTGGGGCTCCTCCACGGCTCCTGCCCCGACGCGATGATCCTCTGTCACCAGAGCAGCCGCAAGTACATCGGCGACTATCGCCAGGCCTCGTGGCTCAAGCTCCCGACGCTCAAGCAGTACGTGAAGGCCTACGAATCCCTGGCGGGACTCGTGAGCCCGTCCAAGGTGATCGGCATTGCGCTCAACACCTACGACCTGAGCGAGGACGAGGCGCGCAAGGCCTGCGCCAAGGCCGCCAAGGAGACGGGGCTGCCGGCCACCGATCCGGTGCGCTTCGATCCGGCCCCGCTGCTGGACGCGATCCAGGCAGCGCACGCGAGGCACACCGCGTAGCAGCCAGGAGGCGGAGGACGGGAAACAGCCCCCGTCCTCCGCCTACCGCGTCCCCACCCGCACCCCGATGAACACGTCATACAGCGTCACCCGCGTCTCGGGTGCGCTGATCGTTTCCGGTTCCAGGTAGGAGTTGCGGAGCACGCCCAGCTCCATCGCCAGCCGGCCGCGGCCCAGCAGGGTCGCCCCCGCGCTCGCCGCGAGGAGGACCTGGCCCTTCTCCTGGTAGCGGGTGACGACCGGATCGTCGCCGGCCGTGCCGCCCGACACGATCCAGGTGAGGCCGAGGTGTGGTTCCCAGCTGCCGAGCTCGCGGCCGTAGCGAAGGCCGATGCTCCCCGGGGCGATCCCCGCCGCCTGGAGCGAGACCGCCAGGTGGTCCGTGGTGCCGCGGGGGAGCAGGGCGAGCTTGGCGTAGGGCAGGAACACCACCTGCTGGCTCTGCGACCCGGTGGCATACCCCGCCCGACCGATCCCGTCCTCCCAGTAGATCCCGATCGGCAACCCCAACTCGACCCGGTCACCGAAGCCGTAGGCCGGCGTCACGGTGGCGAGGCCATCGTGGCGCTGCGGCGCACCGGCACGCTCCTGGTCGCCGAGGTACACGAAGCCGGCGTCCACCCGGAAGCCGGGCTCCACGCGGGCATTGTGCAGGGTGGGGAGGCAGGCGCCGGCGAACACGGCAAGCACGGCCGGCGCGACGCCGTGGGCAATCATCCTCTTCATGGTGGCCTCACGAGGGAATCGGTCACACGACGCAGGCGATCGAGATCGCGGCGATATCCCGCCGGTGCCGCCTCGAGCGCGGCGAGCGCATCTCGGCAGGACGCGTGCGCCACGGTGGCCGGCTCCCCCGCGCGCACCTGGGCGTCGCACTGCCGCCCCAGGGCGCGCGCAATCGCGGGGTGACCGGCAGGAAGCACCGCACGCAGCACCGCCAATCCCTCCCGCACCCGAGCGAGGCCTTCCTGCCGGCGGCCGAGGTGCACCTCGATCACCCCGCGTCGGACCAGGGCACCGCCATAGTCCTGGTGGGCTCGACCCGGGTTGCCGGCGAGCAGGGTGGTGGCGCGTGCCGCGGCCTCGAGCGCCTCGGGCAACCGGCCGGCCCCGAGGCGCAGGCCGGCCAACCGGTCCCAGCCGCTCCCCACCTGTGGATGCGCGGCACCCAACAGCTCCTCCTGGATGGCGATTGATCGCACCATGAGCGATTCGGCGCGCGCGTGCTGCGGTGGTGACGCGTCGCCGAGCACGCTGGCGAGCGACCCCATCACCCGTGCCGTGACGGGATGTTGCTCCCCCTGGATCCGCGTCTGCCGCGCCAGCAGTTCCTCGAAGGCCGCCACCGCTCCCGCCCCGTCGCCGCTGGCCACCTGCATCGAGGCGAGGTTGCCCA
Source organism: uncultured Gemmatimonadaceae bacterium (assembly GCA_964574665.1). GTDB lineage: Bacteria > Gemmatimonadota > Gemmatimonadetes > Gemmatimonadales > GWC2-71-9 > Palsa-1233. The sequence continues at coordinate 3,175 of CAZNOJ010000155.1, forward strand.
GCGCGATCACCGATCGCTGGTGGTCGGGGCCCACGGCGGAGTCGAGGACCGCCACCGCTTCCCGCTGCGTGACGATAGCCTCGGAGACCCTCCCGCCGAAGTACTGGGCCGCCGCGAGGTTGCTGGCGGTCACGCCGATCCCCAGGTCGTGGGGGTCGAGGTGCTGCCGGCGAATCGCCAGCGCCTCCGCGAGCGTGGACTCGGCCTCCGCATAGCGCGACGTCGCGTTGAGCAGCACGCCCAGGTCGTTCAGTCCGCGCGAGAGCGGCACCGGGGCGTCCCGTGCGCGCTGCCTCGCGACCACGTCCCGCAGCAGCGATTCGGCCTCCTCACTGGCGCCGGTCTGGTGCAGCGCGTAGCCGAGGAGGTTCATCACGTGCGCGACATCGGCGTGTGCGTCGCCTTGCGCCCCGCGACGAAGCTCGACGGCGCGGCGCAGCAGCGGCACCGCATCCCCGGCCGCGCCGAGGCGTTCATACGCGTCGGCGATGGTCTCGAGGAGCTTCGCCTCCAGCACGGGTTGGTCCCGGTGCTCGCTCGAGGCCCGCACCGCCTGGCGATCGAGCATCTGGCGGACCGATTCGGAGCTGCCCGTCGCCTGCGAGGCATCGGTGGAGCCGAACATCTCGAGCAGGAATCCGCGCACCGCCATCGCCTCGTCGCGCTCGAGCGTCACCTGCGCCGCGGCACGGGTGGCGCGGCGCGACTGCCCGAGCGCGGTGATCCAGGAGGCCACCAGCGCGAGCGCCACGACCGTGGCGACGGCGACCCCTCCTGCGTTGCGCCGCACGAACTTGCGCGTGCGGTAGCGGATCGTGTCGGGTCGGGCGCGCACCGGTTGACCCTCGAGATGGCGTCGCACGTCGTCGGCGAGGGCCTCGACCGACGGATAGCGGCGATCGGGTTCCTTCCGGAGCGCCATTAGCACGATGGTGTCGAGGTCCCCCGTGAGCCGGCGGCGCAGCGCGGCCGGCGTGGCCACGCCGCGGCAGCGCGCCC
>CAZNOJ010000156.1:0-3984 GCA_964574665.1 uncultured Gemmatimonadaceae bacterium
CTGCACCGTCTCGTTGTAGTGCGAGTGGTACCAGAAGGTGCCGGCATCGGGCACCCGGAAGCGGTACGTGAACCGCTCGCCCGGACCCACGGGACGCTGGACCATCTCGGTCCCGTCCATCGCGGCCGGAATCCGGAGCCCGTGCCAGTGCACCACCGTCGGCTCCGCAAGATGGTTCACGAGGTGGATCTCGAGCACGTCACCCACCTGCGCCTCGAGGACCGGCCCGGGCACCTGCCCGTTGAACCCCCAGGCCCGCGTGCGCTGGCCAGGCACGAACTCCCACTCGAACTCGCTCGCCTCCAGGTCAATGCGCACCACCCGCCGCCCCTCGTCCGGCTGCGCCGCCTCCCATGCGGCGGCATGCGCCTCGTCGAGCGCCCGGGCTGCGACCGGAACGCCGCCGCAGATGGTCTCGTTGCCGTGTCGGTGCTTCGTCATGTGAACCTCGGACCTCAAGGGTTGAACCGCACTCCGGTGCGGAGGCGGTGCGCGGCGTGACGCGTGCTACAGGCGGATCGCGAGCCGCATCCCGCTGAACCAGGAGTTGAACCCGGAGAGCCCTCCGCGATCCGACTCACCGAAGACGCTGACCGACTTCACGAACAGCCCGACCTCCACCCGGCCGAATCGGCGGCCGACATCCAGGTACGGTGCCACGAAGGCCCCGGTGCCCTTGTAGAACGACCCCTCGGTGGCCCCCTCGACGGGAGCAGCGCCCTCGCGAGCCATCGCGTTCACGATCAAGCCGCCGAAATGGACGCCGCCGGCGATGAGCCACGCGTCGCCGTACGAGAGCTCCACCACCGGGCCCGCGGCCTGGTAGTTCATGCTGGTGAGCGTGTCGGGGTCGGAATTGGAGACCAGCGTCTCCACGCCGAGGCGCAGGTGCGGCCGCACCGTGTACAGGAAGAAGAATCCCGACATGTGGGGACCCTTCACGCCGTCGTTGCCGAGATCCTCGAAGGCGGGATCCAGCTTGGACAGCTCCATGGTTCCCAGGATCACGGCCGAACGGAGCCCGACCTCGTACCGGCGATCGCGGTCCTGTGCCACGGCCGGCGTCGTGAGCATTGCCATCAGGACACCGACCAGCGCCATTTGCTTCGTCACATGCCACCCCGTTGTTGAGTATGAACGAACGTGCCTGCCGTGATCAGCCACCCCAGGTATCCCGCCGCCACCACGTCGTAGGCCCCGCAGAACGTCGGCCACCAGGCGGGGACCCCCGGGTTGTTCACCAACGAGGCGTGGAACAGGTCCATCACCCCGTGCGCCACGAGCGCCGCCACCACGATCCAGAGCGACTGCTTGAACCCCACCACCGCCGCCGCGATGAATGCCAGCGCGATCGCCCCGTCAATCACCAGGGCCCGGTGCGCATTGCCGATGGCCGCGAACAGCACGTAGAGCAATGCGATCACGATCATCACCACCGGGTAGAACGCCCGGTCGCGATCGAGTCCGGTCCGTGTCGCGAACCCTCCGATGACCAGCGGCAGGACGAGACCGACGACAAGTGCCACTGCCCTCCTCCTCTCCGCTCGGGTGGTCACCACCTTGACGCAGACACGTTACGGCGGGTCGGCTGGCCGGGATTGAACGCAAGGGCTGACCTTTCGGGGACCACCGCGAGGCCGGCCCCTGGGCGGCCGGGGGCGACACGGCCCTCCGCGTCCCTGCCCGGGCGAAGGCGGGGGCGGACTAGCTTTGCGGGTCAGGAAACCGGGAGGGTGCTGGTGACGAAGCTGACCGGGGACACCGAGATGTTCCTCTGGGACGGGGGCTGCGCCTTCGTCGGCAACAGCTCGGCCCGCACCGCCGTGCACTCCCATCAGGCGATCCAGCTCACCTACGGGACCGACGCCGACGTGCTCATGGCCCCCACGGTCGAGGGCCCGTGGGTCGGCGGCGGCCTCATGATGACTGCCTCGCATCAACCCCACATCATGGACGCCACGGCGGTGACGCTGGGCGTGACCATGTTCATCGAGCCGGAGACCGTCGAGGGGCGGGCGCTGGCTGCGCTCTCCTCGCCGGAGGGGATCACGGCGCTCGACCCGTCGCCTGCCGCCGAGCCGTTGGCCGTGCTGTTCGAGGGGTTCCTGGCGCGCCGGGGCGACGTGGTGGTGAGTGCCGCGGCCCGCCGGGTGCTGACGCACCTGACCGATGGGGTGGAGCCGCGGCAAGCCACCAACGAGCGGATCGTGCGGGCGCTGGCGTGGCTCAACGCGCACATCAAGGAGCAGGTGACGCTGGACCAGGTCGCGGCAGAGGTCTTCCTGTCACCGAGCCGGTTCCGTCACCTCTTCGTGGAGGGGATGGGGATGGGCCTCCGGCCCTGGCTCCTCTGGCGGCGGTTCATGCGGACATGGGGGATGATCATGGAGGGGGCCTCCATCTCGCGCGCCGCGCACGAGGCGGGGTTCGCCGATGCGGCGCACTTCACCCGGACGTCGAACCGGATGATCGGCGTGGCGCCGTCGGGATTCCGGGTGTCGCACTCCCCGGCGGCGCTGACCGACGCCAGGTCCCGGGCGACCGACCCATAGGAAGGCCGCGCCGGGACCGGCCGTGCTCAGTCGAGCCCGTCCTCGGCCTGGCAGCGTGCGCAGTTGCAGTCGGCGGCGCAGCGGCAGATCGCGCAGTGCTTGCCGGCGGTGCAGTCGCAGCCGGTGCCGCGAGCGTCGCAGGTGCAGGAGCCGGCCGGTTCCGTGCAGGTGCAAAGGTCAACCGGTGGGATATCGTCGGGAATGCATTCGCTCATGGACCACCTCCGATTCAAGGTTGCTCCAACGTAGGAACAACCGCGGTGGTGGTCTTGAATGGAGGGGCTGATTCCTACGGCCGCCGTGGCACCACCTCGTAGTCCCCCGCGCGCGCTGCCGGCCTCACGACCCATCCGGCAGACGGGGTGAACTTCCAGCCGTCTCCGGCCACGGTCCCGTCGTCGCGGAGCACCGGCGCGGGGACCCGGCGCGAGCCGCCATCGCTGGCCACCAGCACGCCGCCCTCGGCCTCGAGCCGGCCCGCCGCCACCGTGGCGCGATACGACCCGAAGTACACGGTGCCTTCGCCCTCGATGGCGATCGCGCCACGGGAGTCGGAGCTGGCACTCCCGCCGCCGCGGATGATCAGCACCGGCCCGGCGACGAAGCGCCGGCGCAACTCCGCCAGCCGGTCGCGCTGGAGTTGTTCGCGCCGTTCCTCCGAGGCACGCACTTCTCCGTCACCATACCTCGTCGCGGCCGCGGCCGCGTCTGGCGCGGGTTGCACACCGTACGCCGTGGCCAGGAGAAGCCCGAGGTCGTCGGTGGCGCGGATGCGGCGAGGCCAGCCCGGCGACGCGGCATCGAGCAGCACCCCGTACGCGGGACCGGAGAGGTAGGCAAAGGTGCGGACGAAGGATTCGTCCGGCGCGCCAGTCACCACGAGCAGGTCCCGGGCACTCGCGACGGCATCGGCCGGCGTATCCGCGACGAGCGCCGTCGCGGTGTACGCGGCGAGCCCTTCGGTGATCTCCTGTCCGCGCTCCGGCTCCGCCCCATCGGGGTACCGCGCGCGCCGTGCCTGCCGGAAGGCGAGCGCATCGCGCACCGCCGCCTTGCGCTCGTCGCCGGAGGTGGCCAGTGCGCGGTCGAGGGCACGCCATTCGAGGCGGAGCCAGTAGCGGCCTTCCATCTGGTCGAGGTGTTCACTGACGAGGAACGGTGCCGCCACACCAAGCTGTCCCTGCACCCCGTGGAACATCTCGTGGAGGAAGAGCTCCATCCGGCGTCGCGCCGGCCGACCGGCGAAGTATTCCCAGACGAACGCCGCCCAGGTCGTGTCGCCCCACTTGAGCGGGGCGTTCACGAAGCCGAGCAGCGGCGGGAGCGGGGCGGCAGGCTGCGGACGACTCGTCGCGATTGTCTGCGTCGCCCGGTCGTAGATCACCATCGGGGCACAGATCGAGACACCCCACAGCTTGCCGCCATCGCGTTC
>CAZNOJ010000157.1:0-3950 GCA_964574665.1 uncultured Gemmatimonadaceae bacterium
GCCAAGCGCGATCCGCTGGCGGACCTGCTCCAAGATCACCAGGTAGATGGGCCGGGGGTCGGCCTACGCGAGCACCAGCCCACTGTGCATAGTGATATACTCAGTATGCACAGTGGGTTTGTCAAGGGGGAGGGGTGGGCTTTCGGGCGGGAGGGGTGGGCGTTCGGGCGGGAAGGGGGTGCTCAGCCGATCTCCCCCTCTCACCCCTCACGACTCACGCCGTGTCCTCGACGTACCTGGTGAACGAATCCAGGATCGCCTGCCACCCCTGCTGCTGCATCTCCGCGGAGTGCTCGGTTTCCGCGTCGAAGGTGGTGCGGATGGTGACGCCGCCGCGTTCGGGGGTGAAGGTCGTCTCCGCCCTGCGGCCGTCGCTCATCACGTAGTCGATCGCCTGGTGCGGCACCACGCGGGTGTACGTCCCCTCGAAGTCGAATCCGGCGGAGCCGTCCCGGGCCTCCATGCGCGAGAGGAAGGTGCCGCCTTCGCGGATATCGGCCCTGGCATAGGGCGTGTGCCAGTCGTCGGAGGCGTTGTTCCACTGCACGATGTCGTCGGGGGTGGTCCACGCCTGCCAGACGGCGGCGATCGGGGCCTTCACGTGGGCCTGAATGGTGATCTTCATGGGATCTCCTGGAGTGAAACCTGGATGCGGGGTTGCGTCCCGTGGCTGGGCTGGGTGGCCGGGATGGCTGCCGCAACGCCTCGATCGTCAGAGCCCGGCCGCCACCACCACGTCGCGGCCGAGCCCCTTCTCGAGGACGTCCTTCTTCCGCTCGGCGCCCCACACCTCGAGCGACAGGTCGGCGGCCTGCAGCCGCGGGAAGGCGCGGATCACGCAGCGCTCCTCCAGCAGCGTCACGGTGAGGCGATCCACCGCCGCGGTGTGGCCGCGGTCGAGCCCGTCGGCCACGCGCAGCAATCCCGACAGCCGGCGCACTACCTGCTGATCCGCCTTGTCGAGCGCGGCGAACCCCTCGTGCCGCGTGGAGGGTCCCTTCTTGCGATGGTAGCGCGAGATCATCGCCACGAGGGTGCGCTCCCGCACCGCCAGCCCGAGGCGGTCGGCGTGCAGGATGAGCTGCTCGGAGTGCTTGTGATGCCGGGCGTAGTTCACCAACTGCCCCACGTCGTGCAGCAGCGCCGCGGCCTCGAGCAACCAGCGTTCCTCCGGCCCGCACCCCAGCTCCTCCGCCAGCGCATCGTACAGGGTGAGCGCCAGGATCCGCACCTGCTCCACGTGGCGGCGATCGCCGCGGCAGCGGTCGACGAACTCGCGCAACAGCCGGAGCGGGTCGGTGGCCTTGGCCGGCGCCGAGGCGCTCCCCACCATCTCCAGCAGCAGCCCCTCGCGCAGCCCGAAGGCGCTCACGGTGAGCTCCCGCGCATCGAGCAGCTCCAGCAACTCGGCGGTCACGGCGATGCCGGCCAGGATGATGTCGGCGCGGGCCGGGTTGAGGCCCGGCACCTGGGCCCGCTCGTCCGAGGACATCGTGGAGAGCCACTCCAGCAGCGCCTCCACCTCGCCGGTGGCGAGCGTGGTGCCGTGGATCGGGTCGGTGGCCAGGCCGCGCCGCGCCGCGGCGATGCGCGCCAGGTTGGTGAACGATCCGCCGGAGCCGATCAGGGTGGCCTGGCGCCAGTCGCGCCAGGGGAGCGCCTTCTTGAGCAGCTTGCGCGCCCGCTTCCGCATCGCGGCCACCACGTCGCGCGGATCGGCGGCGTCATCGTAGAGTGCCTCGGTGAGGCGCACGGCGCCGAGTGGCAGCGAGGTGGTGGCTTCGACCAGGCCGTCCACGGCGCCGATCAGTTCCAGGGAGCCGCCGCCGATGTCGGCCACCAGGGTGCGGCCGCGGTCGAGACGGAAGTGGTGCGCCACCGAGGCCCACGAGAGCCGCGCCTCGCGCTCGGCCGAGATCACCTCGAGGGGGATGCCGAGTTCGCGCCGCAGGCGTTCGGCGAAGGCCTCGCCGTTGTGGGCGTCGCGGAGCGCCGAGGTGGCCACCGCCGCCAGGCGGGAGACGCCGCGCCGCTCGATCACGCCGAGCATGCGGCGGAGCGAGGCGTGGGCGGCCTCCATCGCGGCCGGGGCGATCTCGCCGGTGGTGGCCAGCCCGGTGGCGAGCCGGGGCTGGTCGCGCAGTTCGTCGATCACCTCGAGGCCGGTGGTCGGATCCCACTCGGCCACCAGCAGCCGGATCGAGTTGGAGCCGATGTCGAGCGCGGCGAGGCGCTCGCGCTGGGCCGCGGGGGCGCTCACTGCTTCGGGTCGCCCCGGTCCTCGGCGTGGTGCTTGATGGACTTCCCCTCCACGAGGAAGACCACGTCCTCGGCGATGTTGGTGGCGAGGTCGGCCACCCGCTCCAGGTTGCGCGACACCAGGAAGAGCTCCATCGCGCTGCCGATCACGTGGGGATCCTCCATCATGTGGGTCACCAGGATCCGGAACATGCTCCGGTGGAGGGCATCCACCTTGTCGTCGCGCCGGCAGATCTCGCGGCCGGCCTTGGCGTCGCCGCGGATGAACGCCTCGAGCGCGTCGGCCAGCATCGCGCGGGTCAGCCGCGCCATCTCGATCAGCTCGGGCTCGGGCGCGATCGGCCGCGAGGCGGCCAGCCGCTCGGCGCTCTGGGCGATGTTGACCGCGTGATCGCCGACCCGTTCCAGGTCGTTGGCGATCTTGAGGGCGGAGGTGAGCATGCGGAGGTCGCGGGCCATCGGCTGCTGGAGCGCCAGCAGCGACACGCACTGCTCCTCGATCTCGATCTCGAGGTCGTCAATGACGCGGTCGTTGCCGATCACCTGCGCCGCCTTGGCGGGATCGCGCTCCAGCAGCGCCTCCACCGCGAGGCCGAGCGCGGCCTCGGCCTCGCCCGACATCGTCAGCAGCTGCACCTTGACGTTGCCCAGTTCCTCGTGGAAGTGGCGGTGCGACGACCCGGTCATCCGAACCTCCCGGTGATGTACGCCTCGGTGCGCTCGTGCACCGGGGCGGTGAAGATCTGCTCGGTCTCGCCGAACTCCATCAGCCGGCCCTGGTCGAAGAACCCGGTCTGGTCGGCCACCCGGGCGGCCTGCTGCATGTTATGCGTGACGATCACGATGGTGTAGTCCCGCTTCAGCTCCACGATCAGCTCCTCGATGCGCTGGGTGGCGATCGGGTCGAGGGCCGAGCAGGGCTCGTCCATCAGGAGCAGGGTGGGGGAGTTCGCCAGGGCGCGGGCGATGCAGAGCCGCTGCTGCTGGCCGCCCGACAGGCCGGTGGCGGGCTGGTCGAGCCGGTCCTTGACCTCGTCCCACAGCGCCGCGCGCCGGAGGCAGCGCTCCACCACCTCGGGCAGGTCGCGCCGGGGCACCAGGGCGTTGAGGGCCGGTCCGTAGGCCACGTTGTCGAACACCGACTTGGGAAACGGGTTGGGACGCTGGAACACCATCCCCACCCGCTGGCGGTGGAGCACCAGGTCGATCCCGGCGCCGTACACCGGCCGCCCCTCCACCAGCAGCTCCCCGGTGGCGCGGGTGTCGAGCACCAGGTCGTTCATCCGGTTGATGGAGCGGAGGAAGGTGCTCTTGCCGCTGCCGGAGGGGCCGATGATCGCGGTCACCGCCCGCCGGGCAATCTGCATCGTGATGTCGAACAGCCGCTGGGTCTCGCCGTACCAGAACGAGAAGTTGCGCGCCTCCACGGCGTGGCTCGCGGGGGTGCCCGGGGGCGACGCCACCAGGTGCGCCCGGCCGGCAGCCGGGGGAAGTGCGCCGCTCATCCGAACCGCCCGGTGATGTAGGCCCCGGTGCGCTCCTCGCGCGGCGTGGTGAAGATCTTCCGGGTTGGGCCGTGCTCCACCAGCGAGCCCAGGTAGAAGAACGAGGTGGTGTCGGAGACCCGGGCCGCCTGCTGCAGGTTGTGGGTCACGATGATGATGGTGAACTCCGCCTTGAGGTCGAACACC
>CAZNOJ010000158.1:0-3891 GCA_964574665.1 uncultured Gemmatimonadaceae bacterium
ACCTCATCCGTCGCCTCACGCCACCCCGGGCGGTGATCGTCAATCCGCCCCGCGGCGGGCTCGACGCACGCGTTGCGGAGCGCCTCACCGAGTCCGGGGCGGTGGCGATCGGCTACATCTCCTGCGACCCTGCCACGCTGGCCCGGGACCTGGTGCGGCTCGCCTCGCGCTACCGCGTCCGCGAGATTCGGGCGTTCGACCAGTTTCCGCAGACCGCCCACGTGGAAACCGTCGCCGTCCTGGAGCGGGCGTGAAGTACCACGTCGTGGTCGCCGGCCGGGAAGTGGTCGTGGAGGTGGACGGCCCGCGCGTGCGCGTGGACGGTCGCGAGGTGACGGCCGCGCTGGAGGCGGAGGCGGGGACACCGATGCGGCGACTGGTGCTCGATGGGGAGGCCCATCGGCTGGCGGTGGCGGGACGCGACGCCGACGGGTGGCTCCTGGTCGATCGGGGTGCGCTGCACGTGGCGGAGGCAGTGGACGAGCGCACCCGCCACATCCGCTCCCTGGCCGGCGGCGGGGCCGGTCCGGCCCGGGGCGGCGTGGTGAAGGCGCCGATGCCGGGGATGGTGGTGCGCGTGGCCGTGGCCGTGGGCGACCGGGTGCAGGCGGGGCAGGGGCTGGTGGTGCTCGAGGCCATGAAGATGGAGAACGAGCTCAAGGCGCCTGCCGCGGGGGTGGTCCAGGAGGTGCTGGCCCGGCCCGGGACGGCGGTGGAGAAGGGGGCGGTGCTGGTCCGGATCGGCGAGGCGTAACTCGTGGGTCACGGGTTGGCAACCCGCTTGCCGACGCGGTCCGCGCGGGTAGATTAGCCCCGGTCCGGAGGGTTGGCGACGGCCGTCGCCGACAGGTGCCGGGCTCAGGTTCCGGCTACCATCGTGGTGCATCCCTTGGGAGGTAGGCATGAAGCGGCTGCTCGGCGTCGGCACGCTGTTGGCGGCGTTCCTGGTCGTGATGTCCGTGCCGATGGCGGCACAGGGTGTCACGACCTCATCCATTCGCGGAGTGGTGCGCACCGAGGCGGGGGCCGCGATCGCCGGCGCCCGGGTCTCGGCGACGCACGAACCCTCGGGCACCTCCTACATCGGCACCACGCGCGCTGACGGCCGGGTGACCCTGCCGGGCATGCGCGTCGGCGGACCGTACCGCGTCACCGTCACCGCCATCGGCTTCGAGCCGCTGTCGCGGTCCGACGTGTTCCTCAACCTCGGCATCGCGTCGGAACTGGCCTTCACCATGCGGGCGGCGGCGGTGACGCTGCAGGATGTCACGGCGGTGGCCCAGAACGGCGCGTTCTCGTCCACGCGCACGGGCGCATCGACGCAGATCGGCCAGGAACTCCTGGCCACCCTGCCGACCATCGCGTGGTCGCTCACCGACCTCACGCGCCTGGTGCCCCAGGGCAACGGCTCGTCGTTCGCCGGCACGGACAACCGGATGAACAACATCATGATCGACGGCGCCTACTTCAACAACTCGTTCGGGCTCCGGAACGCCCCCGGCGTGACCGCCGGCGTGGCGCCGATCCCGCTCGACGCCATCGAGCAGATGCAGGTCAACATCGCCCCGTACGACGTGCGCCAGGGCAACTTCGTGGGCGCCGGGGTCAACGCCGTGACCAAGAGCGGCACCAACGAGTTCACCGGCTCGCTCTACTACCAGTACCGCAACGAGTCATTCGTGGGCACCAAGGCCGGCGAGCTGGAGTTCAACCCCGGCACCTTCAAGTACGACCAGATCGGCGTCCGCTTGGGCGGCCCGATCATCCGCAACCGGCTGTTCTTCTTCGCCAACTACGAGAAGGACGACCAGCAGCAGCCCGGCACCACCTTCCGGCCGAACGCCGGTGGGGAGACGGTCGCGGGGAGCGTGACCCGCGTGCTCGAGTCGGACCTGGTCACGCTCAGCGACTTCCTGCGCGACAATTACGGGTATGAGACCGGGCCCTACGTCGGCTACACCACCGGGACGCCGTCGACCCGCTTCATCGGCCGGATGGACTTCAACCTGAACGACCGCAACAAGTTCTCGCTCCGGTACACCCACCTCGATGCGGTGACCAACAACCTGGTCTCCAACTCGACCTCGCTGGGCTTCGGCAACCGCCGCACCAACGCCAACGCGATGTCGTACGAGAACTCCGGCTACGGGCAGCTCGAGAACATCCGCTCGCTCGTGGGCGAGTGGAATGCGTCGCTCGGCACCAACATGGCCAACAACATGATCGTGGGCTACACTAGCCACGACGAGAGCCGGGAGTCGATGGGGCCGGTGTTCCCGGCCGTGGACATCCTCAAGGACGGCGTGACCTACCTCAATTTCGGCACGGACCCGTTCACGCCGAACAACGAGCTGCGGTACAAGTCGCTCCAGTTCCAGAACAACCTCACGATCTTCGGCAACCGCCACGACCTCACGTTCGGCGTGAGCGCGGAGCACTACGAGGCCGAGAACGTCTTCTTCTCGGGATCCCAGGGCGTCTACATCTACGACTCCCTCGAGGACTTCTACGCCGACGCCAATGACGGCATCGCCAACCCGAACCGGACCACCTCCCCGGTCGAGTTGAATCGCTACCAGCTGCGCTGGAGCAACATTCCCAACCAGATCAAGCCGATCCAGCCGACCGAGGTGTTCTACGTCGGGGCCTACGCCCAGGACGAGTGGCGCGCCACCGACAACCTCACGGTGACCGCCGGCATGCGCGTGGACGTGCCGCGGTGGAAGGAGACCGGGCTCGAGAACCCCGACGTCCCCGGCATGACCTTCCGCGACGTGGACGGCTCGGAGGTGCGGTACAGCACGTCGGCGCTGCCCGATCCCAAGCTGCACCTCTCCCCCCGTCTCGGCTTCAACTGGGACGTCCGCGGCGATCGCTCCATCCAGCTCCGCGGCGGCACCGGGGTGTTCACGGGGCGGCCGGCGTACGTCTGGATCTCGAACCAGGTCGGGGCCAACGGGATGCTCACCGGCTTCGAGCGCGTGGACGGGACGTTCAACCGGCCGTTCCATCCGGATCCCAAGCACCACTGGCCGACGGATGTCGACGGTTCCCCGGCGTCGAGCTATGAGCTCGCCGTCACCGACCCGGACTTCAAGTTCCCGCAGATCTGGCGGACCAACCTCGCCGTGGACCGGCGGTTCGGCGGATGGACCGGCACGGCCGAGTTCCTCTACTCCCGCGACGTGAACGGGATCTACTACATCAACGCCAACCTGCCCGTGGCGCAGACCGCCTACAGCGGCCCCGACCAGCGCCCGCGGTGGACCAACAACAAGCTCCCGGACAACCAGGAGATCAGCAACGCGATCGTGATGCAGAACCAGAACGTCGGTCGCGCCTGGAACATCGCCGCCTCGCTCGAGCGGGCCTTCTCCAACGGGTTCTTCGCCAAGGTCGCCTACGCCTACGGCGAATCGAAGAACACGGTGGATCCCGGCTCGATCGCCTTCGGTTCGTGGAGCACGAACGCGCAGTCCGGCAATCCGAACGACCCGGGCCTCGGGTTCTCGGCCAACTCGCCCGGGCACCGGTTCTTCACCGCGCTCTCGTACCGGATGAACTGGGCCACGTTCGGCGCCACGACGGTGTCGCTGTTCTTCGAGGGGATCACCCAGGGCAACGCCAGCTACCTGTTCGCGGCCGATGCCAACGGTGATGGCGGGGCCAACGACCTGATCTACGTCCCGGCCGACCAGTCGGAGATGCGCTTCCAGCAGTACACCTCGGGCGGGGTGACCTTCACGCCCCAGCAGCAGGCCGACGCCTGGGAGGCGTACATCGAGCAGGACGAGTACCTGTCCTCGCGGCGCGGGCAGTACGCCGAGCGCAACGCGGTGTTCCTGCCGATGGTGTGGCGCGCCGACCTGAGCGTGTCGCAGGAGTTCTTCA
>CAZNOJ010000159.1:0-3858 GCA_964574665.1 uncultured Gemmatimonadaceae bacterium
AGCGCGGGTTGTGGCTGGTGGCCTTCTGCTCGATGCTGATGGCCGGCGACAGGCCCTCGATCACGTCCACGTCGGGCTTGTCCATGAGCTGCAGGAACTGCCGCGCATAGGCGCTCAGGCTTTCCACGTAGCGGCGCTGGCCCTCGGCATACAGCGTGTCGAACACCAGCGACGACTTGCCCGACCCCGACAACCCGGTGATCACCGTGAGGCGATTGCGGGGGATCCGGACCGAGACGTTCTGGAGGTTGTGCTCCCGTGCCCCGCGAACGACCAGGAACTCTTCAGCCATAAGCCCGGAAAGGTAGGACCGGAGCCGAATCGGGAGCAACGCACGAGCCCCGGCCGAGGCCCGGGGCTTGCGGTAGGGAGGGCATGGCCCTCTCCAAACGGACCGTGCTGGCCACCCTGATCGTGGTGGCCTGGGGCAGCTCGCTGGTGTGGCTGGGAATCCGCCACACCGGCCAGAGCGACGCCGCCCGGATCGCCTCCCAGGCCTCGCTGCGGCTGGCCCCCAACGATGCCTGGTTCCGGGTGATGGCCGGCGCCACCCAGATCGGCTACGCCGGGATCACCCTCGATACCCTGCCCGACGGGTCGTACCGCATCCAGGAGCAGGAAGCCCTGGAACTGCCGCACCACGCCTCCCTGATCCGCACCATCCGGTCCACCGAGATCTTCCTGGGGGAGGGGCTGGGGCTCGACTCCCTGGTCTCCCGGGTGGTCCGGCCCGGGGAGCGCCGGGAGTACCGGGTCACCACCTCTCGCGGCGGCTGGCTGGTCCGGCTCGCGGTGGACGGCATCGAGACCGTCGGCCGACTGGAGCTTCCGGCCAGCGCCCGGGAGAGCGGTCCGGCGCTGGCCCTGCCCCTCCGGGTGGTGCCGCTCCGGCTCGCCCTGGTGGGGTCGCTGGCCGCCCGCAACGGCCGCACCCTGCCGGTGGCGGGGGGGTGGCCCCCGGCCGCCTGGCTCACCGAGGTCATCGTGGGGGCCGATAGTGTGGTGATCTTCGCGGATTCGTCGGACATCGCCCCGGACCGCGGGATCTGGGTGCCGGCCACCACGGACACCGTGACCGGACGGACGCTCCTGGTGGAGACCCCTGAGACGATCCTGGCAATGCTGGTGGACCTGCGCGGCACGGTGCTGGGAGTGGAGTATCCGCTCGGCGTGCGTTGGGTGCGAGAGGACTTCAACATTGCTCGGTTCAACTTTCGCGGCGGGCTCGACGAGGCGGATGCAGCACTCCGCGAAGCCCTGCCGGTCGTCATCCGGCAGCGCGGCGCGATCGCCGCTGGTGACAGCGCGGCCACCTGGACGGTGACGCGCAGGGATGGGTCGCCGGTCTCCCTCGAGGTGCTCGCCGGGGGCCGGCAGGGAGTGGCCCGGAACCGCCTGGTGGTGTCGCTCCCGACCGCGGCGATGTCCCGGCTCGGTCGCGCCGTGACCACCGACCCGCTGGTGCAGGCCGGCGATTCGGTCGTGGTGGCACTGGCCGCCTCGCTTCCCGCACCGGACGGCAGGGACGACCTCGCCGAACTCGCCGCCGTGGTGGCCAGCCGGGTGCGGCTCGACACCGCACGCACCGCGGCAGCCGATGCCGCTGGCGCGCTGCGCACCGGCCGGGCCCTCCCGGAAGGACTGGCGCGGCTGATGACGGCGGTGCTCCGGCAGCAGGGCCGGGTGGCGCGGGTGGCGTTCGGGGTGCGGCCGGCCGGGGACACGCTGTTCACCTATGCGTGGCTGGAGACGGTGGACCCGTTCGACCACACCTGGCAGGCCGTGGATCCGGTCACCGGGCAGTTGATGCCCGCCGACTGGATCCGGGTGGCCTGGTCCGGTTCGAGCGCTCCCGAGTTGATGTTGCCACTGGTGGCCGATGTACGATTCACGCCCGCGGCAGGCGCCGCGGCGCAAGGAGCAACTCCGTGATCAGGCTGCAGTCCGTCACCAAGCGCTACGGCAAGTTCCAGGCGGTGCGCTCGCTCGACCTCGAGATCCCCGCCGGGGAGCTCTTCGGCTTCCTGGGTCCCAACGGCGCCGGCAAGACCACCACGCTGCGGATGATCGCGGGCATCCTGGCGCCCACCAGCGGCACCATCGAGATCGGCGGCATCGACCTCGGACGCCGGCCGCTCGAGGCCAAGGCCAAGCTGGGGTACATCCCCGACCGGCCATTCGTGTACGACAAGCTCACCGGCGCCGAGTTCCTCCGCTTCACCGCCGCGTTGTACGGCCAGGGCGGGCCGGAGGTGGAGCGGCGGATGGACGAGCTGCTCGACCTCTTCGAGCTGGCGCCGTGGAAGGACGAGCTCACCGAGAGCTATTCCCACGGCATGCGGCAGAAGCTGATCATCTCCAGCGCCTTCGTGCACCGCCCCGAGGTGATCGTGGTGGACGAGCCGATGATCGGCCTCGATCCCAAGAGTGCCCGCTTGCTGCGCACCCTGTTCCGCGCCTTCGTGGCGAAGGGCGGCACCATCCTGATGAGCACCCACACGCTGGAGATCATCGAGGGGTTCTGCGACCGGATCGGGATCATCCGCCAGGGCGAGCTGGCCGCCTGCGGCACGCTGGCGGAGCTGCGGGCCGAGGCGGCCTCCGACGGGGCCGGGCTGGAGGAGCTCTTCCTCCGCCTCACCGGCGAGCACGTGGAACCGAACCTCGATGCCGTCCTCGGCTGAGGCGCGGCGGCCGCCGCAACCGGGGTTCGTGATGCTCACGAGCCCCAAGTGGCGGAGCGTGCTGGCGCGGCTGCGCCCGCAGAGCGAGGAGCGGCGGGGCGGCCGGGGTGCCCTGCTCGCCGCGGCGGCGGCGCTGTTCCTGTTCGCCGCCTTCGCGATCGCCTTCCGTGCGGTGAACTACTTCAAGGGCGTGCCCGAGATCGGGCCGCTGCTGGCCGGCAAGCTGCTGGGCATGGCGTTCCTCGCGTTCATGTCCATCCTGTTGCTCTCCAACCTGGTGAGCGCGCTGTCCACCTTCTTCCTGGCGCGCGACCTCGACATCCTGGTGGCCGCGCCCCTCGACTGGGGCCGCTTCTACCTCGCCAAGCTGGGCGAGACGATCATCCATTCCTCGTGGATGGTGGCGCTGCTGGCGCTGCCGCTGCTCACCGCCTATGCGGTGGCGTGGGACGGCGGCTGGCTGTTCCCGTTCATCGCGCTCGGGGCGCTGATCCCGCTCTTCATCATCCCCGGGGTGATCGGCACCGCGATCACGCTGGTGCTGGTGAACGTCTTCCCCGCCCGGCGCACCCGCGACCTGCTCGGCCTGGTGACGATCCTCGCCGCCGGCGGGCTGGTGGTGCTGCTGCGGCTGCTCCGGCCCGAGCAGCTTGCGGGCCCGGAGGGGTTCCAGTCGCTGGTGGACTTCATCGCGGTGCTGCGCACGCCGAGCCATCCGTTGCTTCCCAGCGAGTGGGCCGGCGCGATGGTGATGAACTGGCTCACCCGCGTGGCCGACCCGCTGCCGATCGTGCTGCTCTGGAGCACGGCGGGGGCATTCGTGGTGATGGGCGCGGTGCTGCACCAGCGGCTCTACGTGAGCGGCTTCGCGCGGGCGCAGGAGGGGGCCGACCGCGCCGTGCGCGGCGCGTCGTGGAGCCGCGCCGCCCGGTGGCTGCTGCCCGGCGTGCCGGTGATGCGGCGCGAGTTCATCCTCAAGGACCTCCGCATCTTCTTCCGCGACTCCACCCAGTGGAGCCAGCTCATCCTGCTCAGCGTGCTGGTGGCGGTGTACCTGATCAACATCCGGGCGCTGCCGCTGTTCAGCGGCGAGCAGGTGCCGGTGTTACTGGTAACGCAGATCGTGTTCCTCAACCAGGGACTGGCCGGGGTCGTGATCGCCGCAGTGGCGGCG
>CAZNOJ010000160.1:0-3769 GCA_964574665.1 uncultured Gemmatimonadaceae bacterium
CACCACGT
This sequence comes from uncultured Gemmatimonadaceae bacterium, assembly GCA_964574665.1. Classification (GTDB taxonomy): domain Bacteria; phylum Gemmatimonadota; class Gemmatimonadetes; order Gemmatimonadales; family GWC2-71-9; genus Palsa-1233. The sequence continues at coordinate 9 of CAZNOJ010000160.1, forward strand.
GGCCGTACTGGCCCTTGCCGCCGGACTGGCGGATGAACTTCCCCTCCACCTGCTCGACCCGCCTGGTGATGGTCTCGCGGAAGGCCACCTGCGGCCGGCCCACGTTGGCCTCCACCTTGAACTCGCGCTTCATGCGGTCGACCAGCACCTCGAGGTGCAGCTCGCCCATCCCGGCGATGATCGTCTGCGACGTCTCCGGGTCGGTCCGCACCCGGAAGGTCGGGTCCTCCTCCGCCAGCTTCTGCATCGCGATCGAGAGCTTGTCCTGGTCGGCCTTCGACTTGGGCTCGATCGCCACGTCGATCACCGGCTCCGGGAACTTCATCGCCTCGAGGATCACCGGCTTGTCCTCGTCGCAGAGGGTGTCGCCGGTGCGGGTGTCCTTGAGCCCGATCGCCGCGCCGATGTCGCCGGCCAGCACCTCGGTGATCTCGTCGCGCTTGTTGGCGTGCATCTGGAGCAGCCGGCCCACGCGCTCCTTCTTGTCCTTGGTGGCGTTGTAGACATACGACCCGGCCTCGAGCTTCCCCGAGTACACGCGGAAGTAGGTCAGCCGGCCGACGAAGGGATCGGTCGCCACCTTGAACGCCAGCGCCGAGAACGGCTCGGCGTCGTCGGCGTGGCGCTCGACCACCCGCAGCTCGTCCTCCGGGGCGTGGCCCACGATCGCCGGGATGTCCACCGGGCTGGGCAGGTAGTCGATCACCGCGTCGAGCAGCGCCTGGACGCCCTTGTTCTTGAACGAGGCCCCGCAGAGGATCGGCACGAACTCCATGGCGATCGTCGCCTTGCGGATGGCGCGGTGGATCTCGTCGACCGTGAGCTCCTCGCCGCCGAGGTACTTCTCCATCAGCTCCTCGTCGTGCTCCACCGCCGCCTCGATCAGCTCGTGGCGCGCCGTCTCGATCGCGGCGTGGTACTCCGCGGGGGCGTCCACCACCGTGAACTTCTTGCCCATCGTCGCATCGTCGAAGATGAACTGGCGCCGGGTGATGACGTCGATGTGCCCGGTGAAGGTCTCGCCGGAGCCCACCGGGAGCTGGAGCGGGAACGCCTTGCGCGACAGCCGGTCGCGGATCATCGCCACGCAGCGCTCGAAGTTGGCGCCCACGCGGTCCATCTTGTTCGAGAAGATCATCCGCGGCACGCGGTACCGGTCGGCCTGCTTCCACACCGTCTCGGTCTGCGGCTCCACGCCGGCCACCGAGTCGAGCAGCGCCACCGCGCCGTCGAGCACCCGCAGCGAGCGCTCCACCTCGACGGTGAAGTCGACGTGCCCGGGGGTGTCGATGATGTTGATCCGGTACTCCGGGCCCGAGCCGGTCTCGTCGCTCTCGCCATGGCGCATCCAGAAGCAGGTGGTGGCCGCGGAGGTGATCGTGATCCCCCGCTCCTGCTCCTGCTCCATCCAGTCCATCGTGGCCGCACCGTCATGCACCTCGCCGATCTTGTGCGACTTCCCCGTGTAGTAGAGGATCCGCTCGGTCGTGGTGGTCTTCCCGGCATCGATGTGGGCCATGATGCCGATGTTGCGGTACAGCTCGATCGGATGCTTGCGCGCCATGGTCAGTCCATTCCCAGCGAAAAAGCGGGGCGACCGGACCGGGCCACAGCCCGCGGTATCGCTCCGCGCCGCGTCCGGACCAGGGGCCCGAGACTGGGAGCCCCAGGGGCCCCCGGCGTTCATGTTCGCAGAATCAGTGGTGGGCGGGGATTTCTCCGCTCACGTGATTCCGTTTTTGCCGGTCGTGCGTCGCGGGTCGCGAGTCGTGCGAGGGCTCCTCTCGCGACCCGCTTCCCGCGACCCGCGACCTACCAGCGATAGTGCGCAAACGCCCGGTTGGCCTCGGCCATCCGATGCGTGTCTTCCTTCTTCTTGATGGTGTTGCCCTCGCCCTTGCTGGCCAGGATCAACTCCGCCGCCAGCCGCTCGGCCATGGTCTTCTCGCCCCGCGCCCGCGCGAACGAGATCAGCCACCGCATCGCCAGGGCGGTCCGCCGCTCGGGGCGCACCTCGACCGGCACCTGCAGCGACGCGCCACCGACGCGGCGGGACTTCACCTCGACCGCCGGCTTGGCGTTGTTGACCGCCTGCTTGAAGACCGCCACGCCCGGCTGGCCGGTGCGCTCCTCGATCAGGTCCATCGCCCGATGGAAGATCGACTCCGCCAGCGACTTCTTCCCCTCGAACATCATGTTGCTGACGAACTTCGACACCGTCTGCGAGTCGTAGCGCGGATCCGGCGGCACCACGCGCTTCACGGCCGACTTGCGGCGGCTCACTTGGCACCCGCCTTCTTGGGCCGCTTGGCGCCGTACTTGGAGCGCGAACGCCGGCGGTCATTGACCCCGGCCGCGTCCAGCGTGCCCCGCAGGATGTGGTAGCGCACCCCCGGCAGGTCCTTCACCCGGCCGCCGCGAATCAGCACGATCGAGTGCTCCTGCAGGTTGTGGCCCTCGCCCGGGATGTAGGCGATCACCTCGATGCCGTTCACCAGCCGCACCTTGGCCACCTTGCGCAGCGCCGAGTTCGGCTTCTTGGGCGTGGTGGTGTAGACGCGGGTGCAGACGCCGCGGCGCTGCGGGTTGCCCTGCAGGGCCGGCGACTTGGACTTGATGGTCTCGGTCTGCCGGCCGTGGCGCACGAGCTGGTTGATGGTGGGCATAGGTAACTTGTTCCCGTTTGAAGCTACGCGTGGTTTTCTCGGTGGCCCGCGACAGTCGTGAGGGTCTTCGCGCAGCCGGCTCGCCTGGAGCGCGGGGCCTTTCCTGCCGCCGCGGCTTCCACTGCAGCCGGCCCTGCCGGGGTGCCGCGCAGCATCAAGCGCGGCAAAGTCTGCCGAAAAGCCCTCTAGTATATGCCGACAGGAATTGCCCGGCAAGCCGATGGTCCGGCCGCCCGGCCGGCCGCGCGCCGCGCCGGCATCCTGCCGCCCCGATCGCGCCGCCGCTGCCCCATGCCCACCGACCGCCCGCTTGCCGTGCTGGACACCAACACGGTGCTCGACTGGCTGCTGTTCCGCGACCCCGGCGCGCAGGCGCTGGCCGAGGCGCTGGCGTCGGGCGCGCTGGACTGGGTCGCCTGCCCGGCGATGCGTACCGAGCTGGCGCAGGTGCTGTCCCGGCCCGCGCTGGCGCGCTGGCGGCCCGACGCCGGCCAGCTGCTGGCCGCATTCGACCGCCACGCGCTGCTGCACGCCGACCCGCCGCGGCTGCCGGCGCCGGCGCTGCAGCCCAGCGACCCCGACGACCAGGTCTTCGTCGACCTCGCGCTGGCCTGCGGCGCGCGCTGGCTGCTCAGCAAGGACCGCGCGCTGCTGAAGCTGGCCGGCCGCGCGCGCCTGCGCGGCCTGGCGATCCTGCGCCCGGCGGACTGGCCCGGGACCGCCTGACGCACGCGCCGGCGACGGGCCCGCGCGCGAGAAAAAGAAAAGGGCGGCCCGCGGCCGCCCCATGCCGGTCCGGCGGCACCGCCCGTTTCCGGACGGCGCCGCGGCCGCTCACTCCGTCGGCTCGGCGCCGCTGGCGGCGTCCACCTGCGCCAGCTGCACGGCGGCCAGCTCCTCGGCCTCCTGCAGCGCGATCGCGCGGCGCTCGCTCTCGTCCATCGCCTCCTTGGCGCGACGGGCCTCGTGGAAGGCCATGCCAGTGCCCGCGGGGATCAGGCGGCCGACGATGACGTTCTCCTTCAGCCCGCGCAGCTCGTCGCGCTTGCCCATGATCGCCGCCTCGGTCAGCACGCGCGTGGTCTCCTGGAAGGA
>CAZNOJ010000161.1:0-3759 GCA_964574665.1 uncultured Gemmatimonadaceae bacterium
AAGGGCCGGCGTTACGTTCCCCGCATGCGCCAGTGCCTCGCCGTCCTGCTCGCCTGACTGATCGCCGCACCCGCCGCGGCAGCCCAAGGGGCCTGCCCGGCGGCCCCGACCGCCCTGGTCCTCTCGGGCGGCGGCGCCCGCGGCCTGGCGCACATCGGGGTGCTCCGGGTGCTCGACGCGGCCGGCGTGCGGCCCGACCTGGTGGTCGGCACCTCGATGGGCGCCATCATCGGCGCCCTCTACGCCTCCGGCTTGACCGGGGCAGAGGTGGACTCGGTGGCCCGCTCGATCGCCCTCGCCGAGCTGTTCCGCACCGGAGAACCCAGGGGACCGGCCTCCTGGGGTGGCCGCCTCCCGCTGGTGGTCTGGGAGGAGGGCGCCCGCGGCTTCGCGCTGCAGGGTTCCTCGGTGCCGCAGGCCACCATCAACGCCCTGCTCAACGCCGTGCTGCTCCCCGGCAACCTCGCCGCGCGCGGCGACTTCTCCGCGCTGCCGATCCCGCTCAAGGTGGTGGCCACCGACCTCGCCTCGCGCGACGTGGTGGTGCTCGACCGTGGCGACCTCGCCCAGGCCGTGCGCGCCTCGATCGGGATCCCGCTGGTGTTTGCCCCGGAAGTGATTGACGGGCGCGTGCTGGTGGATGGCGGCCTCGCCGCCAATCGTCCCGTGGCGGTGGCGCGCGCCGCGGGTGCCGCGCGCATCATCCTGAGCGACGTGACCGAGCAGCCGAGCGATTCGTTCGCGGTGGGTTCGCCACTCGACGTGGTGGGACGCCTGCTCGACTGGCTCTTCCTCCAGCCGGCCGACTCCCTCGGTGGCGCCGACCTGCGCGTGCGTGCCGCGATTGACGGCTTCCGCAGCCTCGATTTCGCCACGTCGGTGGTGGACTCGCTGATCCGACTCGGCGAACGGGCCGCGCAGGAACAGCTGGCCGGGTGGCCATGCCTCGGCGCGCTCACGCCGCGAACTCCGCGGCCGTCGTCGCTTCCGGTGCGAGTGGCCGCCATCATCGGCGATCGCGACGATCCCGAAGGGCATCGCATCCTGCGCAAGGCACTCATGCTCGAGCGCGGCGAGCGCATCGCCACCGGTCCGCTCGCCGCGCGGCTGCTGCGCCTCGGCGAGGATGAGGTCTTCCGCGAGGTGTGGCTGCATCCCACCGGCGATGGCGACACGGTGCGCTTCCGTCCGGTGATCGAGCGCCTCCCTCGCCGCACCGCGGGGATCGGCCTCGCCTACGACGGCGAGTTGGGCGGCCAGGCATGGGCCGGGTTCGTGGATCGGCGCCTGCCGGTGCTGCGCGGCGAGGCCACCGGGGTCCTCACGCTGGGTCGCTTCGATTCCGAACTCACCGTGGCACTCCGCCGTCACACCCTTCTCGGGCAGCGCACCTTCACGCCCTTCGCGAGGGCGCGCCTCATGCAGGGCGAAACGCGCCGCTTCAACGCCGGCGGATTGTCGCTCCCCGGCAACGAACACCGCGCCGCGGAATTCGTGGCCGGCGTGGAGCGATCGCTCGGATTCGGCGTGCGGCTCGGCGCCGCTGCCATGGCCCGCACCTGGCGCGAGGAGGACCTGATCACCCGCGAGGTGGTGGACGACGCCACCATCGGCGCCACGGCCTACCTCGAGCGCCTCGCGCCGGATCGCCATCGAATTGTCCGCATCGAGGGCATCGCCACCGGGGCGTACGCCCGCTTCTTGCTCGACGCGCAGGTCGAGGGTGCCCTGGGCCCGGTCGGCGTGCTCGCGTCGGGGCGCCTCGGACTGGGACGCGACCTCCCCGGTCATGCCGCCTTCCGGCTCGGTGGCGACAACGGCTTCCCCGGTCTCCACGTCGGTGAGCGCCTGGGCGACAGCGAACTCTCCGCCACGCTGACCCTGACCCATCAATTGGTTGGCCCGCTCGCGATCCGGGTCACCGGTGCGGCAGGCCGCACCGCGTTCGGCGCCACCTCGCTGCGGGGTTTCGACGCCGACGACGGCCAGATCTCGCCGGGGTTCTTCGTGCCCGGCGACTTTCTCGGACCGTCCGGTTGGCTGATCGGTGGCAGGATCGGGGTTGGCTCGGAGACGCCGCTCGGCCCGGTCCGGGTGGAATGGGGCGTCAACGACCTCGGTCGGCGGGCCGTCTTCCTCAGGGTCGGCCGGTGGAGCGACTCCCGGTAAAGCGTGATGCGTGACGGGTGGAACGGCAGGTGGTTGCAATGCAAGTCCTTCCCGTTTCACGCTTTACGCTTCACCGCCCGGGAGACTCTCCGGGTTTGACACCATTCCACTGGTGTCAATTGACAATTCCGACTCTCGCGCTTAGGATTTCCGCGCGATGAACCCCACCCTGCTCCTGGGATCCCGTCACGCGGCGTCCCCGGTCGGCCCCATGGGCCACCGGGGTCCCCGCGGCGCGATCCTGCTCCACCTCAAGTGCCGCACCGGCGCCACCGCCAGCGAGCTGGCGGACGGCCTCGGCTGCTCGCTCAACGCGGTGCGCCACCATCTCAAGGAGCTGGAGGCGGAAGGGGTGATCGCCTTCGACCGGACCCCCAAGGGGGTTGGTGCGCCGTCCCACACATGGCACCTCACCCCGGCGGGACACGCGCTCTTTCCCGATCGCTACGATCGCACCCTGCTCGACCTCCTCGACCATCTGGTGGCCAGCGATGGTCGCGAGGCGGCGGTGGCGATCCTGGAGCAGCAGTATCGCGGCCTCACGGAGCGCCTCGTGGCGGCGGCCGGATCGCACCGGGGGGCGGCGCGCGGTGAGGCGGTGGCCCGGGCGCTCTCCGCCGAGGGGTACATGGCCACCTTCACGCCGTCGGCGACCGGTGGCGAACTGGTGGAGCATCATTGCCCGCACCGCCTGGTGGCCGAGCGCTTTCCCGAGATCTGCGCGGCGGAGCAGCGCGTACTGGCGGAGGTGCTCGACGCCCCGGTGGCGCGCCGCTGCCGGATCGCCGGCGGGTGCGGGACCTGCACATACGAGGTGCGGGTCGCGGGTGGCGAGTCGCGGGAGGTGCCCTCTCACGACCCGCGACCCGCGACCCGCGGCCGGAGGGATCATGAGTAGTTCCGTCGAACAACTCGTCAACCGCGAGTACAAGTACGGCTTCGTCACCGACATCGAGCAGGACACCGTCCCGCCCGGCCTGTCGGAGGACGTGATCCGCTTCATCTCGGCCAAGAAGGGCGAGCCGGAGTGGCTGCTCGAGTGGCGGCTCAAGGCGTACCGGCGCTGGCTGGAGATGCCCGAGCCGCACGGCTGGCCCAACATCCGCTACGAGTCGCCCGACTACCAGGCGATCTCGTACTACTCGGCGCCCAGGACCGCCAAGCCCCTCGGCTCGCTCGACGAGGTGGATCCCAAGCTGCTCGAGACCTACGAGAAGCTCGGCATCCCGCTCTCGGAGCAGAAGCTGCTCGCCGGCGTGGCGGTGGACGCGATCTTCGATTCGGTGTCGGTGGGCACCACCTTCAAGAAGACCCTCGCCGAGGCGGGGGTGATCTTCTGCTCGTTCGGCGAGGCGGTCCAGGAGCATCCCGAGCTGGTGCAGAAGTACCTGGGCTCGGTGGTGCCGGCCAACGACAACTACTTCGCCGCGCTCAACTCGGCGGTGTTCTCCGACGGCTCGTTCGTGTACGTGCCCAAGGGCGTGAAGTGCCCGATGGAGCTGTCGACGTATTTCCGCATCAACGCGGCCAACTCCGGCCAGTTCGAGCGGACGCTCATCATTGCCGAAGAGGGCGCGTCGGTGAGCTACC
>CAZNOJ010000162.1:0-3685 GCA_964574665.1 uncultured Gemmatimonadaceae bacterium
GTGGCGATCGAGTCGGCGGCCGCGAGGTCGTTGGCGCGGACCGGCACCCACACCCGGACCAGCGCCTCCTCGGTGCGGCCCAGCAGCGCCGCATCGCGGAGCAGCTCGTACTTCACCCGATACTCGTCGTGGGCAATGCGTCCCCGGCCCTGGTACCAGTAGTACACCACCGATTGCTGGTCCTCGCGCACCAGGTGGTAGCGATTGACCGTGATCGGGCCGAGGGTCGTCTCCACCACCTGCGCACGGAACCCCACCGGCTCCCAGCCGGCGCCCGGCAGGCAGTTGCGCGGCGAGTGGATCGACTTGCCCTGGCGCTGTTCGTCGTAGTACCCCAGGTACACCGAGAAGACCGGCGGTTCCCCCTCGGGTCCGTGCTGCCGCAGCACGAACGAGGTCATGCCGGCGATCCGACGCTCGTCCTCGCTGATTGGCTGGTCGGTGCCGGGGAGGCCGGCGATGACCCGCGGCAACGCGTCGAGCGGGGTGTCGAGCGCGACCGGCTGGACGCGCCCCGTGATGAAGAACGCGTTCACCAGGGCGCCCACGCAGAGCATCCCGGCCGGCACCCAGCGGGTGGCGTCAGCCATGGCGCAGCCTCCGCACGCCGCGCTCGGCGAACCGGATCACCAGCGCCACCAGGGCGACCATGCCGAGCGCCCCCACGAACAGCGCCCACCCCTCGCTGGTGTGCATGAAGCCCCGGCCGAGGTCGGGGTCCACGAAGTGCATCAGGAAGGCCGTGAGGAAGATCCGGAACGCGTTGATCAGCATCGCGATCGGGATGGTGACCAGCAGCAGCAGCAGCCGACCGGACCAGGTCGAGAGGTAGATCCCCCCGACCATCACGCCGAGCGAGATGAGTGCGGTGAGTGAGCGGAGCCCGCTGCACGCCTCGGCCACGAAGAGACGCTGGCCGGGGATCAGGATGACGTTGCCGCTGGTTTGCACCGGGATGTCGCGCCACTCGATCAGCGCGGTGCCCATCTGGGAGGCCTTGAACTGGAGCGGAATGGCCAGCGCGTTGGTGAGCACGCCGGGCAGCGGGATCGCCAGCAGCAGCAACGTGAGGGGCAGCCACCAGTGGCGCAGCTGGCGCCAGCCCACCAGGAAGAGGATCAGCCCGCAGCCGGCGAGCCAGATCGCGAAGCGCATCGTGAACAGCTCGGCGGCGAGGCCGCTGGCCCACCGCAGCAGGATCGCGCCGGCCAGCACCACGGTGCCGAGCACGCGCTGGGGTTGGGCGGGCACCAGTCCGGCGCGCCACGCCAGCCAGGCGGCCACCGGGACCAGCAGCAATCCGTGACCGGCATCGGGGTTGTTCCACCAGTCGCGCATCAGGGTGCGGAGCGGGGCGGCAAAGAGCACCAGGAAGCCGGCCGTGGCCAGGACCACCTGGAGCAGCGTGGAGGGAGAGCGGAGCGGTGCGCCGAGCCGGGCGAGGGAGAGCGGGGCGGGCGAGACCGCCGGTGCTACCACCCCCCCCTCCTGAAGAACATCACCGGCAGTGTCTTGAGCATGATCACGAGGTCCTGCCAGACGCTGCGTCGCGCGATGTACTCGAGGTCGTGCTGCACCTTCCGCTGCACGTCGGCGATGGAGGTGTCGTACTGCAGGTGCACCTGGGCGTTGCCGGTGATCCCGGGGCGCACGCGGTGGCGTTCCTGGTAGGTCGGGATGTGATCCCGGAGCTCGCGCACCAGCTGCGGGCGCTCGGGTCGGGGGCCCACGACATTCATGTCGCCTCGCAGCACGTTGAGCAGTTGCGGCAGTTCGTCGAGCCGGCTCCGCCGCAGGAACTTGCCGACCAGGGTGACCCGGTCGTCGTCGGTCTTGGCCCACACGGCGACCCCACCCTGTTCGGCGTCGGGACGCATCGTGCGGAACTTGATGATCGAGAACGGCCGCCCGCCCAGGTCCTGCACTCGCCGCGTGTCGTGGCGATCGCCGCCGCGGGCCCGGGCATCGAGGCCCACTCGCGTCTGCGAGTAGAACACCGGCCCACGCGAGGTGCACTTGATCAGCACGGCGATCACCAGCCAGAGCGGCAGGGTGATCGCGATGCCGATGACCGCCACCGCGACGTTGAGGGCCCGCACCCACGGGTCCTCGCGGCGGGGCATCACCGGCTCGGTGACGGCACCCTCCGCGCGGGGCCTGGTCCAGGCCTTGTCCGGCCGCACCCGCTCATCCGGCGAAATGGTCATGTCCACGGCCGGGTCAGAATACTTGCACGAGAAGGTACGCAATGGATGCCGCCCCGGCCGCGAATCCGAACACGCGGCTAAGGAAGGAGCCGCCCGAGGGCCGGGCGCCGTACTCGATGCGATCACCCGACTGGAGGTTGAGGGCATCGAGCGATCGCGCCTCCCGGATCGCCTCCTCCAGCGCCGCACCGGGGAGCACCTGCTCCTCGGCGCGGAAGACCGCCCCGCGCTTGGGGTCGGCGTTGGCCGACGGGCCACCGGCAAAGTTCATGATAATGTCGGGGAGGGGCATGGACACCGGCACCAGGTGATACCCGGGCCGGCCGACCGCCCCGAAAATCTGGACGCGGAGCAGCGGCTCGGCCCAGACGGTCGGGTTGCGGACGTAGCGCGAGATCAGGGAGTCGAGGTGCGCCTCGACCTCGCTGCGGAGCAGCCCGGACAGTGCGACCTCTCCCGGTACCCCCGGGATGAGCAGCGACCGGCGCGGCGAGACGATGTAGTTGTTGGTCATCCGCGGGTCGCCCGTCACCTGGAGGGCGATGACGTCACCAGGGAAGAAATCGCCTTCCTGCAGGCGCCGCTCGATCAACTCGAGCTCGGCCCGTCGCGCGCTGCGCAGGGCGCCGCTGTAGCCGGAACTGGCCAAGGTGGCCTCGATCTGGGCCCTGGAGGCCTCGAGCTCCGCCCGGGAGATCTTGGCCCGGCGCGACCCGGCCAGCATCGCCATCATCGAGTCCACCGAATTGCCCGGGGGCGGAGCGCCGGTGACACCCTGCTGGGAGACGGCCACGCCGCTGGCCCACAGGGTCAGTCCCAGCAGCAGGGAGGGACGCACTCGGCTCACGCGCTACACCTCGGTTGGGGGCGATCCTTCTGGTCGTGGCGATGCTACAGCAACTCATGGGCCGTGATCCAGGCCACCGGTGGGGCCGCCCGGGGCGGGGATCGTCGGGGCGGTCCCGCACCCCTGACCGATGGCCTCGCTATCTGTTGCGTGGATGCAACGCCACCGTTGCGGTGGCGCATACCATTGTGGCGAACATCAGGCACCTGCCCCATGCCGCGGCTGTGGCGACTTTCCAGAGGGTTCACACGGCAGAGCAATTGCATCAAGACACGGTGAGCATGGTGGCGTTTCCTCGGCGCTTCACCGCCCAGGAAGGCGCGCGTAGATCCTTATGGTTCAACAAATTACCGTGATGGCCGGTGGCGTCCCTGAGGCAGGGAAGCTGACCCCGTCGAGTCACGGGCTTGTTGCACGGTAGCCACAGTATTGCCTCTTTCCGGGGACAGCATGCGGACTTCGAATCATGGCCCGATCATCGTCGTCAACGACCACGAGTGGACGGCCCGATCGATCGAGACGCTGTTGGTTGCGGCAGGTCACCGGACCATCCGGGCCTTCACGATCGGGCAGCTGGAGCAGATGCTGGAGCGGGAGAGTCCCGACGCCCTGATCCTCGACATCCAGTTGC
>CAZNOJ010000163.1:0-3560 GCA_964574665.1 uncultured Gemmatimonadaceae bacterium
CCTCACGGGCGCGGGCCCGAAGGCCTTCGTGGCCGGCGCCGACATCGGCGAGCTCGCGGCGGTGGGCGGTGGCGAGGGACGGCAGCTTGCCGAGCGGGGCCAGGGCGTCTTCCGCGCGCTCGAGCGCCTGCGCAAGCCGGTCATCGCGGCGGTCAACGGCTTCGCCCTCGGTGGCGGCTGTGAGCTGGCCATGGCCTGCCACATCCGCTATGCCGCGCCCCATGCCAAGTTCGGCCAGCCCGAGGTCAAGCTCGGCCTGATCCCGGGGTACGGCGGCACGGTGCGCCTGCCCCGGCTGGTGGGGCGCGGAGTGGCCACCGAGCTGCTGCTGAGCGGCAGGATGATTGATGCCGCCGAGGCGGAGCGCATCGGGCTCGTCAATCGGGTAGTGGCCGCCGAGTCGCTGCTGGAGGAATGTCGCGGCCTGGCGCAGACCATCCTCGGGATGGGACCGATCGCGGTGGGGCTGACCCTCGACCAGGTGGATCGCGCCCTCGATGTCCCGATGGACCAGGCCCTGGCGCTCGAGGCCGAGGCCTTCGGGGCCGCCTGCGCCAGCGAGGACAAGGCCGAAGGCACCGCGGCCTTCCTGGAGAAGCGGGCACCTTCCTTCCCGGGACGCTGAGCGCGGTGCGGGCCGCATCGCTGGTGGTGCGTGCCTTCCGGAACCTCGCCGACGCAGAGCTCGGGATCCCGCCCGGCGGCATCGCCCTGCTGGGCCCCAACGGGCACGGCAAGACCAACCTGCTCGAGGCACTGGGCTATCCGGTGCTGTTTCGGTCGCTGCGCGGTGCGCGCGATCGCGACGTGGCCCGCTTCGGCGGCCCGGGGTTCCATGTGGCCGTGACCCGGGACGACGGCGTGGCGGTCGCGGCCACCTGGGAGGGAGTCCAGTCACGCAAGCGCGTCACCGTGGGCGGGGAGGCGATCCCGCGGATCACCGATGCGCTGGGCGCCTGGCTCGCCGTGGCGTTCCTGCCCACGGACCTCGCCCTCGTGCAGGGCGCGGCGTCGGAGCGGCGACGCTGGCTCGACCGGATGCTTTCCCTGGCCACACCCTCTTATCTTGAAGGGTTGCTCGCCTACCGTGCCGCGGTGGCGCAGCGCAATGCGGCCCTGCGACGCGGCGAGATGCCGTTGGCCACGGCCTTCGATGTCCCGATGGCGCGTGCCGGGGCCGCGGTGGTGGCGGGGCGCCTGGAGTGGGTAGCGGGTGCGGAGTCGGCCTGGCGCGAGGAACTCGCGGCGCTGGGCGAGCCGCTCGACGTGACGCTGCGGTATCGCGGTGATGCCGCCCTGGCCGACCCCGACGCGTGGCCCGCACGGCTGGCCGATGCCCGGAGCCGCGACCTCGGCCGGGGCCAGAGCCATGTCGGCCCGCATCGCGACGACCTGCTGCTGGGCCTGGCCGGCAGGTCGCTGCGGGAGTTCGGTTCCACCGGGCAGCAGCGCAGCGCCGCGATTGCCCTGCGCCTGCTGGAGCACCAGACGCTCATGGCGCGGCGCGGCACGGCCCCGCCGCTGCTGGTAGACGACATCTTTGCCGAACTCGACGGCGGGCGACAAGCTGCCCTGGCCACGCGCCTGGTGCGTGATGCGGCCCAGCTGGTGGTCACCGGCCCGCGGGCCGAGGACGTCCCCCTCGCGCTGGAGGTGCCTCGATGGCACGTGAACGACGGCGTCATCCAGCGGCAGTGACCGGCGGCCGTCCCACTGCGCTGTCAGAGGCGCTGGACAGCTGGATTGCCGGCCAGGGATTGCGGTCGCGACTCGACCTGGCCGACGCCGTGGCGGCGTGGCCCACGCTGGTGGGTCCCCAGATCGCCGCGGTGACGCGGGCCCTGGCGGTGACACCGGACGGCACCCTGCTGGTGCGGGTGGCCACGCCGGGGTGGGCCACCGAGCTGGGGCTGATGACGCCGCGCATCCTGGCGCGGGTCAACGGCTCACGGCAGGGACGGGTGCAGCAGGTGAAGTGGATGGTCGGTCCGCTCGACCGGCCCTGAAGTCAACCGAACGCGAGGACAGATGACCACGCAGCAGAAGCCGGCCAAGGGTGGCGACTACGGCGCCCAGGCCATCACGGTGCTCAAGGGGCTGGAGGCAGTCCGCAAGCGGCCCGGCATGTACATCGGGTCCACCGGCGAGAACGGGTTGCACCACCTGGTGTACGAGGTGGTGGACAACTCCATCGACGAGGCGCTGGCGGGGTTCTGCGACCGCATCGACGTCACCCTGCACCGCGACGGGTCGCTCACGGTGGCGGACAACGGCCGCGGCATCCCGGTGGACGTGCACCCCACCGAGGGGCTGCCGGGGGTGGAGCTGGCGCTCACCGTGCTCCACGCGGGCGGCAAGTTCGACAAGAACTCCTACAAGGTCTCGGGCGGCCTCCACGGCGTCGGCGTCTCGGTGGTCAACGCGCTCTCGGAGCGGCTCACCGTCACGGTGGACCGTGACGGCGCGCGCCACCAGATGGCATTCGTGCGCGGCCAGACCACCCAGAAGCTCACCGTGATCGGCATGGCGGCCGGCACCGGCACCACCGTGTCGTTCAAGCCCGACCCGCAGGTCTTCTCGGTGCTGGAGTTCTCGTTCACCACCCTGGCCGACCGGCTGCGGCAGCTCGCCTTCCTCAACGGCGGGATCACGATCACCCTCACCGACGAGCGCGAGGAGGCGCCCCGGCAGGAGCGCTTCTACTACAAGGGCGGCCTGGTCGAGTTCGTGACCTGGCTCACCCGCAACAAGAAGCCGCTCCACCCGAAGCCGGTGCACTTCTCGGCGAGCAAGGACGACGTGGACGTGGACGTCGCCCTGCAGTACGAGGACGGCTACAACGAGAACACCTTCACCTTCGTGAACAACATCAACACCCACGAGGGCGGGACCCACCTCACCGGCTTCCGGTCGGCGCTGACCCGGACCATCAACGAGGTGGCCAAGAAGTCGAGCGCGCTCAAGAAGGCCGACTTCACCCTGAGCGGCGACGACGTGCGCGAGGGGCTCACCGCGGTGCTGCACGTGAAGGTGCGCGAGCCCCAGTTCGAGGGGCAGACCAAGACCAAGCTCGGCAACGGCGAGGTCGAGGGGATCGTCCGGGCGATCGTCAACGAGCACCTCGGCCAGTTCCTCGACGAGAACCCGGGCGTGGGCCGTGCCATCATCGAGAAGGCGGTCAGCGCGGCGCGGGCCCGCGAAGCGGCGCGCAAGGCGCGCGAGCTGGTGCGCAAGAAGTCGGGGCTCGAGAACGCGGTGCTGCCCGGCAAGCTCGCCGACTGCTCGATCGACGACCCGGCCCTCTCGGAGCTCTACCTGGTCGAGGGCGATTCCGCCGGCGGCTCCGCCAAGCAGGGCCGCAACCGGAACTTCCAGGCGATCCTGCCGCTCCGCGGCAAGATCCTCAACGTGGAGCGGGCCCGCATCGACCGGATCCTCGGCAACGAGGAGATCCGCGCGATCATCACCGCGATCGGCACCGGGGTGCGCGAGGACTTCACGCTCGCCGATGCCCGCTACCACAAGATCATCCTGATGACCGACGCCGACGTGGACGGCGC
>CAZNOJ010000164.1:0-3535 GCA_964574665.1 uncultured Gemmatimonadaceae bacterium
CGAAGATCCCCCAGCGCCCGTACACCACCGAGGGAATCGCGGCCAGCAGCTCGATCATCGTCGCCACCGGGCGGCGGATCCGTGCCGGGGCGAACTCGGTGAGGTAGATCGCCACGCCGAGCGACAGGGGCACCGCGAGCAGCAGGGCCAGGAACGAGGTGAGCAGGGTGCCGAAGATGAGTGGCCAGGCGCCGAACCGGTCGGCCACCGGATCCCACGTGCTCGAGGTGATGAATCCGACCCCGAACTCGGCGATGGCGGGCCGGGCGCCGATCACCAGCTCGTACAGCAGCCCGAGCAACAGCACGGGGATGGCCAGGGCGGCCAGCACCAGCAGCCATCTGAAGATCCGGTCGCCCCAGGCCGTCCCGGAGAGCGGGGCAGCGGCAGGGGCCTCGGGGCTGGTCGGCGTGGTCATGTCGGCCGCGAACCTACCGGACCACCGCCTTGGGACGGTCACGGGATTGTAACGACGGAGTAACGGCGGGAGGAGGATGGAGGATGGAGGATGGAGGGTGGAGGACGGAGTCGCTTCTCCGTCCTCCACCCTCCACCCTCCACCCTCGTCCGTCACAGCGTCGCGATCTTCGCCTCCACCAGCGTCCGCACACTCGCGGGGAGCGGTGCGTAGTGCAGCACCGCGGCCTGCCCCTGCGCCTCCTCGGTCACCATCCAGGTGAGGAACTGCTTGATCGCCGCGCCCTTGGCCGGGTCCTCGTGGGTGGGGCGCACCAGCAGCCAGGTGAACGACGAGATCGGATAGGCGTCCGCCCCCGGGGCATTCGCGATCGAGACCCGGAAGTCGGTGTCGGCCGGCAGGTCCACCCCGGCCGCTGCCGCCGAGACGGACTCCAGCGACGGCGTCACGGCATTGCCCGAGGCGTTGACGACCTTGGCCACCGGCAGGTTGTTCTCCACGGCGTAGATCAGCTCCACGTAGCCGATGGTGCCCTCGAGCTGCTTGACCTGCTGGGTGACGCCCTCGTTGCCCTTGCCGCCGAGGCCGGTGGGCCAGTTGACCGCCTTGCCGACCCCGACCGTGGACTGCCACTCGGGGGACACCCGGGCGAGGTAGTCGGTGAAGATGAAGGTGGTGCCCGATCCGTCGGAGCGATGCACCACCATCAGGTCACGGTCGGGGAGCGCCACCCCGGGATTGAGCGCGGCGATCCGCGGGTCGTTCCACTTGGTGATCTGGCCCAGGAAGATCGCCGCCGCGGTGGGGCCGTCGAAGGTGAGCTGGGCGTCGCCGAGCGCGGGGAGGTTCCAGGTCAGCACCACCGCGCCGAGCACGGTGGGGATGTGGAGCACCTCGCCGTTGACGGAGGCGATCTCGGCATCGGTCATCGGCCCGTCGGTGGCGCCGAAGTCCACGGTGCGCTCGCTGTACTGCTTGACGCCGGCGCCCGATCCGACCGACTGGTAGTTGATCTGGTGCCCGGTGCTGCGGTAGAACGAGTCGAACCACTTCGAATAGACCGGGTAGGGGAAGGTCGCGCCTGCGCCGGTGAGGGCCACCGTCTCGGTGCCCCCCCCGCCGCACCCGAGGAGGGTGATCGCGCCGAGCGCGGCGAGGCCGCGGGTCCACTGGGTCAACTGCTTCACCATCGGGATGCTCCTGGGTCGGGCCGTGGGGTTCCGGGTCAGAACCGGAACTCGGTGTGGAAGTACAGGGTGCGCCGGTTGGCGTTGAAGGCGTTGTCGGGCGAGCCGTGTTCCAGCGACAGCAGGTCGGCGTCGAGCAGCACCCGCAGGTTGCGGGTGAGCCAGTGCGACGCGCCCACGATCACGCGCTGCTGCACCCCGGTCGCGAGCGATGGCCCGGTTGGGTCAGTGTCGGTGTCAGGGTCGTGGCGATCATAGCGCGCCAGCACCGCGGAGCGGCCGTCGCCCAGCCGGTACACGGCGTAGGTGGATGCCAGGGACCCGGCAGTCTCCGGCGACAGTGCGCCGGTGGAGTCGCGGGTGACGGTGTACTCCGCCCCCACCGTCAGGCGCCGCGTCTGGTATGACAGGAGTCCCATCATCCGCAGTCGGGTGCCGCCGCCGTTGGCCTTGCCGTAGTGGAGGTACCCGGTGGCCCGGAGCCCGCTGGTGGCGGTGGTGGTGTCGGTGGCGGCGAGCCGGACCGAGACGCGCGCGGCCACGTCCTTGCCCGGATCCCCCGGCGCGCGCGAGTAGCCCTCCCCGTTGAAGACGCCTGCCGCCACGCTCACCTGTTCGCGGCCCCACGCCCCCTGCACGCTGAGGCCGATGTCGGACGAGGTGAGCACGCCCTGGCGATCGAGCGCCACCGGTCCCTGCATCCGGTAGTCCCACAGCTGCTCCAGGAACTCGATCACCGGCGTCTGGATCATGCCGAGCTTCCAGGTGAGCGCCGACCCCTCGGGGGTCCACGCGGCGTAGGCGTACTTGAGCCGGAACGTCTGCTGGTTGCTGTTCGCGGCGCGGCGGTCGATGTCGGTGGTGATCCGCGCCGCGACCCCGTCGGGCAAGCGGGCCGACAGGGTGATGTAGCTCCGATCCACCTCGAAGTTGTTGCGTCGGGCGGGGGAGGCGAGTGACGAATCGGTATCGAGCTGGTACCGATAGTGGAGGTATCCCACGCCGCTCACCGTGACGGTGGCGGACTGCTGGGCGGCGAGCGGCGCCGCCACAACGAGGACGGCCGCGAGCCGTCGGACCATGCCAGTGATTCCCACGCGCATCTCCACCCGCCCCGACCAGCCGTGACCTCGTGCGCGCGGGCCGCCGTGTGGCGGGTGCCCGGTGACCGGCGCGTGACCGGGATCATCTTCTCGTGACGGAATCACGACCGGGCGGCGTTCCGGTCACGGCTCTGTAACGACGGCCGGTTTGGCGGCGCGGTCGGCTAGGCGGCGGGGGTGTCGGGGAACCAGCAGCGCACCGTGGTCCCCTGGCGGAGCGCGCTCTCGGCGGTGACCTGGCCGCCGTGGGCCTCCATCACGTGGCGCACGATGGCGAGTCCCAGCCCGGTGCCGCCCTGTTCCCGCGAACGGGACGGGTCCACCCGGTAGAACCGCTCGAAGATCCGGGGGAGGTGCTCGGCGGGAATGCCGCTGCCGTTGTCCGACACGGCCAGCTCCACGCCGTGCTCCAGCGGGCGGGTGGCGACAGTGATCCGGCCGCCCCGCGGGACGTAGCGGAGCGAGTTGTCGAGCAGGTTGCCGAGCACCAGGTCGAGGGCCCTCGGGTCGGCCATCACCCGGTCGGCGCCGGGGGCGAATTCCCGCACCAGCTGCACGTCCTCCCGGGCGGCGCGCTCGGCGAGCATCGCCCATGCCCCGGTCACCGCCACGTCCACCGGCACCGCCTCGCGCCGCGGCTGCCAGCGCCCGGATTCCACCCGCGAGAGCTCCAGCAGGTCGTCCACCAGGAGCTGCATCCGTCGCGCATTGTCGAGGATGACGCGGAGGAACCGCTCGCGGTCGCCCGGGTCCACGTCGTCGCCGGTGAGCGTCTCGGCATACCCCGAGATCGAAGTGAGCGGGGTCTTGAGCTCGTGCGACACGTT
>CAZNOJ010000165.1:0-3344 GCA_964574665.1 uncultured Gemmatimonadaceae bacterium
CGGTGCCGCGGTCGCCGATGATCAGCTCGCGCTGGCCGCGGCCGATCGGGATCATCGCGTCAATGGCCTTGATGCCGGTCTGCAGCGGCTCCGACACGGGCTTCCGGACGATGATGCCGGGGGCGATCATCTCCACCGGCCGGCCGGTCACGGTCTCGATCGGGCCCAGCCCGTCCACCGGGTTGCCGAGCGCGTCCACCACGCGCCCCAGCATCCTGGGGCCCACGCGGACCTCGAGCAGGCGCCCGGTGCAGCGCACCTCGTCGCCTTCCTTCAGCTTGAGGTAGTCGCCCATGATCGCGGCGCCCACCGAGTCCTGCTCGAGGTTGAGCACCAGGCCGGTGATCACCTCGCCGGACTCGCGGGCGGTGAACTCCAGCATCTCGCCGGCAATGGCGCGCTTGAGCCCGTAGATCAGCGCAACGCCGTCCTTCACCTCGAGCACCGTGCCGACATCATCCACGTCGAGGGTGCCGAGATCGGCCGCCGCGATCTCCTTGAGGAGGACGTCCTTCAGTTCGCCGGGGCGGAGCATCGAATCGGAGGCCATGATACTCGAACGATGAGGGTGAAAAGCGGTTCGGCTACAAGCTTGTGAAATTAGTCACAAGGTACGGATCGGGACAAGCCGGATCGTCACGCCCAGCGCCCCGGCCCGGGGGGCCGGAGCCGGGCCACGATGCGCTCCGGGGGCAGTGATCCCAGGGCCCGGGCCCCGGTGCCGACCAGCCGCCGCGCGGTGCGTTGCAGGAGCGACTCCGAGGAGTAGCCCAGCAACCGGGCGGCGTCGGCCACCCGCCACCCGGGCGACCCCAGCAGCTGGCCGGCCGCCACCAGTCGCACCCCATCAATGGCCGCCTTGAGCCCCGGCGCCCGTCCCGCCGCGAATCGACGCGATAGCGCCTCGCGCGTCAACCCCACCTGCCGGGCCAGCGCGGCTGTGGAGAGCCCCAGCGGTGCGGCCCGGATGATCGCTTCCCAGGCCCGGCGCTGGAGGGCATCGGTCAGGTCGAGCCGGTCGGCCAGGGGAAGCAGCGCCGAGAGCCGGCGACCGGTGAATCCGGTCTCGGCGGCGCGGGCCGCCAGCAGGGGCTCGTCGAGCCCTTCCAGCAGCACGGGGGTGCCCTGGCGCTCGAGCCAACCCACCGTGGCGGCGTCCTCGGAACGGATCGGCGCGAAGAGCAGCGTGGGGATCGTCGGGTAGTCGTGGCGCAGGGTGCCGAGGGCGCCGCTCCGGACCGACTCGAGTCCGAGCACCACCCCGTCGAGGAGCTGGCCGTGCAACAGTCCCTCGAGTTGGCGGGCGTGGCGCACCGTGACCAGGCGGATCGCGCCGGCCGGCAGCGCGCGGCGCAGCGACTGCAGGGCGGGGCGGCGCTCCAGCCAGGCGGCCCAGGCCGGCATCGCCGGACTCAGCCGACCGCGCCGCCGTCGGCGGAGGGCACCAGCGGCTCCGGTCGCGGTGCCGGTCGCCCGCGTCCCACCGCCACGAGGCAGCGCGCCATCTCGCTGGCGCGGCGCAGCACGCCGCGGGCGTTGTCGTAGCTCAGCACGTCGAGCGCCTTGTCGAAGGCCTCCCAGCGCACCGCAGTGATCCCCTCGTCCTGCTGGGGCGCCGCCTCGCCCGCCACCGACTCGAACAGGAAGAAGTGGCAGAACTTGTGGATGTACCGGCCGCGAAAGCGGAAGTGCCAGTCAATCAGGCGGATCGGCCCGTGCAGGATCAGGTGCTCCAGCCCGGTCTCCTCGCGCGTCTCCCGCAGGGCCGCATCGGCCGGCGTCTCGCCGTCCTCGAGGTGTCCCTTGGGGAACCCCCAGTGACGGTACGAGTCGCGGATCAGCAGGAAGCGCGCGGTGCCGTCCGGATCGCGCCGGAACACGATGCCGCCGGCGGAGACTTCGCGTTCGGCTTTCTTCTTGGACATGGAAGTCCGGGGGTCGCGAGTCGTGGGTCGCGAGTCACGAGAGTGGGCCGCATGGTCTCACGACCCGCGACACGCCTCTCGCGACCCTAAAAGACGCTGAACCTAAAATACCGCCGCGGATTGGCCTGGATGTCGGCCAGCAGGGTCCGCAGCTGCACCACCGTGAGGGTGGTCTCGCGGTAGAGCGTGGAGTCGCGGCTCAGCAGCCCCAGGGTGCCTTCGCCGCGGGCCAGCCGGGCCAGCACCGAGTCGGTGGTGGCCAGCATCCCCACCACGCGGTCGCGCTCGTTGCTCACCGCACCGGCCAGGAGCCGCAGGTCGCCGGAGGCGCTGCGGAGTTCGGCCGCGGCCGACCGGGCGTCGCGCACCATGGCGGACAGTTCGCCATCGGCGGTCGAGGAGTCGATCCGCGACAGGGTGGCCTCGAGGTGGCTGGTGGCGCGCCGCACGCCGGCCGCCGAGACGCCGGCATCGCCGACGACCTGCCCCAGGGCCGCGGTCTGGCGGTCGGTGAACGCGGCGAGCCGTTCCGACGACCGGCGCAGTGCGGCCACGCTCTGGCGCAGGTTGTCGATCGTCGAGGAGTCCACGAACCCCTCGATCCGGTCGGTCACCGACGCCACATCGCTCGCGATCCGGGAGGCCTGCGCGGTGAGTTGCCCGATGTCGGGCAGCGTGGCACCGGGCCATTCGTCGCCCGCGGCGTCCGCCTCGTCGAGCAGCCGTCGCACCTCGGGGTCGTCGGGCGCCTGCGCGCGCGCGAGCACCACCACCTGCCACTCCCCGAACAGCGACGCACTGGAGACGATCGCCACCGGGGCCTGGGGGAGCTCCACCGCCTCCACGAAGCGGAGGTCCGCCTCGACCCACTCGTCCGGTGCCAGCCGGATCGCCTCGACGCGCCCGACCTTGACGCCGCGCAGCACCACGGGGTCGCCCACGCCCACGCCGCCGGTGGTGCGCAGCCGGGCGGTGGCCAGGGTGCGCGCCCCACCGGGGCTCCAGTTGCCGAACCAGATGGCGGCCGCCACCACCATCAGCGCGGCGAGCAGCACCGTCAGCCCCACCGCGTAGTCGTTGCGGCGCGTCATTCGGGCCGGCCCTCGATGAACTGCCGCACCACCGGATCGGTGCTGGCGCGAAGCTCCCCCGGCGTGCCGGCGGCGCGGATCACCCCGTCGTCGAGCAGCGCGAGGCGATCGGCCACCTGAAAGGCCGACTGGAGGTCGTGGGTGACCACCACGCTGGTGAGCCCGAGCTCGCGCTGCACGTGGAGGATCATGCGATCCATGGTGGCGGTGGTGACGGGGTCGAGCCCGGTGGTGGGCTCGTCCCAGAGAATGTAACGGGGACGCCGCTTTTCGGTCTTGATCCACGATCTCATTCCACTAATACGGCCTGAGTTCTTCGAGAAGGGAC
>CAZNOJ010000166.1:0-3260 GCA_964574665.1 uncultured Gemmatimonadaceae bacterium
GCGCTCCGCACCTACGCGTGCGAGGCACTGATGCAGGACAACAAGGCGCTCCAGGCCGGCACCTCGCACAACCTGGGGCAGAACTTCGCCCGGGCCTTCGAGGTGCAGTACCAGACGGCGCAGGGCGGGCTGGACCACGTCTGGAGCACCTCGTGGGGCGTCTCGACGCGGATGATCGGCGGCCTGATCATGACCCACGGCGACGACCAGGGGATGGTCTGCCCGCCCCGGCTGGCGCAATGGCAGGTGGTGATCGTGCCGATCTGGAAGACCGATGAGGAGAAGGCCGCGACGGTGGCGGCCGCCGAGGCCCTCGCCACCGACTGCCGGCAGGCAGGGATCCGGGTCACCGTGGACGCGCGCGACGGCCTCAAGCCGGGGGCCAAGTACTTCGAGTGGGAGGCCCGCGGGGTGCCGCTTCGCCTCGAGCTCGGACCGCGCGACCTCGCCAACCGCTCGGTGATGCTGGCGCGTCGGACTGGCGGTCCCAAGGAGGCCTTGCCGCTCGACGGCATCACTGCCGCACTCGGCGGCGCCCTCGACGCGATGCAGGCCGACCTGCTGCAGCGGGCCACCGCCCGGCGTGAGGCCAACTCGTTGCGGGGACCCAAGTCGAAGCAGGAGTTCATTGACTTCCTCGACAACGACGGGGGCTTCGTCTACGCGGGCTTCTGTGGAGACCCGGCGGTGGAGGCGGAGATCAAGGAGGCGACCAAGGCCACCATCCGCTGCCTTCCGGACGCCGAGTTCCGCTCGGCCGATGCGCCGACCACCTGCATCTGGACCGGCCGGCCCGCCACCGTGGAGGCGCTCTGGGCCCGGGCGTACTGAACGCGCTGCTCGCCGACGCGGGGCTCAGCCGGGGACCCGACGGCGCGCTGTGCATGGGCCGCGTGGCGCTTGCCGAGGTGGCCGAGGTGGTGGGCACGCCCACGTACCTCTATCACGCCGATGTGATCCGCGCGCAGTACCGGCGGCTCGACGAGGTGTTCGGCGACTTGCCGCACCGGATCTGCTATGCGGTGAAGGCCAACGCCAGCCTGGCCGTGCTGCGCCTGCTGGCCCAGGAGGGCGCCGGCGCCGACATCGTGTCCGGAGGCGAAATGCTCCGCGCCCTCACGGCGGGGTTCGCCGCGCGCGACATCGTCTTCAGCGGGGTCGGCAAGACGGATGAGGAGTTGCAGGCCGCCATCACGGCCGGCGTGGGCCACATCAACGTGGAGTCGCTGTCGGAGCTGGCGCGACTGGCCACCCTGGCCGAGGCGCTGGGGATCCGCGTGGCGATCGGGGTGCGGGTCAACCCGGATGTGTCCGCGGAGACCCACCCCTACATCTCCACGGGGCAGGGGGGGCTCAAGTTCGGGATTCCGATGGACCAGTTCGCCGAGGTGCTCCGGATGCTGGAGCACACCGACGCCCTGGTGCTGGAGTCGGTGGCGATGCACCTCGGTTCGCAACTGCTGACGGTGGATCCCTGGGTGGCCGGCGTGGACCGGCTCCTGACGGTGCTGGCCACGGCGCGCGCGGCCGGCCATCCGGTGCGGGTGCTCGATCTCGGCGGCGGATTCGGGATCCGCTACCGCGACGAGACGCCGCTCGACCCCGCGTTGCTGCTCGCGGCGACGCGGGATCGCCTCGCGGCGAGTGGCTGCGAGATCCGGGTGGAGCCCGGTCGCCACCTGGTCGGCTCGGCCGGCGTGCTCCTCACCTCGGTGCTGCACCGCAAGCATTCCGGCGGGCGCGACATCGTGATCGTGGATGCGGGCATGAACGACCTGCTGCGGCCCTCCCTCTACAAGGCGTGGCACCAAGTGGTGCCGGTGCGCGGCACCGGCGCGGCCGAGCAGGCCACCGACATCGTCGGGCCGGTGTGCGAGACCGGGGACTTCCTGGCCCTCGAGCGCCCGCTCGAGCCGGTCGCCACCGGCGACCTGCTGGCCGTGCTCTGCGCCGGGGCGTACGCCTTCGTGATGTCCTCCAACTACAACTCCCGGGCGCGCGCCGCCGAAGTCCTGGTGGAGGACAACCGGTGGGCCGTCTCGCGGCCCCGCGAGCGGCTGGCCGACCTGTTCCGCGACGAGCACCCCGATCCCCTTGCCATCGAGGTCACGTGACGCACCACGAAGGGATTCTGATCATCGACTTCGGATCGCAGTACACCCAGCTGATCGCCCGGCGCGTGCGCGAGCAGCGCGTGTACTGCGAGATCCACCCTCCGTCGCGCTCGATGGACTGGATCCGGTCGTGGCGCCCGCGGGGGATCATCCTCTCGGGCGGGCCCAACTCCGTCTATGGCGAGGGGGTGCCCACCGCCGACCCGGCGCTGCTCGAGCTCGGCACCCCGGTGCTCGGGCTGTGCTACGGCATGCAGCTCCTCGCCCACCTCGCCGGCGCGGAGGTGGTGTCGGCGTCGAGGCGGGAGTACGGCCGGGCCGACGTCCAGGTGCTGGGCGGGCGGTTGTTCACCGGATTCGAGGAGTCGGGGACCACCCCGGTGTGGATGAGCCACGGCGACCACGTCAAGGCGACTCCCGTCGGCTGGCAGGTGACGGCGCGCAGCGAGAACTCCCCGGTGGCCGCCTTCGAACACGAGACGCTGCCGCTGTTCGGCGTGCAATTCCATCCCGAGGTGGCGCACACCCCGCGCGGGGGCGAGATCCTCGGCAACTTCCTCTTCGACATCTGCGGCTGCACCCCCGACTGGACGGCCGAGCATTTCGTGGAGTCCGAGGTGGCCCGGGTCCGTGAGCTGGTGGGTCCCGACACCAAGGTGATCTGCGGCCTCTCCGGCGGCGTGGACTCGTCCGTGGCCGCGGCACTGGTGCATCGCGCCGTCGGTGATCGCCTCACCTGCATCTTCGTGGATCACGGCCTCCTCCGGCTCGGCGAGCGGGAGCAGGTGGAGCAGACCTTCCGCCGGAATCTCGGCATCGACCTCCGCACCGTGGACGCCTCGGCGGAGTTCCTCGCCGACCTCGAGGGGATCACCGATCCGGAGACCAAGCGCAAGCGGATCGGCCACCGGTTCATCGAGGTCTTTGCCCGCGAAGCCCAGGCGGTCGGCGACAACGTGGGGTTCCTGGTGCAGGGAACGCTCTACCCCGACGTGATCGAATCGTTTTCCCCCACCGGCGGGCCGTCGGTGACGATCAAGACCCACCACAACGTGGGCGGGCTCCCGGAGCGGCTGCCGTTCGCCCTCATCGAACCGCTGCGCGAGCTGTTCAAGGACGAGGTGCGCCAGGTGGGCCGCGAGCTGG
>CAZNOJ010000167.1:0-3251 GCA_964574665.1 uncultured Gemmatimonadaceae bacterium
CCTCGCGCAGCAGGTTGATCCCCACCAGCACGTCGAACTCGCCGAGGCGCAGGTCGCGCAGGATCTCCACCCGCTCGATCGCGTCGATGTCGGAGTGGAGGTAGCGCACGCGCACCCCCGCCTGCTGCAGGAAGTCGGTGAGGTCCTCGGCCATCCGCTTGGTGAGCGTGGTCACCAGCACCCGCTCGCGCCGCCGCTCGCGCTCGCGGATCTCGGCGAGCAGGTCGTCCACCTGCCCCGCCACCGGCCGGATGTCGACCTCGGGGTCCACCAGGCCGGTGGGCCGGATCACCTGCTCCACCACCACGCCCGCGGAGAGCGACAGCTCCAGCGCGCCCGGGGTCGCCGAGACATTGATCATCTGCGGCACCAGGGCCATGAACTCCTCGAACTTGAGCGGCCGGTTGTCGAGCGCCGAGGGCAACCGGAACCCGTACTCGACCAGGGTCTCCTTGCGGGCGCGGTCGCCGTTGTACATCCCGTTGATCTGCGGCAGCGACACGTGGCTCTCGTCCACCACCACGAGGTAGTCGGCCGGGAAGTAGTCGAGCAGGCAGGCCGGCCGCTCCCCTTCGGCCCGCCCGGCGAGGTGCCGCGAGTAGTTCTCGATCCCCGCACAGGTGCCCACCTCGAGCATCATCTCCACGTCGAAGGTGGTGCGCGACTCCAGCCGCTGCGCCTCGAGCAGCTTGCCGGCGGTGCGGAGCTCATGCAGCCGCTCGGCGAGCTCGGCGCGGATCCGGGTCACCGCGCGCTCGATCGTGGCGCGCTCGGTCACGAAGTGCTTGGCCGGGTAGATGGCGCAGCGTTCCAGCGTGGCGATGGTGTCGCCCGTGAGCGGGTGGAACCGGGTGATCCGTTCCACCTGGTCGCCCCAGAGCTCGATCCGCACCCCCTGCTCGTCGTAGGCGGGGTGGATCTCGATGGTGTCGCCCCGGACCCGGAACGTGCCGGGCTCGAAGGACGCGTCGTTGCGCTGGTACTGGATGGACACGAGATCGTGGAGGATGGAGTCGCGGCCCCGGGTCTCGCCCACCTCCACCGCCACCATCAGGGCGCGGTACGCCGCCGGGTCGCCGAGGCCGTAGATGGCCGAGACGGTGGCGACGATCACCACGTCGTCGCGCTCCATCAGCGACGAGGTGGCGCGGAGCCGGAGCGACTCGATGTCCTCGTTGATCGACGCGTCCTTCTCGATGTACACGTCGGTGCTCGGGACGTACGCCTCGGGCTGGTAGTAGTCGTAGTACGACACGAAGTACTCGACCGCGTTGCCGGGCAGGAACTGCTTGAGCTCGCCGTAGAGCTGGGCGGCGAGGGTCTTGTTGTGCGACATCACCAGCGTCGGCTTGCCGTGCGCCGCGATGGTGTGGGCCAGGGTCATGGTCTTGCCGCTGCCGGTGACGCCAAGCAGGGTCTGGTACCGGTCGCCCCGCGCCAGGCCGGCCGACAGCTCGGCGATGGCGCGGGGCTGGTCCCCGGCGGGGAGGAACGGGGCCTGGACCTCGAACTTGGGCATCCAGCCAATATAGCATGGTGCTTCGGGGAATGTTCGGGCGCGGGACTGTGGGGGGCGAGGCGAGGGCGACGCGAGGCATCGCCCCCACGGGTATTCTTGCCCCATGCCCTCCTTCCTCCTCAAGACCGAACCCTCCACCTACTCCTGGGCCGACCTCGTGCGCGAGAAGCGGACCGTCTGGGACGGGATCCGCAACGCCGCGGCGCTGATCGCCATCCGGCAGATGCAGGCCGGCGACGAGGCGATCATCTATCACTCGGGAGACGAGCGGGCGATCGTGGGCATCGCCAGGATCGTGAAGGGGGCCTACCCGGACCCCAGGCACGACGACCCGAAGCTGGCGGTGGTGGACGTGGCACCGGTCAAGGCGCTCAAGGCGCCGGTCCCCCTCGCCGACATCAAGGCGGTCAAGGGACTCGCCGATTTCGGCCTGGTGCGCATTTCGAGATTGTCGACGATGCCGGTGAGCGAGAAGCATCGGGAGTTGTTGCGGGGGATCGGCGTGAAGTGAGTCCTGAGTCCTGAGGCGTGGCCGCCGAACGCGCCGCGCTCAGGACTCAGGACTCACCCCTCACTTCTTGACCTCCGTCGCCGCCTCGCGGCGCTCCACGCTGCTCACGCCCTTCACCTTGCGGATCGCCTTCAGCACCTTCGCGAGATGCGTGAGGTTGTCCACCTCCACGTACACCGTGCCGAACGCGGTGCCGTCGCTGGTCTGCAGGTCGGCGCCCTTGATGTTGGTGCCGCTCCCCGAGATCGCCTGCATGATGTCGGCATACAGGCCGCGGCGGTCCTCCCCGCTCACCGCCAGCCGCACCGCGTAGGTCTCGCCGCTCTGCTCCTGCCAGTCGATCTCCACCCGGCGATCCTGCGACGCGAGGGTGAGCAGGTTGGGGCAGTCGGCGCGGTGGATCGAGATGCCGCGCCCCTGGGTCACGTAGCCCACCACCGGGTCGCCGGGCACCGGCTGGCAGCATTGCGCATAGCGCACCATCAGCCCGTCCACGCCCTGGATCTTGATCCCCCGCCCCAGCCGGAACCGGTCGATCACCCGCCCGAACATGGTCGGCGGCTTCTCGGCGAGCGCCTCCGTGGGCATCTCGGGGAACAGCGTCTTCATCACCTGGCCCAGCGCCAGGTCACCGCGGCCGAGCGACACCTCGAGGGCGGTGCCATCGAGCAGGTTGAGCTCGCGCCCGGCCGCATCGAGGCGGTCCTGGTCGGGCGCGTCGAGGCGCCGGCGCTTGAGTTCGCGCTGCAGGATCTCGCGGCCCAGCTGGGCCGAGACCGTCTCCTCCTCCTGGCGGATCCACTGCTTGATCTTGCTGCGCGCCCGGCCGGTGTGGACGTGCGCCAGCCAGTCGCGCGACGGCCTGGCGTGGGGCGAGGTGAGGATCTCCACGGTGTCGCCGTTCTTGAGCTCGCGGTGCAGCGGGGCGATGCGGCCGTTGACCCGCGCCCCGGTGGTGCGGAGC
Organism: uncultured Gemmatimonadaceae bacterium; assembly: GCA_964574665.1. Classification (GTDB taxonomy): domain Bacteria; phylum Gemmatimonadota; class Gemmatimonadetes; order Gemmatimonadales; family GWC2-71-9; genus Palsa-1233. The sequence goes on from CAZNOJ010000167.1 coordinate 2,995, forward strand.
CCCACGTCGGTGTGCACGTGGAAGGCGAAGTCGATGGCGGTGGCGCCCTTGGGGAGCTGCTTGACGTCGCCCTGCGGCGTGAAGATGAAGATCTCGTCGTGGTAGAGGTCCACCTTGAGGAACTCGAGGAACTCCTCGGGGGTGGCGCTCTCCTGCTGCAGCTCGAGCAGTTGGCGGAACCAGCCCAGCTGGCGGCCGATCTCGTCCTCCGGCTCGGGCTCGCTGGCGGCCTTGTACAGCCAGTGCGCCGCGATGCC
>CAZNOJ010000168.1:0-3208 GCA_964574665.1 uncultured Gemmatimonadaceae bacterium
GCAAATGAACGTTTCCATCGCGCCGGCCCGGGTTTGGATGTCCAGTATCTGTTCCTGCATCGGCTTGTCTCCTCCGGGCGAAGATTCCACGCGGACGCCGGTTGGGCAAGCGACCCTGGGGCGGGTCAATCCGGCCGGGGTGCAGCACGCCGTGGCGCTGGCCCAGGCCCGCGTCAGCGGCGACTCGACCGCGGGGGCCACCGCCGGCGGGGACACCGCCACCGGTCCCGCGCCGATCCGGCCGGCCCCCGGCGGTCCGCCGGTCGGCGATCCGGGCGCGCCGTGACGCGACGCGCGACAGGGCTCGCGGCGGCCGCGGCGCTCCTCGCCCTGAGCGGGGCGCGTCCGGTCGCCGCGCAGCAGGAGGAGCCGATTGACCGGGTGGTGGCGGTGGTGGGCACCTCCGCCATCACCTTCACCCAGCTGCAGGAGGAGTACTACTCCCGCCTGCAGGCCCAGCGGCAGCAGCCGCCGACCGACCCCGAGGTGCTCCGCCGCGACATGCGGATGATCCTCGACACCCTGATCAACGCCGAGCTGCTGTACCAGCAGGCCATCCGGGACACCACCATCACCGTCACCTCCACCGAGGTGAACGATGCGGTGGACGCGACCATGCGCCGGATGCGGCAGGAAGTGCCCTCGGAGCAGGTCTTCCAGCGCGAGCTGCGGCAGGCCGGCTTCCTGGGCATTGACGACTACCGCCGCTGGCTGATTGACCAGCAGATGCGCGAGCTGCTCCGCAACCGCTACGAGAGCAAGCTGCGCAACGACGGCACCCTGGTGGACGTGGCGCCCACCGAGCGCGAGATCCGGGCGTACTACGATGCGCGCCGATCGCGGATCGCCCCGGCACCCGCGATGGTGTCGCTCAAGCAGTTGATGATCCGCCCCGGCGGCAATCCCGCGGCCCGGGCCGCGGCACGCCAGACGGCCGACTCGATCGCCCGGGCGATCCGCGAGGGCGCCGACTTCGCCGTGGCGGCCCGCCGCTTTTCCGATGACCCGGTCTCGGCCGAGCGGGGCGGGTCGCTCGACTGGTTCCGGCGCGGTGCCATGGTGCGCGAGTTCGAGCGGGCCGCCTTCGCGCTGCCGGTGGGCACCATCTCCGATCCGGTGGAGTCGCCGTTCGGGTTCCACATCATCCAGGTGGAGCGGGTCCACCCCACCGAGGTCAAGGCGCGGCACATCCTGATCGCCCCCGAGGTGGATTCCGCCGGCATCGCCGCCGCCGCGCAACTGGCCGACTCCCTGCACGCGCTGCTCGAGGCGGGGGCCAACTTCGATTCGCTGCAGGCGATCCACCACGACCCGTCGGAGCTGCGCGAAGGCGTCGGCATGGTTGTGGACTCGCTGGGGCCCGAGTACGCGGCCGCGATTGCGGGGGTGCCCGAGGGCGGCCAGTCGGCGGTGTTCCCGATCAGCATCGGGGGGTCGCCGCCCAAGTTCACCATCCTCCGCGTCACGCAGCGGATCCCCGAGGGGCCGCAACCCTACGAGCTGCTGCGCGAACAGATCCGCCGGGTGCTTGGTCGCTCGCTCGGGGAGCAGAAGTACTTCGCCGAGCTGCGCCGCAAGACCTACATCGAGGTGCGCGAGCTGTGAGCCCTCCGGTCCGGCTGGCGGTCACCCTCGGGGATCCGCGCGGCATCGGACCGGAGATCGTGGCCCGGGCGCTCGACGCCGCGGCCGGAGCCGAGGTGACCCTGATCGGCGCCCGCGAACAGCTCGCGCCGCTCCCCGCCGCACGGCACGAGGAAGTGGGGTCGTGGCGCGAGCGCCCCGGCGTGGCACGCAGTCGCGCCGCGCAGGCGGGCCAGCTGGCCGGCCGTGCCGTGGAGCGCGCCGTGCACCTGGCGATGACCGGAGCCGTGGACGCGATCGTCACGGCGCCGGTCGAGAAGCACGCGCTGCACCTCGCCGGCTACCCGTTCCCCGGGCACACCGAGTGGCTGGCGCACCTGGCCGGCACCCCCGACGTGGCGATGATGCTGACGAGCGATGCGCTCCGCGTCGTGCTGGTCACCACCCACCTGCCGCTCCGCGACGTGCCGCTGGTGCTCACCACCGACAAGGTGGTGCGCACCGGGGAGATCACTCGCCGCGGCCTCCGCGAGTGGTTCGGCATCGCCGAGCCCCGCCTGGCGGTGTGCGCCCTCAACCCGCACGCCGGGGAGCAGGGGCTGTTCGGCGACGAGGAGGCCCGGATCCTGGCGCCGGCCGTCGAGCGCCTGGGCGCCACCGGCCCCGTGCCGGCGGACACGGTGTTCGTGCGGGCCCTGCGCGGGGAGTTCGACGCGGTGCTCGCCCCCTACCACGACGTGGGGATGACCGCCATCAAGGTGGCCTCGTTCGGCCACGGCGTGAACGTGACGCTCGGACTCCCGTTCGTGCGGACTTCCCCGGACCACGGCACCGCGATGGACATCGCTGGCACGGGTCGTGCTGACCCGGGCTCCATGCGTGCCGCCATCGCCCTGGCCCTCGACCTCGCCCGACGGAGTCGCCCGTCATGACCTTGCGCGTGTCGGTCCTGATCCCGGTCTACAACGAATCGGCCACCCTGGAGTCGCTCGTTCGCCAGGTCCGGGCCGTGCCGATGAACCAGGAGATCATCTGCGTCAACGACGGCTCCACCGACGGCAGCGGCGCGATCCTTGACCGGATGCTCGCCGAGGGGCTGGTGGACCGGGTCCACCACCAGGACCGCAACCGCGGCAAGGGCGCGGCCATCCGCAAGGCGATCGAGCTCGCCACCGGCGACGTGCTGGTGGTGCAGGACGCCGACCTCGAGTACGACCCGTCGGAGATCCCCACGCTGCTCGGCCCGATCGAGGCGGGCAAGGCCGACGCGGTGTTCGGCTCACGGTTCCTGGGCGGCCCGCACCGGGTGCTTTACTTCTGGCACTCGGTCGGCAACTCGGTGCTCACGCTGGTGAGCAACATGTTCACCGACCTCAACCTCACGGACATGGAGACGTGCTACAAGGTCATCCGCACGCCCCTGGCCAAGCGGCTGATCCTCACCACCAACCGCTTCGGGTTCGAGCCGGAGGTGACGGCCCGACTGGCGCAGGCGCGCGCGCGGATCTGGGAGCTGCCGATCTCCTACAGCGGCCGCACCTACGAGGAAGGCAAGAAGATCGGCTGGCGCGACGGCGTGGCGGCGTTCTGGCACATCCTGCGCTTCAACATCTTCCGGCCGACG
>CAZNOJ010000169.1:0-3173 GCA_964574665.1 uncultured Gemmatimonadaceae bacterium
CGGGGCGCGATCCGGCCACCTCCCCGCTCGACGCGGAGCTGCGGTTTCGGGGACTGGACAACTTGCTGGTGACCGACGGGAGCGCGCTGCCTCGGTCGGCCGCGGTCAACCCGTCGCTCACGATCGCGGCGATGGCCCTGCGCGCCGGCCGGCGGCTGGCGGCGCGACACCCGATTGCCGTTGCGGCGGGTGCGACGCATGGCTGAACGCCCCACGCTCGCCTTCCTCGGCTGCGGCCGCATCACCGAGCGACACGCCCGGCTGCTGCGTGGGCAGCCGGTCGGGCGCCGTTTCGCGTCGCGCGACGGCGCGCGCGCCGCCGCCTGCAATGTCCGGCACCGCGGCGAGGGCAGCTACGCGTCGTACCAGGAGGCGATCGCCGACCCGGCCGTGGACGCGGTGGTGATTGCCACGCCCCCCGACTCGCACCAGCCGCTGGCCCTGGCGGCGCTGGCGGCCGGGAAGCACGTGATCATCGAGAAGCCGGTCTTCCTGCGCGCCGCCGAGGCCCCGGCCGTGGCGTCGGCCGCGCGCGCGGCCGACCGGCAGGTGATGGTGGCGGAGAACTACCGCTACCGGCCGCTGCTCCGGGTGCTGCGTCGGCTGCTCGCGGAGGACGCGATCGGCACCCTGCGGCTGGTGCAGATCGACGCCGTCAAGCGCCAGGCCGACCCGCCCTGGCTCGACGCGTCCATGCCCGGGGCGCTCTGGGAAGGGGGCATCCACTGGATCCACTTCCTCGCCTCGCTCGGGCCCGAGGTCGCGCGCATCACCGGACACCGCCCGGCCCCGGCGGGGACGCCGGAGCGGACGATGCTGGCGGTGGCCGACTTCGTCGGCGGCGGGGTGGGCACCCTGGCGTATTCGTGGGAGGTGCCGTCGCCGCTCAAGGGCCTGCGGATGTCGCACCTGTACGGCACGTCCGGCGTGATCGCCTTCGAGACCAACGGCCTCTTCGTGCGGGTGCACGGCCGGCGGCACCGGCTGCTGCTGCCCGGCTTCCGCGACATCGGCGGGCAGGCCGCGATGTGGCGCGACTTCCTCGGGGCGCTCCGCGACAACCGGCCGGCGGAGATGACCCTGGACCTGGCCACCCGCGACCTCGAGCTGGTGGAGCAGTGCTACACTTCGGCCCCTACCGACCACATCGGAGCGCGGTGATGAACAGCACGTGGTGCGCGATCGCGATCGGCCTCCTCGCGGGGCTGCACGCCTCGATCTGGGGCATGTACAAGGACGCACCGCACGAGGGGTTCACCTGGGGCACCTTCTTCCGGAGCACGGTGGTCGGCGCCGTCCTGGCGCCGATCCTGGTCCGCCTGTTCGAGATGCCGCTCGGCGGCCCGGGCGACTGGGTGGTGCTGTTCGGCGTCACCTACGCCTTCGAGCGCGGCACCGCGGAGGTGTACAAGACGTTCATCCGGGTGGAGGACCAGTCGAAGTACTTCATCCCGATGCAGCTGTCGGTGTTCGGGCGGCCGGTGGAGTCGCGCGGCATGCGGCTGTTGGTGGGGCTGGGCTACGTGGCGGTGCTGCTGGGGGTCCTCCTGGTGGTGCACGGCATCGACCAGCGACGCACCACGCCGCTGCCGTTCATCACCACCATCCTGGCGGCCTCGGCCTTCGGCTGGATCTCGGCCTTCGGCGGGGCGTGGAAGGACGCGCCGCTGGAGGGGTTCGAGACGCTCAAGTTCTTCCGGTCGCCGGCGATGGCGATGGGATTCGCCGCGGCCACCACGCTGCTCACCGACCGGCTGTTGTTCGTGACGCTGTGCGCCATCGGGTTCACCATCGCCACCACCGAGAGCTACAAGACCTTCTTCCGGCTGCACGTGCCGCGGGGCAAGTTCCAGGGCAAGCCCGTGCTCCATCCGGAGATGCTCACCTGGCGGCACCGGTTCGTGCCGGTGTACGTCGCGATCTGGGTGGCGGTGGTGGGGGCCTGGGTCGCGGCGGTGGTGCGGGGGTAGGCGGGGCGACGGGGAACGGGTGACCGGCGACGCCTGGCGGGCTGGCCGTCGCCGGTTGACTACTCGCCGGGGGTTTCCAGCCACCGCCTCCAGGCCTCAAACACCCGGACGACGATCCCGCCCCCGCCCCGCTTCATGCTTCACGCTTCACGCTTCACGCTTCATGCGCATCACGCCGACCGCAGCGCGTCCAGCCCCCCGCTCGCCCGCACCTCGACGGTGAGCGAGAAGGTGCGCTCCTCGTCGGGCTTGAGGGCGCCCACGCCCACCAGCTGGCGGGCCACTTCCTCGCCCTTCTCGTTCTTGACCGTGACCAGCACGGTGTACTCCCACGGTTCGCCGCTGGCGGGGTGCTTGATGGTGCCTTCCACCACCAGCGGTGCCGCGGTGGCCTGCGAGCGTTCCTCGGCCTGCGCCTTGGGATCGAAGCGCAGGTGGTGCCGGCACGCCGGGCACACGCTCGAACTCTCGAGGATCGTGGCCCGGCAGTGCGGGCAGGTGCGCGTCGCCCCCGGGGTGCCCGCCTTGACCGTGCTCACGCGGCCGAGACGCGTTCCGCCGCGAGGGGAGCCTTGGCGGCGCCGGCGCGCTCATCCCAGCCGAACTCCGCCTGGCCCCGCATGCGGGATCCGGCGGCCACGGTGAGCGATCCGGCCTTGAGGTCGCCGTTGAGCACGCCGGTCTCGAGCAGCTCCACCCGCGAGGCCGCCTCGATGTTTCCTTCCAGCTCGCCGGCGATGGTCACGGTGTTGGCGCGCACCCCGCCGGTGACCTTGGCCCCCACCTCGATGGTGAGGTTGCCCTGGACGTGCACGTCGCCCTTGAAGCGGCCGGCGATCCGGACGTGGCCGGCGCCCTCGATCTTCCCCTCGATGGTCAGGTCGGCGGCGATCAGCGATTCCTTCGAGGTGCGGTCCATGGGGCGGCGTCCCGGGTCGTCGGTGGCGGTGAGGCCGGCGCGCGGGATGTCCTTGACGGGGGCGGCCGGAGGCGGTGTGGGGTCCTTCTGATCCTTCCAGATGGCCATCGTGGGGCTCCTGCGAGGCAAAAGGGCGGGCGGTGCGGCCTGGGCACGACGGGCCGCCCCGCGTGGGAGGGCGAACGGAGGTCCGCCGGGACAGGGGGTCCCGGAGAGTATCGGACCACTGGAAGAAAACCCCGATCGGCCCCGGGGCAAGGGATGCGACAGGGGCCGCCGACCGG
>CAZNOJ010000170.1:0-3170 GCA_964574665.1 uncultured Gemmatimonadaceae bacterium
CCCGCCGCCCACCCCCCCCGCCCCGGCCGCCGCGCGGGACCTCCCTCCCGTGCCCCGAGTCGAGAGGTCCTTCGCTCCGCTCAGGACGAGGTGCAGGGCGCCGTTCGCCGTTCGCCGTTCGCTGTTCGCGTTGGCCCTCCTCGCCGCCCCGGTCCACGCCCAGACCATCAACCACGTCGCCCTCGAGCGCCGCTCGGTCTTCGACGTCGAAGAGGCCACCCTCTGGCCGCTCCGGCTGGTCAACGCGCTGCATATCACCACCCGGCCGTACGTGATCCGCCGTGAGCTGCTCTTTTCCCCCGGCGACGCGTGGGACTCCGCCCGCGTGGCCGAGTCGGAGCGGAACCTGCGCGGACTCAGGGTGTTCCGGAGCGTGCGGATTGATTCCGTGCGCACCGACTCAGGGCTGGTGGCCCGCGTCCGCACCGCCGACGGCTGGAGCACCCGCCCGGACTTTCGCTTCAAGTCCACCGGCGGCGAGCTCGACTACACCCTCGCCGTGATCGAGGACAACCTGCTCGGCACCGCCACGCAGGCGTCGGTGCTCTACCGCGACACCCCCGACCGCACCTCGACCACCTTCGGCTTCCGGCAGCGACGGCTGGTCGGCGGCACCGTGGGGCTGGCGGCCAGCTATTCCAACCGGAGCGACGGCGAGCGGGCCGCGCTGTCACTCGGCCAGCCGTTCTTCGCGCTGTCGAGTCGCACTTCGCTCTTGCTCTACGCAGACCGCCGCGACGAGCGGGTGCTCGCATATCGCGATGGCTACGCAGCGCCCGCCGACTCCACCTTCCGCGACTACGCCCTGGCCCGCGTGGACGTGGCCCGCGCGCTCCGCGCCGGCAGCGAGGGATATCTCCGGATCGGCATCGCGGCCCAGCTCCGGCGCGACGAGTACAGCCACCCGCTCTCCCCGATCCAGGTCACCTCGGGTACCGCGGCCGAGATCGGCGCCTGGATCGAGGCGCGCCGGGCGCGCTTCCTCCGCACCGCCGGGTACAACGCGCTCACCCAGGAAGAGGACATAGACCTGAGCACCGTGCTGCACGTGGGGGCGTGGGCGGGAGATGACGGCGTGGGTCCCGAGCTCTGGGCGCAGACGGGGGTGCGGCTCCCCAACGGCTTCGTGCACCTCTCCGCGCAGGCGCACGGCCTGCTCGATGGCGACTTCTCGGTGGACTCGGGATCGGTGAGCGCCGGCGCCACCATCGCGTGGCTGCCCTCCGCGCGCCACCTCGCCGTGCTGCACGCGCAGGCCGGCGCCATCCGGCGCGCCCTGCCCGGCAGCGAGTACGACCTGGGCCTGGGCGAGGGGCCGCGCGGCTTCCGGCAGCACGCCTTCACCGGCGACCGGATGTTCTTCGTGAGCGGCGAGTACCGCTACGGGCTCGCGCCCGACTTCCTGAAGGTGGTGGATGTCGGTGTCGCCGCCTTCGCCGACGTGGGCGGCGCCTGGTTCGACGGCGACACCCCGCGCTCGGGCTGGGATGCCGGCATCGGCCTCCGCCTCGGCGCGTCGCGCGCGCCCGACGTGGAGGCCAACCGCATCGACCTGGTGTACCGCTCCGGCAACGCCCGCGAACCGGCGGGATGGGTGCTGGTGGTGGCCAAGGGGTTCGCGTTCAGCGGCAACCTGCGGGGGGACCGGTAAGACGTGAAGAGTGAAGCGTGAAGGGTGAAGGGTGAAGGGTTAGATTGCGCGCAATGCGTCGAGTTCTGCTCCTGGCCGTGCTGGTCGCCTGCAGTGGTGACACCCCCCGTTCACCCGCAGGCTGGCACGGCGCCGATGTCGGCGCCCCGTTCGCGATGCCGGCCATCACCCTCACCGACAGCGACGGCGACCCGTACCCGCTGGCTGACTCGACGCGCGGCAAGGTGGCCCTGGTCTTCTTCGGGTACACGATGTGCCCCGACATCTGCCCCGTGCATCTGGCCAACATCGCCGCGGTGCTCGACAAGCTCCCCGACGCGGTGCAGCGCGACGTGGTCACCCTCTTCATCACCACCGACCCGGCACGCGACTCGCTGCCGCGCCTGCACCAGTGGGTCAGGCAGTTCCACCCCCGCTTCGTGGGGCTCACCGGCACGCCGGACGAGCTGGCCGCCGCGCAGCGCGCCTTCGGGATCGCGGAGGCCGCCAGGGTCGAGGTCCCGGACCGGGACTACCTGGTGCAGCACGCGGGGCAGGTGATCGCCTTCGGCCGCGACGGGATGGCCCGCGTGCAGTACCCGTTCGGCACCCGCCAGCGCGACTGGGCGCGCGACCTGCCGCGGCTGGTGGCCGGTGAATAGCACCTTCCAGTGGTGGTGCGCCGCCACCGGGATGCCGTGGAGCTGGTCGTGGCAGTGGTATCCCGGCGTGCACCTCTTCCTTCTCGCCCTCGCGGGCGGATGGTACTGGCTCGGCACGCGGCACCAGTGGAAGAGACGGCCGTGGGGATGGTTCGCGGTGGCGTGGTTCGCCCTGCTCGCCACCCTCGACTGGCCGATCGGCAAGCTGGGCGCCGGCTACCTCGCGTCGGTGCACACGCTGCAATTCCTGCTGCTCACGCTGCTGGCGGGGCCGGCGCTGCTCAAGGCGATTCCCGCCGACGGCTGGGCGCGCCTGGCGCCGCCGGGGTCGCGGTTCCGCCGCGTGCTGGCCTTCCAGGCCCGCGCGCTCCCCGGGCTGCTGCTCTACAACGCCATCGTGATCACCACCCACTTCCCGCGCGTGGTGGACTCGCTGATGGCCACCCAGCTCGGCTCGGCGATCATTGACTGGTCGTGGCTGCTGGCCGGCATGGTGCTGTGGTGGCCGATCGGCGCGCCGGCGGAGTTCCGGCGACTGCGGATGTTCGCCAAGATGGGCTACCTCTTCGGTGCCACCATCGTGCCCACGATCCCGGCGATGATGATGGTCTTTGCCGACTGGCCGATGTACCAGCTCTACGAACTGGCGCCGCGCGTGTGGGTGTCGTTCTCCGCCAACGAGGACATCCAGCTCGCCGGCCTGGTGATGAAGCTGTTCGGCGACCTGCCGCTCTGGATCGCCACCGCCGTGATCTTCTTCCGGGAGTCGGCTCAGGCGGAACGGGTGGGCGAGGCATGACTCGTCCCGAGCGCAGCGAGGGAAGAATGATTTGTGTGAAATTGAAAGCAGGTATCGAGGTAAATATGCCAGAGTAGTG
>CAZNOJ010000171.1:0-3147 GCA_964574665.1 uncultured Gemmatimonadaceae bacterium
GCCGGCAGCTGCTGATCACCACCATCGCCGACGAGTACCGGGTGCTGCTCGATGCCAAGCTGGGCCGGGTGCGCGCCTCCATCACGCTGGCGCGCGACGCCGACCCGCTCGCGCGGCAGCAGATCTCCGAGCGCCTGTCCAAGGCGATCGGCAAGGACGTGATCGCCGGGTTCACCACGGACCCCGCCATCCTCGGCGGCACGGTGGTCCGGATCGGCGACCTGGTGTACGACGGGTCGCTGCGCAAGCGGCTCGGGCGGCTGCGGCGGCAGTTGCTGTAGTCGGAGACAAGAGGGTGGAGGGTGGAGGGTGGAGAGACCTGTTCCGGGACCTTCGCCCTCGGTTCTCCACCCTCCACTCTCCACCCTCCGTCCTCCTGTCAGGATCGCCACGCCGCACGCGGCGGGCCTACATTTCCGCTATGGACTTCGAGGGCGACCGCCGCGGCTTCTTCCGCCGCCTCTTCGGTGATGCGGTGCAGCACGTGGCGCGCGCCACCGAGGAGCGCGTGGTACAGCACCGGTACGTGCGGCCGCCGGGTGCGCTTCCGGAGATGGCATTCCTGGCCGCCTGCACCCGCTGCAGCGAGTGCGTGCGCGCCTGCCCGGCCGGGGCGATCCTGACGGTGTCGAGCCGTGGCGGTCTCGCCGCCGGCACACCCTACCTCGAGCCGTCGCGGATCCCCTGCCTGGCCTGCGCCGACATGCCCTGCGCCACCGCGTGCCCCACCGCGGCGCTCACCCTGCCGCCCGACGGATGGCGCACCGAGCGGCTCGGCCGGGTGGAGTTCGACCCCCACCGCTGCATTACGTTTGAGGGCAAGCCGTGCGGCGTCTGCGTCGGTGCCTGCCCGGTCGGCGAGGCGGCGCTGTCGCTCGATGCCGACGGCCATCCCGTGCTCAAGGCGGAGGGCTGCGTGGCGTGCGGTGCCTGCGTGCGCGAGTGCATCACCATCCCGTCGTCGTTCACCTTTCATCCCGTGGACCGCTGATGCCCGAGGTACCCTTCCGGGTCGAGAAGCCCTGGGGCCACGAGCTGATCTGGGCCCGTACCGACCGGTACGTGGGCAAGATCCTGCACGTGAACGCCGGCCACGTCCTCTCGATCCAGTACCACGAGCGCAAGGACGAGACGATGCACGTCCTGTCCGGCGCGGTGATCCTGCGGCTCTGGGCCGACATGGACACGCCGCCCACCGAACGGGTGCTGCGGGCCGGCGAGTCGGTGCACCTGGTGCCGTACACCATCCACTCCATCGAGGCGGTGGAGGACAGCGACGTGCTGGAGGCCTCCACCCCCGAGCTCGACGACGTGATCCGCCTCCAGGACCGCTACGGAAGGACGTGACCATGCAGGTGATCATCCCGCTCGCGGGCAAGGGCACCCGGCTGCGGCCGCACACCCACCTCACCCCCAAGCCGATGCTCAAGGTGGCGGGCCGCCCGGTCATGGACTGGGTGATGGACCGGCTCGAGGGGCTCGACGTGGAGGAGCTGATCTTCATCACCGGGCACCTCAAGGAGCAGGTGGAGCAGTACGCCCGGAGCCGCTACCCGATCCCCTCGCGCTTCATCGAGCAGCGGGTGCAGGACGGCACCGCGGGCGCGGTGAACCTGGCGCGTCCGCACGTGCACGGGCCGGTGATGATCATCTTCGTGGACACCGTCTTCGAGGCCGACCTCACCCTGGTCAACCGCACCGACGCCGACGGGGTGATCTGGGCCAAGGAAGTGGACGACTACCAGCGCTTCGGCGTGGTGGTGACCGACGACCGGGGCTACATGACCCGGATCGTGGAGAAGCCCTCGGAGCCGATCTCGAAGCTCGCCAACATCGGGCTCTACTGGATCCGCGACGTGGCGGCGCTCTGGGCCGGGATCGACCACACCCTGGCGCAGCCGACCAACAAGGGCGAGTACTTCCTCACCGACGCCTTCCAGCACATGATCGAGCGGGGGCGCCGCATCCTCACCGCCGAAGTGGGCGGATGGTACGACTGCGGGCAGCTCGGCACCACGCTCGAGACCAACGGGATCCTGCTTGCCAAGGGCGCCGCCCGGCACCCCGTGCTGGGACCCGACGTCACCATCATCGAGCCGGTGCTGGTGCAGGACGGCTGTACCATCGAGCGGGCCACCATCGGCCCCAACGTCACCATCGAGCGCGGCACCGTGGTGCGCGATGCCCGGGTGATCAACGCCATCGTGGGCGAGCAGTGCCGCATCGAGCAGAGCACCCTCCGCGATGCGATGCTCGGCGACCGCGTGACGGTGCGGCACTTCGAGGGCTCCGGCTCCATCGGCAGCGACTCTGACCTCACGGGGACCGCGTGACGCTGCTCGACGAACTGCTCGGGTCGTACCTCGACCTGGCCCGCCACCTCGATCCGCTCCGCCACCCGCACGACGCCCCCGCCCAGGTGCACTCCCGGCTCGGCCGGTTCGACCTGCCCTGGCTCACCGCGCAGGCCGCGGCGCTCAAGAGCATCGCCAACGCGATCGAGGACATCGAGGAGGTGGCCTCGCTCGATGACGAAGTGGACCGCACCATGCTGATCAACACGGTGCGCCTCGAGGTGGTGCAGCTCACCCAGGTGACCACCGGCACTACCAGCGACCCGGGCGTGCCGCTCCGCCACGCCCAGGCGGCGCTCGACGCGCTGCTCGGCGAGGACTTCTCGGCGACGCACGAGGCCGCGCTCCGCTCGCGCCTGGCCGAACTGCCGGCCTTCCTGGCCACGCTCCGCGACGACACGCGGCCAGCGCCGCGGTTCCTGGTGGACGGCGCGATGCGCACCCTGTCCGACCTGGCAGAGCGCCTCGACGCGGCCTCGGAACGACTCGAGGGCGAGCCGCTGGTGGCGGTGCGCGATGCGCTGGTGGCCCACCACGAGTGGCTGGCACAGCCCGCCCGCCTCGGCGGCGAGGTGGGGCTCGGCGAGGATGCGGTGGAATCGCGCCTGCACCTGGTCAGCAACGATCCGGTGGGCGTGAAGGGGACGCTTCGGCTGCTCGAGCTGCGCCGCGCCGGCGTGGAGCGGTCACTGGTGCACGCCGCCCAGGACCTGGGCTACGGCGAGGATTGGCGGGGGGCACTCGACGCGCTCCCAGAGATCGCCGAGCTCGACCCGCTGGAGCGGCTCGATGC
>CAZNOJ010000172.1:0-3076 GCA_964574665.1 uncultured Gemmatimonadaceae bacterium
GCGCGGGCGACCGCCTCACCGAGGGCCCGGTGTCGCCGCACGAGATCCTCGGCATCAAGGGGCCGCGCGCGGTGCAGGAGTACCTGCTCAACGAGGTGCAGGAGGTGTACCGCCTGCAGGGCGTGCCGATCAACGACAAGCACATCGGCGTCATCGTGCGCCAGATGCTCCAGAAGGTGCGCGTCACCGATCCGGGCGACACCACCTTCCTCGATGGCGAGACCGTGGACAAGCTCTCGTTCCGCGAGGAAAACGAGCGGGTGCTCAAGCGGAAGGGCGCCCCGGCCACCGCGGAACCGGTGCTGCTGGGCATCACCAAGGCGTCGCTTTCCACGCGGTCGTTCTTCTCCGCGGCGTCGTTCCAGGAGACCACCCGCATCCTCACCGATGCGGCGATCCGCGGGGCGCGCGACGAGCTGGTCGGGCTCAAGGAGAACATCATCATCGGCCACCTGATCCCCGCCGGCACCGGGCACTACCGGTACGTCGACCTGGAGATCGAGGCGCCGGACGGCTTCGAGCCGCCGCCGCCGCCGGAGCCGGTGGAGCCCGCGCCGGAGGTGCTGCTGGTGGGGGCCGACGACGACCTGTAGCGGCGGGGCGGGGCCCGCCGGGACGGGCGACAGGCAACAGGAGACGGCGCGCATGTCGACACTCCGCCAGGCAGCTCGGCGACGCGAGGGAACCTCAGGGTTCTCCCGCGTCGCGTGGCATTGGGGAGCTGCCGCCATCGCGCTCGCCGGTTGCGACGCCACGGCGCCCGACCCGGATCCGCCCACGGTGGCGCTCACCGTCACCCCCGCCAGCGTGCAGCTCGGGGAACCCGCCACGCTCCGGTGGGCGGTGGCCAACGCCACCACGTGCACCGCGTCCACCCCCACCGGCGGAGTCCCCGGGTGGCAGGGCGGGGTGACCGCGTCGGCGGACGCGGTCCTCGAGGTCACGCCGGACCGCTCCGGCACCCACCAACTCTCCCTGCAGTGCCAGGGCGATGGCGGATCAACCAGCGCCAGCGCCGTCCTCGAAGTGCGGCAACCGCCCGCGGCGCGCTACACCGCGAGCCGGGTGGATGGCTTCGTGGGAGACGCGGTGCAGCTGGAGTGGCTGGTGCCCTGGGCGGCCTCGTGCACTGCGACGGGGGACTGGGGCGGATCCCACCCGCCCCAAGGGACGGCGGCGCCGGTGATCCCGCGCGCCGGTCCGTCACGGTTCACCTTGCGGTGCGTCCAGGGCGGTCGCGACACCGTGATGGAGCACATGGTGATTGGCGTCGAGCGCACCCTGGCGCTCGACCTGGGATTCACCCCACGCCCGCGCACCATCTCCAGCAGCGAAGGCGCACCGTACGGCGACGCGAACTTCTGGGCGGGCGAACTGCTCGACACCTGGAACGACTACGGTCCCACCAGGGTGATCCGCACCTACATCTGCCTCAACGGACGGATCTCGGCGTGGGAATGCGGCGACCTGCCCCGACCCACCGGGCCGCTGGCGCCGGACTTCCTGGCCGAGCTGGAGCAGCGTCTCGCCGCCTACGCCGGTCGCGGCGTGCGACTGCTGGTGCGCTTCATCTACAATTTCGGCCCGATCGGGAGTCCTGACGCGCCGCTCGACGTGACCCTGGCGCACGTGGACCAGCTCATGCCGGTGCTGCTCCGGCATCGCGACCTGGTGTTCGCGCTGGAGGCCGGCTTCATCGGGACCTGGGGAGAGTGGCACAACTCCACGCACGGCAACGACAGCGAGCTGGGACGCCGCCTGGTGCTCGATCGCGAGGTGCACCACGTGGCCGGGGCCTTCCCGATCCTGGTGCGCTATCCCGCGGCCCTGCTCGCCTACAACGGCACGGCGAGCCCCAACCCGGACATCGGCCTGCACAACGATTACTTCGCCAGCGACGACCACGACGGCGGCACCTGGATTCCGGGCCCCGGGCAGACGGCGGAAGACCTCCGGCAGTATGCGCTGGCCGTCGCGGCGGCGTCCATGATGGTCGCGGAGTTCGGTGCGCTCGATCCGGTGCGGCAACAGTGCGATGCGCTGGAGGCCGAGATGCGACGCTTCCGCCTCCAGTCCCTGTCGCTGCTGATCTGGCCGCCGGAAGTGGCCGCGGCGCTCCAGGCCCAGGGGTGCCTGCAGCGACTGCTCGACCGCGTGGGACCCCGGCTCGAGCTGGATCGCGTGGTGCTCGCGGGCGAGGCCCAGGCCGGCGCCGTGGTCAACCTGTCGCTCACGCTGCGCAATGACGGATTCGGGCGGGTGCTGCGCGACCGGCCAGCGCGCCTGCAGGTGCTATCCGGCGGCGCCGTGGTGGCCGAGGAGGTGCTCGAACCCGGGGTGCTCGACCTGCGACGGCTGGAACCGGAGGCGCCCGGCTCCGGCACCACCTTCAACGCCTCGGTGCCGCTGCCTGCGACCCTGCCGACTGGTGAGGTGACGCTGGCCCTGGTGCTCGATGATCCCGCGCCCTCGCTCCGCGGAAACGCCGCCTATGCCTTGCCGCTCAACAGCCGCGACGGCGTGGGCGGCGAGGTCTTCGATCCGCTCACGGGGCGGAACCTGCTGGCGCGGTTCACCATCCTGCGGCGATAGGGCCCGCCGCGGCGACGCGCCGTGCCGTCAGTCACGGGCTCGCGGTGGGGGCCAGCAGGCGACTCAGGTGCGCCGCGGCGAGCCGGTGGGCCAGTGCATTCGGGAGCGGGTGCTCCATCACGTACAGCACCTCGGTCGGCAGCGAGTCCACCAGGGCCGGGGCGAGCGGCAGCACGGCCGTGCCCTCACCATCCAGGGCCGCGCGCAGCGCCGCCGCCAGCGCGGGCCACCCGGGGTCGCGTTCGGTTTCAATCAACGCCACGCGGAGCCGCGCGCCCTGCGCCCGCGCGCTGTCGCGCATGGCGGCCACCGTGGCGCCGGTGGCGGCGAGCACCTCGGGGGATTCCCCCGGTCCGGGCATCAACACCCTGGCGCAGAGGGTGAGGATCCGGCAGGCGGCCGGTGCGGTGCGCAGCCACTCCAGTCGCTGGTGATGCTGCACGCGGCGGAGGTCGTCCACCGCCAGCGCCACCAGCACCTCGGT
>CAZNOJ010000173.1:0-3054 GCA_964574665.1 uncultured Gemmatimonadaceae bacterium
TCATCAATCCGCCCGTCGAGCCACTTGGTGTAGAACCCCATCGGGTACGGCACGCGGAGCACCACCCACTCGCCATCCTTGAGCACCAGCAGCCCCTCGGACTGGTTGCCGGTGTTGATCGGCACGTTCGCGCCAAGGCCGAGGGTGTTGAACTGGTCGACCCAGGTGTAGTAGCTCCCCTCGCCGCTCCCCGGCCCGGTCACGTTGCCCAGCTGCGGCAGCGGCTCGGCGTAGAACGTCCACCCCTCGGGGCAGTGCTGGCCGGTGGCGGTCGGCCCGTTGAGGGGACCCTTGCACTTGCGACGGTCGAAACTCGCCAGGTGACCGCTCGCCAGCGCCGCCCAGTAGACACCGTTGCGGTCCACGTCGTCGCCGCGCGGCGAGAAGCCCACGTTCGGCACGGCCGGGTTGTTCCACGGCAGCTCGAACACCTCGGTAAGCGCGGTCTCCGACGGGTTGCTGCCAGGCGTCATCCGGAAGACCGCCCCCGGGAACCCGAACAGCGTGCCCCACACGGTGCCATCGGCCGCAGGCGCCAGCGCGTACGGGCCACCACCATACTGCCCCGGCTGGATCCGGCGGTCCTTGGTGGGATCCGCCGGCGCATTCGGCTCCACATACGCGTCACGTCGGCCGTTGCCGTTGAGATCCATCACCAGCGGGGTCCACCCCTGTGCGCGTTCCTCGTCGCCGGTTTCGTCCCACAGCCTGGTGTTGAGCCACCCGATCACCTGGCCGCCGCCGCTCGTCCAGAGCGTGCGATCGGCGTCTTCCGCAAACATGAGATGGTGCGTGCCGTAGCAGGTGGAGATGTGCTTCATCTCCCTGGTGCGGGGATCGTACATCGCCAAATGGCGGCCCGCCCCGTTGAGCGGGAACACCCGCGCCGACGGATGCTCCGATCCCGCCTTGCAGAAGGCAGGGTTGTCGAACCCGCGCACGCGCGAGGTGAGCCACACTCGCCCGATCTCGTCGAACATCGGGTTGTGCACGTTGGCCTGGGAGTTCCAGATGGGCTCGGTGCCCCAGTAGGGCGACGGGGCCATCGGCTGCTGCTGTCCGGTCGACGGCGTGTTGGGGTCGCGCACCGTGACCGGCACGCGCGTCGCCGTGTGGGTGGTCGGGTCGAGCATCGGGAGGTAGTCGGCGCTCGCCTCCAGCACGCCGTACACGGGGCCGTTGGCATTGACGGTGGGATTGCGGCGGTCGGTGGAAACGAGGTCGTGCAGGTAGGCCTTGGGATCGGCCCAGTCCCACATGGTGATGACCACGTTGCGCTCGAGTCCCCGCGGACGCGGCGGCGTGGGCGGCACCTCGCCAGCGGCGATCCGGTCGGTCCAGTCGGCGAAGATCTCCAGGGTGCGGGGGCCGGTCTGCTGCACCATGCCCATCATCGCGCCGCCGGCCTGCCCAGACTGCAGCCGACGCGCCCACGCCGCCACCGACGTGGAGAAGGTGCCGAGGTTGGGGTGGAGCTCGCGCGTCCCCTTGCTGCCCATCTGGTGGCACCCGAGGCACGCCCCGTTCTTGAGGGTGCGGAGGTACTCCGCCTGGGTGGTGATCATCGGATTGATGCCATTGCCCTGCGGACCCGTCCCGGGAAAGTCGCTCTCGGGCGGCACCCTGAGCAGCGAATACCAGTATCCCGCCGGGAAGTACTCTGCGGCCGCGCGCGGGTTGGGCGCGGGAACGGCGCGGAGATTCAGGGTGGCGCCGGGTTCCGCCTGCTGCTTCGGTGAGTCCACCAGTCCGTAGCCCCGCACCCAGACGTCGTACTTCGCCTCCGGCAGGTCGGGGACCAGGTACCGACCGCGGTCGTCGGTGACCACGATCTTCGCGAACCTGGTCGGCAGGTCACGGGTCTCGGCGATCACCCACACCCCCGCCTCGGGGCCGCTCGGCCCGGTCACCACGCCCTCGATGTCATCGTCGTCGCTCGGCGTGCCATCGGCGGCGAGTCGCGCACTCGACGCGGACCAGAGCACGGCGGAGGTCGCGACGGCCGCGACCGCGAAGAGTGCCGTTGTGGTTTTCATGGCCGGGAGTCCTCGGGGAGGTCGTGCAGCTTGGCGGGCCCGACGCTGCGTCGGGGCGGGATTGAAGGCTATACGCGCTGGGGAGGGCGCGTGTTGCAGGAGTGATCGCTGAGCAGGGTGCTTCCCCGGTCGCCCGGTGACTCCCGTGGGAATGATCCGGGCCGGGATGCTCGCCGCACCGTTCCGGGTGGGCTTCCGCCCCTTCGGGCGGTTCATGGGTGCGATGGACGTGATGGAGAAGATCCACAAGCGCCACGTGAAGACACCCCACTGGTACCTCATGGTCGTGGGCGTCGATCCCTCGCTGCAGGGACAGGGTCGCGGCGCGGCGCTGGTGCGGGAGGGGCTCGACCGGGCGGACCGCGAAGCGCTGCCGTGCTACCTGGAGACCAGCGAGAAGCGGAACGTCGCCTTCTACGAGCGGTTCGGCTTCCAGGTGGTGGAATCGGCACGCCTCGGCACCGGCGGACCGGAGGCGTGGGCGATGCTGCGGCAAGCGCCCCATCCCTGAAGGTTCGGGCGACAACGCCTCGGCCGGTGACCCCGATCTCGAGGGGATTCGGCAGGGCACCCAGTTCCGCAGGGCGCGCTGATCGCGGGGCCCGATCCCGGGTCGTAGATTCCAGTCCCCCGTCGCGTTCGGAGGTGCTGGATGGGTGCCAGGGCGACCAACCTCACGATCTTCCTCCTCTTCTTCGGGATGTCCCTGCTCGACGCGTTCCGGTCGCAGGACTGGGTGCGGGCCGCGCTCTGGCTCGCGATCGGCCTGGTCTTCCTGTTCGCGGATCGCGGGGAGCGGGGTCGGGCGGCGGGGAACCCAGGTCGTTCGGAGCCTCGGTGACCAGGTCTCGATCCGGGAGCACCCTCACCGCCCTCGCCGTCACGGCCTTGGCGGTCCCGGCGTCGGCCCAGGTCGACCAGCGGCTCGCCCAGCAGTACTTCCAGGAGGCGCAGGCGCTGTGCGAACGCGATGGCGGCAAGCTGTGGGGTGTCTCGATCTGTGCCCCGATGGTGATCT
>CAZNOJ010000174.1:0-3040 GCA_964574665.1 uncultured Gemmatimonadaceae bacterium
AGTCCCCGAAACCGCAGCTCCGCGTCGAGCGGGGAGGTGGCCGGATCGCGCCCCGTCCGGACCGTGCCCAGGGCGTGCGAGAAGGTGTCGATCGTGTGCCGGTAGCAGGCGAGGGCACCGGCGCGCCGCAGGACCCGGCGCGCGGCCTGCCGCAGCAGCCCGGTCACCGCCAGGTCGCGCTCCGAATAGCGATGCTCGATGCCGAGCGTGGGCATCCCCAATGGGCCGCTCGCGCTGCCGAGGTGGACCCGGTTGTGGTGCTGGGGCTGGTCCTCGGCGATCACCAGCAGTCCGGTCAGGTGGTGCACGAAGCGCGACAGCGGCTTGAGGCCGCGCGGCAGGCCGTCGCGGGCCAGGGCGACCGGTGGCGTCGGCAGTTGCTGCAACCCGCCGATCCGCCGGTAGGGCGTGCCGGGCTGCCCGAAATACAGGTCGTGGATGCCGAGTTGCTTGTGGAAGGTGTGCCCGGGATCGGGCTGTCGCGCGAAGATCCCCAGCAGGATCTCGTTCTTGTGGCGGGTGAGATAGCGGCCGATCGCGTCACCGGCCGGACTCGCGGCGTCGAGTCCCGACGCGAGCAGCAGGTGGGGCGTCGCCAGCGCGCCGGCCGCCAGCACCACGTGCGGCGTGGCGAATCGCACCGCGGCACCGGTGGTGGTGTCGATCCCGATCGCGGCGGTGACGCGTCGCCCCGTGGTCTCGAGCCGCGTGATCGCCGTGCCGGTCCGCAGGTCGAGGCCCTGCGCGAGCAGCGGACGGATCACGGCGGTGTCGAGCGAGTTCTTGGCATCCACGCCGCAGGCGAATCCGTCGCACGTGTTGCACCGGATGCACGCCTGGCGTCCGGCCTGGCCGCCGGCGTGGATCGCGAGCGGGAGCGGGAACGGATGCATCCCGAGGCCGCGGGCGGCGGCAGCGATCCGGTCGCTGATGGCCGCCATCGGCAACGGTGCCGCCGAATAGGGCGTGCTCCGCGGTGGCTCGGTCGGGTCGGCCCCGGCGGCGCCGGCCACGCCAATGAGTCGCTCTGCTTCGCCGTACCACGGCTCCAGCTCGGCGTAGTCGAAGGGCCACGCCGCGCCGGATGAGCCGTCAATCTCGGGGAGCGGTTCGAAGTCCTCGGCGCGGAAGCGGAGCGACACGCCACCATAGAAGACCGACGGCCCGCCCACGCAGAAGTACGTCCCCACGGGCCTGGGATCGCGCCCGCGCGAAATGCTCCACCCCGGGGAGCGGGCGAAATAGGGGCCGAGCCCACCCACCGCGTCCGGCAGCCAGGACTCCTCGCTGCGAGGGACCCAGGGTCCGCGCTCCACCAGCGTGACCCGCCAGCCGGCGGTCACCAGGGCGTGGGCGGCCAGCGCGCCACCGAATCCGCTGCCGATCACCAGCACGTCGCGGGTGGCGTCGTCGTGACGGGCGGTCAGCGGGTGGCCCTGCGGTGCGGGGAACGTGGAGGGTTCGACACGCGGCAAAGATCGGCGAGTCGTGCGGGGGAGGGAAGGCCGCGGCCCTTCCGGATCCGGGGATCGGCGGTAGCGTATGGCCGGATGCCGTGGCCCCCACGGCCCGGCGCCCGTCACCCCAGACAGGAGTTCCCGATGGTCACGCTGGCCTCGCTGTGGCTGCCGATCCTGCTCTCGGCCGTCGCCGTCTTCGTGGTGAGCTCGGTGCTGCACATGATGACCCCGTGGCACGCCGGGGAGTATCCGCCGGTGCCGCACGAAGGGGAGGTGATGGCCGCACTCCGCCCCTACGGGATCCCGCCGGGCGACTACGCCATGCCCGGCCTCACCAGCGCCAAGGAGATGGGCACCCCCGAATTCGCCGAGCGGATGCGGCAGGGGCCGGTGATGTTTCTCACCGTGCGCCCCAACGGCATGCCCTCCATGACCTCCTCGCTCCTGCAGTGGTTCTGCTTCGCGCTGGTGGTCTCGGTGCTGGCCGGCTATGTCGCATCGAGGGCGTTGCCGATCGGGGCGCCGTACCTCGGCGTCTTCCGCTTCGCCGGTGCGGCGGCGTTCGGCGCCTACGCCCTGGGCGGACTCCCCAGCTCGGTGTGGTACAGCCGCAAGTGGTCCACCACGCTCAAGCATGCGGCGGACGGGGTGCTGTACGCGATGGTGACCGGAGGGGTCTTCGGCGCCATGTGGCCGGAGTAGCCGCCCGGGGTCGGGCCGCCGCCGAGGGTGATGCCGGCGCCCAGGCCGATCCCTCCGGGGGCCGGGATGGGCGCTTCCCGTTGTGCGGCATGGAGTTGGGGCACCGCCCGGGGGCGAGCCACGGCCCCACCCGCCGCCGCGGGGGGGGACCCCTCAGGGCTCTCTCCACGGGGTGAGCTCGGTTGACGCCAAGCCGTTTTCCTGTCTATCTTTGGGGTCTGTGTCCGAAACGATGAATGGCCGCCCCGCGCGGCAGGAAGCCCCGGCATGAAGACCTTTACCACCAAGCCCGCCGACATCTCCCATGACTGGCATGTCGTGGATGCCGACGGGGTGCCGCTCGGCCGCCTGGCCTCGGCGGTGGCGCAGCTGATTCGTGGCAAGCACAAGCCGTCGTTCACGCCGCACATGGACGGGGGCGACTTCGTGGTGGTCGTCAACGCCTCCAAGGTGCGCCTGACCGGCAACAAGGCGCAGGGCAAGACCTACTTCAAGCACACCGGCTACATGGGTCACGAGTCGCACACCCCGGCGGGTGAGCTGCTGGCCAAGCACCCCGATCGCGTCATCGAGAAGGCGGTCTTCGGGATGCTGCCCAAGAACTCCCTGGCGCGGCAGAAGCTGCGCACCAAGCTCAAGGTGTACGGCGGCGCCGAGCACCCGCACGAGGCGCAGCAGCCGAGGCCGTTCACCATCACCACCGCGAAGGCCGATTGATGAGCAGCAGCACCGATCTGTTCCGCTGGCAGGCCGTGGGTCGCCGCAAGACCAGCGTGGCCCGCGTCTACCTCACCCCCGGCACCGGCAAGTGGGACGTCAACGGCCGCACCCTGGGCGACTACTTCCCGCGGCCCTCGCTGGTGCAGCACATCCAGCAG
>CAZNOJ010000175.1:0-3013 GCA_964574665.1 uncultured Gemmatimonadaceae bacterium
GGGCGGCCTGATCGCGCTGGCCATCAACGCCTTCACCCCTCAGCCGGCCATCATCCCGCTCTGGAGCGTATTCGCCGCCATCGCCGCGTCGGTCGTCACCGGGATCTTCTTCGGCCTCTACCCCGCCAACAAGGCGGCCCGGCTCGACCCGGTGGAGGCGTTGCGGTACGAATAGGAGAACGGAGGGTGGAGGGTGGAGAACCGAGGCTGTCCTCCGTTCTCCACCCTCCGTTCTCCACCCTCCGTTCTCCATCCTCGTATCTTCCGGCATGCCCCTCTCCGAGGCCCTCCGCCTCGCCCTCCGCACCATCTGGTCGGCCAAGCTCCGGTCCTTCTTCACCCTGCTCGGCATCATCGTCTCGGTGGCCTTCCTGGTCGCCGTGGTGGCGGTGATCCAGGGGATGAACGCCTACGTCAAGGAGAACATCACCGGCGCCATCATCGGCAACAACGCGTTCCAGGTGCGGCGCACGCCGATCGCGGTGGGACTGCTCGATGACAGCGAGATGCGCGAGCTGGCCAAGCGGCCGCGCATCACCCGCGAGGACGCCGCGGCGGTGGCCCGCGCCCTCCCCGACGCCGAGGCGGTCGCGGTCCAGTCGGGCTTCCCGCCACCGGTCGCCGATATCGTGCTGGGCAACCAGCGGCTCGGCGACGTGATGATCTTCGGCGTCACCCCGCCCTACCAGGTGGTGCAGGACTACCGGGTGGCCGCCGGCAGCGGGCTCACCGAGGTGGACATGCGGGGCCGCCGCCCGGTGGTCGTGGTGGGCTGGGACATCGCCGACAAGCTGTTCCGCACCCCGGCCAGCGCCGTGGGGCGCACCGTGCGGATCGCCGGCCGCGAGGTGACCATCATCGGCGTCATCGCCCAGAAGGGGAAGACGCTGGGCCAGTCGTTCGACGGCTTCGTGCTGATGCCGCTGCCGATGTTCGAGTCGATCTGGGGCCGCCGCCAGACCACGGTGGTCGCCGTCAAGATGCGCGAGGCCGACGCCATCCCCGCGGCGATGGCCCGCGCCGAGGAGGCGATGCGCCTGGCCCACCGGCTCGGGCCCCGGGAGCCGAACGACTTCACGGTGGACAAGGCCGACGCGCTGGTGGCCTTCTGGAGCTCGCTCACCGCCCTGCTCTTCACCATCGTCCCCGCGGTGGTCTGCATCGGCATCGTCGTGGGCGGCATCGTCATCATGAACATCATGCTGATGTCGGTGAGCGAACGGACCCGCGAGATCGGGCTCCGCAAGGCGCTGGGTGCCACCCGCCGCGACATCCGCCGCCAGTTCCTCGTCGAGACGGTGCTGCTTTCCCTGCTGGGGGGCGCGCTGGGCGTGGCCGTGGGCTGGGGCCTCGCCGCCCTGGTCGGCGCCGTGTCGCCGCTGCCCGCCCGGGTCACCCCCTGGTCGGTGGGCATCGCGCTCACCCTCGGCGCCGTGACGGGGATCGTCTTCGGCGTCTATCCGGCCACCCGCGCCTCGCGGCTCGATCCCATCGCCGCGCTGCGGAAGGAGTGACGATGGCCGCGCCCTGGCGCCCGATCGCCGAAGGCGTGGTGCTCGCCTTCGATGCCATGCGCGCCTCCAAGCTGCGGAGCACCCTCACCATCCTCGGCGTGGTGATCGGCGTCACCACCGTGATGGTGATGGCCTCGCTGGTGGAGGGCGTGCGCACCCAGATCTTCAACACCATGAACAACGCGTCGCCCAGCACCTTCTACGTGATCCGCTTCTTCTCGTCGGTGCCGCTCAACCCCGACAACCTCCCCGCCGAGGTGCGGATCCGCCCGGTGCTGAGCGAGGCCGACGTGGAGGCGATCGCACGGAGCGAGGCGGTGCGCTACGCCGGCCTCTGGGTGCAGGTGGCCCAGCGCGCCGAGTACCAGGGCGAGCACACCCAGGGCGTGATGATCTACGGCGCCGACAACTCCTTCCTCGAGGCCAACGGCGGCACCCTGCTCCGCGGCCGCTTCTTCTCCCGCGGCGAGCTCTCGGCGGGCACGCCCGTCCTGGTGATGGAGGAGCAGGTCGCCGACCACCTCTTCGGGCGGCTCGACCCGCTGGGCCGCGTGGTGCGCCTCGGCGGCAAGGCCTTCACCGTGGTGGGGATCTACCAGCGACCCGCCAACATCTTCCAGCCGCCCGGAGCCAGCGACGGCGGCGTGGTGCCGTTCCGGGCCGCCCGGCAGTCGTTCCGCTACGACGAGACCAACTCGCTCTTCATCACCGTGCTCGCCAACCGCTCGGTGCCCGTGCCGGTGGCCAAGGATGCGGCCATCACGGCGCTGCGCCACGCCCGCGCCCTGCGGCCCGCGCAGCCGAACACCTTCGACGTGATCACCCAGGACCAGATCCTCGACATCATGTCGTCGCTCACCTCGGCGTTCTTCCTGGTGATGCTCTCGCTCTCCAGCGTGGCGCTGCTGGTGGGCGGCATCGGCGTGATGGCGATCATGATGGTCTCGGTGACCGACCGCACCCACGAGATCGGGCTGCGCCTGGCCGTGGGCGCCCGCCGCCGCGAGATCCTCTGGCAGTTCCTGGTCGAGGCCGCCACCCTGACCGGTGTCGGCGGGCTGCTGGGGATCGGCGCGGGACTGGCCGGCGGCGCGCTGCTCAAGCAGGTGCTCGGCCTCCAGAGCGGACCGCCGCTCTGGAGCGCGGTGATCGCCGTCTCGGCCTCGGTCGCCATCGGCCTGGTCTTCGGGATGATCCCCGCCCTCCGGGCCGCACGGATGGATCCGGTGGAGGCGCTGCGCTACGAATGAGACGAGAGGGTGGAGGGTGGAGGCTGGGCCTCTGTTCTCTACCCTCCACCCTCCATCCCCCTGGTGCCTCACGAATATCTTGAGTCATGCCGACCTGCGACCTCCTCGCCCTCTTCGCCCACCCCGACGACGCCGAGCACCTGGCCGGCGGCACCCTCATCAAGGCGGCGGACCAGGGGCACCGCGTGGCCATCGTGGACCTCACCCGCGGCGAGATGGGCACCAAGGGGACGCCCGAGATCCGTGCCC
>CAZNOJ010000176.1:0-2996 GCA_964574665.1 uncultured Gemmatimonadaceae bacterium
ACGCCAAGTACACGATGTGGAACATGGACCCGGCCGGCCGCTTCCAGGACCGGATGCGGTTCAAGGGGTACGAGTCGGGGCACATGATGTACCTGCGCAAGCCCGACCTGGCCACCAGCAACGAGGACATCCGGCAGTTCATCCGCGAGACGATGCCGCGGGCGGGGCAGCCGGCGAGGCAATGACGTGAAGGGTGAAGCGTGAAGGGTGAAGCGGTCCAACCACATCGATTCTCTGGAGCATCCATGATCTCCCGGCTTGCAGTTTTTTCCCTTCTCACCGTGCCGCTTGCGGCCCAGGCGCCGCTGCCGATGGGCAGCAAGGCCAGCGGCATCACCACCAGCGAGGCGCCGGCGGAGTTCCGCTTCACGCCGCCGTCGGCCGGT
Source organism: uncultured Gemmatimonadaceae bacterium (assembly GCA_964574665.1). Classification (GTDB taxonomy): domain Bacteria; phylum Gemmatimonadota; class Gemmatimonadetes; order Gemmatimonadales; family GWC2-71-9; genus Palsa-1233. The sequence continues at coordinate 387 of CAZNOJ010000176.1, forward strand.
ATCCTCACCATCGTGGTGCACGCCAACGATGATGTCACCATCCAGGTGGTGGACGAGGACGGCCAGATGCTGCCCAACGGCTCCGCCGACGGCGACCACAACGGTTCCACCGGCCTCGAGTTCCTGGCCGTGCCCCTCGGCCAGACCGACCCGGTGCGCGTGCAGGTGACGCTGCTGAGCGAGGAGGGCGGCAGCGGCGCGTTCACCATCTCCGCCGCGTTCGTGGCGGAGGAGGGCTTCGCGCAGCCCGCCGATCCCGACCGGCGCCCGTCGCTGGCGCGGGGGCTCACCGTGGGCGCCGCCATCGAGGATGCCGTCAATCCCGACGAGGGGGATCGCTGGGACTGGTTCGTGATCCGCGCCACCGAGGCGATGTCGGTGACGGTGATGACCCGGATGGCGGAGGGCACCGAGGGCGACCTGGTGCTGACGGCGTACACCGGCGGCGACTTCGACTCCGAGGTCGCGCACTCCGACCAGGACATGCAGGGGCACGCCGGCAACGAGTCGCTGACCGTGTCGCTCAAGGCCGGTGAGGCGCTGCACGTGAAGGTGGCGTCGCTGTACGAGAGCGGCGGCTCCGCGCCGTACCGCATCTCGGTGGGGCGGATGCCGTGAACAAGAGGAGGACGGAGGGTGGAGGGCGGAGAGTGGAGAAGGCCAGGCGCCTCTGGCTGCTGATCGGGCCGCTGATACTCCTCTGTTCTCCACCCTCCACCCTCCGTTCTCAATCACCCATCCGGGCGATGTCCTTCAACATCCGCTACGGCACGGCCGACGACGGGGCCCACGCGTGGCCCAACCGGCGGGCCCTGGTGGCGCGCACCATCCGGGATCACGCGCCGCACGTGCTCGCGTTGCAGGAGGCGCTGCGGTTCCAGCTCGACGAGCTGGCCCAGGCGTTGCCCCGTTACCAGCAGCTCGGCGTCGGCCGCGACGACGGCGTGGCGCGGGGCGAGTTCGCGGCGGTGCTGGTGGACACGTCGCGGTTCACGGTGGACACCAGCGGGACCGACTGGTTCTCCGACACGCCGACGGTGCCGGGCTCCACGTCGTGGGGGAATACCCTGCCGCGGATCACCACGTGGGCGCTGCTGCGCGACCGGCTCACCGACGAGCGGATCTGGGCGTACTCGCTGCACCTCGACCACGCCTCGCAGCCGTCGCGCGAGCGTTCGGTGGAGTTCCTGCTCGCCGAGCACGAGCGCAGGGCGGCCAGCCAGCGGGCGCGCGATGCCAACCAGGCGGAGGTGACTGGCGCGCTGCCCGAGCCGCGGCTGCTGGTGATGGGCGACTTCAATGCCGACGAGGCGAATCCCGCCTATCGGCGCCTGCTCGACGCCGGCCTGGTGAGCGCCTTCCGGGTGCGCCATCCCGACGCGCCGGTGGCGGGGACGTTCACCGGGTTCCGCGACGCCGCCGACGGCGGCATCATTGACCACGTGCTGCTGGGCCGGGGGTGGCGGGTGATTGACGCGGACATTGACCGGCGACGGTACGGGGCGCTCTGGCCGAGCGATCACTTTCCGGTGTGGGCAATACTGGCGAGTCAACCGTAACGCGTGAAGCGTGAAGCGGCGGGGGTTCCCCGCTTCACGCTTTACCCTTCACGCTTCACCGAAGGAGCCCCCATGCGCGGCATCCTCCCGTCCACCTGGTCCGGCCCGCTGATGTCGCTGATGCGCCTCGTGTTCGGCCTGATCTACTTCCAGCACGGCACGCAGAAGTTCTTCGACTGGCCGGTGCCGTTTCCGATGGAGTTCGCGACGCTGTCGCGCTTCGCGATCGGGGGCAGCCTCGAGCTGGTGGGTGGTGCCCTGCTGATGCTGGGCCTCTTCACCCGTCCGGTGGCGTTCGTGGCCGCCGGCCACATGGCCGTGACGTTCTTCTGGATGCACCTCCCCGGCAGCGGCTTCTGGCCGCTCGGCAACGGCGGCGAGGCACCGGTGCTGCTCTGCTTCGGGTTCCTCTTCCTGGCCGCGGCGGGTCCTGGCACGATCGCGGTGGACCGGCCGAAGGCGGTGGGGCACTGACAGGAGAACGGAGGGTGGAGGACGGAGGGTGGAGATGCACCCTCCACCCTCCGCCCTCTGTTCTCCATCCTCCATCAGAGCGTGAAGTTGAGTCCCCCCACCAGCTGGGCCATCGAGCCATCGGAGATGAACACGCGCCCTTCCACGAACGGGTGGATGCGGCCGCGGAGCGATTCGGCGCCGATCATCAGGTTGAGCCCCGTGTCGGTGTTGTCGAAGTCGCCGCGCGAGGTGGAGATGATGCCGAGCCCGGTGCCGAGGTACATCCAGCGGATGGTCTCGCCGGGGAGCCGGTACTTGAGGTCGAAGTTGACGCCGAACATGGAGCCCGGGTCCACGGTGTGGATGTCGGCCGAGGGGTAGAACTCGAGGCGACGGCCGATCGGGAACGAGACCTGCCCGCCGACCGTGACCGCTTCGGCGTCGAAGTTGTAGCCGATGCGCGGGCCGAGGTGGGTCCGCGACGTCTGGGCGGTGAGGGGTGCAGCGGCGGCGGCGAGGGTGAGGGCGACCGCGCCCCCGAGCCCACCGAAGAGGATCTTCCGCATTGGCGCTCCTGTGCTGTGGTGAGTGCCGG
>CAZNOJ010000177.1:0-2994 GCA_964574665.1 uncultured Gemmatimonadaceae bacterium
GCGCGATCCCGAAGTCGGCGACCAGCGCCTGGCCGTCGTGCAGCAGGATGTTCTCCGGCTTGATGTCGCGGTGGATCACGCCGTGCCGGTGGGCGTAGTCGAGGGCGCTCGCCACCTCGGTCGCGATACGAACCGCCTCGGGAATCGGCAGCTGCTTCTCGCGCTGGAGCCGGTCCCGCAGCGATTCGCCCTCGATGAACGGCATCACGTAGAAGACCGTGCCGTTCACCTCGCCCGAGTCGTGCAGTGGCAATATGTGCGGGTGCTGCAGGTTGGCGGTGGTCTTGATCTCGACCAGGAAGCGCTCGGCGCCGATCACCGCGGCGAGCTCGGGTCTCAACACCTTGATCGCGACCTGGCGATCGTGCTTCAGGTCCTGGGCGAGGTACACCGTCGCCATCCCGCCCGCACCGAGTTCACGCTCGAGGCGGTAGCGGTCGGCGAGCGCGGCCGTGAGCCGATCGAGGTTGCCACTCACTTGCGCAGCTCCGGGAAGTCGGCCATCCAGTTGTCGATCCGGACCACTTGGGGGACTCCGCTCGTGCCAACCATCACGAATCGCTGGCCGTCGGCGTCCACGTCGTAGTTCTTGTGGAACGCAGTGCTGACGAAAAATGGCGCGACTCGGAACAGCGGCACCGGAGGTCCGACGTCCAGCGTGGGCTCGGTGCGGATCCGTACGGCCATCATCATCTCGTCAGGCCCGACATAGAACAGCTCACCGCTCCGGCGCGACCAGCGCGGCTGCCGACCGCCGCGGACGGAGACCTGGATCCGGCGATCCTCGACGTTGGGGAAAGGCCGGAGGTAGATCTCGAACCCTCCCCCCTCGGACGAAGCATAGGCCAGCCATTTGCCGTCCGGTGAGAATTCCGGGGTCACCTGGGAGCCGGCGGCGGTCGACACCGCGATCGGTGGATCGTCGTTGCCCACTTGCTTGGCGTAGATGTCCGACCCACCCGGACCCTCCACCGAGGTTCGGTACACCATCCAGCGCCCGTCCGGCGACCAGATCGCGTCGGCGACGCCGCGCGGTTCATCCACCGTGGGGCTCAGCTCGCCGACCCCGTCGTCCCGCACGCGCAGCACCGAGTCCTTTTCACCGCTGCGATAGAACAGCAGCGAGTTCCCGTCGGGGTGCCAGGCAGGCCTGAGGTGGTTCCGGCCACCGATCGGCCGCACCACCTGCGTCGCCGGCCCCTCATCGAGCTGCTTCACCTCGAGCGCGTTCCCCGAGGAGATCGCGAGGCGCCGACCGTCAGGAGAAATCGCGGGAGATTCGGCGATCGGCGTCCGCCATGACGGATCGATCACCTTGGCGACCCCGCCGCGATCGACCCAGTACACACGGCGGGAGGCACCACCGTCCTTCCAGTACAGCACCGTCCCGGCGGTCGAGAAGGCGGCATCGGCGATTGTGGCGGTATTGTTCCGCAGCTCGGTGGCAACCGAGACGGGCGTGCCATTGACCTCGAGGCGCTCGAGGTCGAACGCCACCCCGGAGACCTGCCGACCATCGATCGTGAACAGGAGCACGCCGGAGGGGAGCACGGCGACCGGGATCCCCTCCATCACTCGGCGCGGCTCGCGACCCCCCGGCGCGAGGGCGAGCAACTCCTGGGTCCCCGTCCCGCGTTGCCGGGCAAAGAGGACGCCCCGGCCACCAGGAACGGCGACCGGCCATCGATCATTTACAGCGCTGCCAGCCTCCTGAGCGGTGAGCGTATCCATCGGTCCACCGTCAGCAGGGATCCGGAAGATCCCCCCCAATCGGGAGAAGTAGATGTAGTCATCAGTGCCCCACGAGATCCCGATGAAGACGGAGTCTGGGACGAGCGTTCGAGGCTGCCCACTCGTGAGCGAGATGACCTGCAGTGCCCCCTGCGCAAAGACGGTCCGGACGTAGGCGAGCTGCGAGCCATCGGGGGAATACTCCGGCCACCGGGCATCCGGCGTGCCGGGGATCTCGGTGGGATCGAGCTGGTTGAGCCGCTTGCGCATCAGCACGGTCAGCGATCCGTCACCGGCCGAGCCCGTCGTGGGGTACACGACTTCCTGGCCGTCGGGTGAGATCGCGAAGGTCCGGCCGATGATCGATGTGGGGGCGAGCGAATCCGGGAAGCTCAGGTACTCCTTGTGGCTCATTTCGGGCGGCGCGGAGGAACCGCCGCGACCAAGGATCACCATCGCAGCCAATGCCACCACCGCTGCCAGTGCCGAGACGCTCCGCCAATCGCGCAGCCAGCGCGCAGTGCTGGCAGGCCGGTCACGGACGATGCCGCTGGTGCGGCGCGTGCCCGTGGTCGCTCCACCGAGCGCCTCCGCGAACTCCTTCGCCGTCGCGAACCGGTCGGCCGGCAGCTTCTGGAGCGCGGTGTGCACCGCGTCCTCCACCGACGGCGGCACCGTCTTGCGGGTGTTCGTGATCGACTCGGGTGTTGCGGTCATCACCTTGGCGACGATTGCCTGCGCCGTCGGCCCCGAGAACGGGGGCTCGCCCACCAGCATCTCGTATGCGACGCACCCCAGCGCGTACACATCAGTCCGCGCGTCGAGATCGCGCTCGCCCATCGCCTGCTCGGGACTCATATAGTGCGGCGTGCCGAGGGACATCCCGGTCTCGGTCATCCGGGTGCTGCCGTCAGACTTGCTCACCGCAAGCGCGATCCCGAAGTCGGCCACCAGCGCCTGGCCGTCGTGCAGCTGGATGCTCTCGGGATTGATGTCGCGGTGGATCACGTGGTGGCGGTGGGCGTAGTCGAGCGCGCTCGCCACCTCGGTCGCGATCCGCACCGCCTCGCCGATCGGCAGCTGCTTCTCGCGTGTGAGTCGGTCGCGGAGCGATTCGCCCTCGATGAACGGCATCACGTAATAGACGTGAGTCGTGAGTCCTGAGTCGTGAGGCTCAGCCGCGAGCTGGATCTTTCCGGAGTCGAACAACGGCAGGATGTGCGGATGCTGCAGGTTCGCCGTAGTCTTGATCTCGGCGAGGAA
>CAZNOJ010000178.1:0-2940 GCA_964574665.1 uncultured Gemmatimonadaceae bacterium
TCGCCGCGGCGGGCGGAGTCGCGCACGGCGACGCGTGCCCAGTCGGAGGCCGCCGCCACGAGGCGGCCGGCCTGCAACGCGGCATCGGCACGCTTGGCCAGCACCCGCGGCTCGTGCCCTGCCGCCTGCCAGGCGTCGTGCGCCTCGGCCCAGCGGCCGAGGGCCGCGAGCTGGTCGCCTCGGGACTCCTCTGCCACCACCTGGCCACACGCCGCCACCAGCACCAACATCCCTGCGCCAAGCACCTGCTTCATCCGGGAATCCGCTCCAGCATCGCGAGGTAGGCACTCACCCGCTCGAGGTCGGGGCGTTCCGCCTGGCACGAGCGCCAGGTGTCGCGCGCCCCGGAGACGTCCCCCGAGAGGTAGCGGGCCAATCCGAGCTGCACGCGCGCCTCGATCCAGTCGCCGCGCGCCGCCACGATGCGCTCCAGTTCCTCCCTCGCCCGGAGAGGATTCCCGCCATCGAGGTGGAGTCGCGCCAGCCGCATCCGCAGGTCGTGGAACTGGGGTCCCAGTTCCACCGCCCGCTCGAACTGCCCGATGGCCTCGGCGGTGGCGCCTGCCTCGGCGTACTGCTCGCCCAGGCGGGCATGCTCATTGGCCAATCGGGCCGCCACCGGGGCGGCCAGCCCCGCCACCGCCGGCCCCTCCGCGGCGCGCGCGGCGTCGAACGCCACCATCGCCTCGTCGTGCCGGCCGAGCAGGTTGAGCACCAGCCCGCGGTGGATCTGGGCCTCCAGGTAGCGGGGATTGAGCGCGATGGCGCGGTCGAACTCGTCGAGCGCCTCGCCGGTCCGCTCCAGCATGGTGAGGCAGAGCCCGCGCAAGTGGTGCACGTCGGCGTAGGCGCGCGCCGAGCCGGCGAGGTCCTCCAGGCAGAGCAGCGCGCCGTAGTAGTCGCGGGCGTTGAAGCGCTCCCGGGCCGACGACATCAGCTCGCGCACGCTCACGTTCATGTCAGCTGCTCCCGGAAGTGCGCCACGGTCCGCTCCACCCCTTCGCGCAGCGGCACCTTCGGCTCCCAGCCGAGCAGGGTGCGCGCCCGGGTGATGTCGGGCTGCCGCACCCGGGGATCGTCGCCGGGCAGCGGCAGGTGCTGCACGGTGGACCGCGAGCCGGTCACCTCGAGCACCACCTCGGCCAGCTCCAGCATGGTGAACTCGACCGGGTTGCCGATGTTGACGGGGTCCTGTTCCGCGGAGTGGAACAGCCGCGTCAGGCCGTCCACCTCGTCGCTCACGTAGCAGAACGAGCGGGTCTGCGACCCGTCGCCGTACACCGTGAGGGGTTCGCCGCGGAGGGCCTGCACGATGAAGTTCGACACCACGCGCCCGTCGCCGGGGCGCATGCGGGGGCCGTAGGTGTTGAAGATCCGCACGATGCGCGTGTCCACGCCGTGGGTGCGCCGGTACGTCGAGGTGGCCGCCTCCGCGAACCGCTTGGCTTCATCATACATGGAGCGCGGGCCCGTGCAGGAGACGTTGCCCCAGTAGCTCTCGCGCTGCGGGTGCTCGAGCGGGTCGCCGTAGATCTCGCTGGTGCTGGCGAGGAAGAACCGGGCGCCGTGCTCGCGGGCCACCTCGAGGGCGTTGAGCGTGCCGTGGGCACCCACCTTGAGGGTCGCCACCGGGTGCGCCTGGTAGTCGGGCGGCGAGGCGGGCGACGCCAGGTGCAGCACCCCGTCGAGGCGCTGGGGCACCTGCCACGGCTCGGAGACGTCGTGCTCCAGGAAGGTGAAGCCCGGATGACCGGCCAGGTGGGCCAGGTTCTCGCGGCGGCCGGTGAGGAAGTTGTCGAGGCCGATCACCTCGTGGCCATCGGCGAGGAAGCGGTCCACCATGTGCGACGGCAGGAAGCCGGCGGCGCCGGTGATCGCCACCCGCATCAGCGGGTGCCCCGGCCGATGGTCGCGTGCCGGAAGCCCATCTCCTGCATCCGGGCGGGATCGTACAGGTTGCGCCCGTCCACGATCACCGGCTGGCGGAGCGCCGCGCGGATCCGCGGAAAGTCCGGGTTGCGGTACACCAGCCACTCGGTCACCACGGCCAGCGCGTCGGCGCCATCGAGTGCGGCATACGGGTCGTCCACCAGCGTGACCCGCTCGCCCCACAGCCCGCGCGCCACCTCCATCGCCTGCGGATCGTGGGCGCGGACCGAGGCCCCGGCGGCCAGCAGCGCGTCCACCAGCGCCGCGGCCGGGGACTCGCGCATGTCGTCGGTGCCCGCCTTGAAGGCCAGTCCCCACACGGCGACCTGGCGTCCCTGCACGCCGGCGAGCAGCTCGACGAGCTTCTCGAAGAGCACCCGCTTCTGCCTGGCGTTGACGGCCTCGACCGCTTCCCAGAGCTGCGGCTCCATCCCGGCCGCGCGGGCGGTGTGCGTCAGCGCCTGCACGTCCTTCGGGAAGCACGAGCCGCCGTAGCCGGGCCCGGGAAACAGGAACGCCGGGCCGATCCGCGAGTCGCTGCCGACCCCGCGCCGCACCGCGAAGACGTCGGCGCCCACCCGGTCGCACAGTTCGGCGATCTGGTTCATGAACGAGATGCGGGTGGCGAGCATCGCGTTGGCGGCGTACTTGGTCACCTCGGCCGACGGAATGTCCATGAAGAGGATCGGGGCGCCGCTGCGCACGTAGGGAGCGTACAGCTCGCCGAGCAGCCGCTCCGCGCGGGGATCGTCGGTGCCCAGCACCACGCGATCGGGCTTCATGAAGTCCTCGATCGCGGCACCTTCCTTGAGGAACTCCGGGTTGGACGCCACCGCGAAGTCGTGCGACGTCTCGCCCCGGATCGCCTCGCGCACCCGCGCGGCCGTGCCCACCGGCACCGTGGACTTGGTGACGATCACCTTGAAGCCGTCGAGGTGGCGCCCGATCCCGCGGGCCACCTCGAGGACGTGCTTGAGGTCGGCGGAGCCGTCCTCCCCCGGCGGCGTGCCC
>CAZNOJ010000179.1:0-2917 GCA_964574665.1 uncultured Gemmatimonadaceae bacterium
GAGAACATCCTGCTGCACGACGGCCAGGCGCTGGTCGCCGACTTCGGGATCGCGCTGGCCGCCGCCCGCTCCGACGGCGGCACCCGGATGACCGAGACCGGGATGAGTCTCGGTACGCCGCATTACATGTCTCCCGAGCAGGCGATGGGCGAGCGCAACCTCGACGCCCGCACCGACGTCTACGCGCTCGGCTGCGTGCTCTACGAGCTGCTCACGGGTGATCCGCCGTTCGATGGTTCCTCGGCGCAGGCGATCGTTGCCAAGGTGATGACCGAGAAGCCGATGGCGCCCTCGCGGGTGCGCGACACCGTCCCCGAGGCGGTGGAGGATGCGGTGCTCACCGCGCTCGCCAAGCTGCCGGCCGATCGGTTCGCGAGCGCGGCGGAGTTTGCGGCGGCGCTGGCGGGAACCGGGACGAGGGCCCGGTATTCCACAGGCGTCCGCCGCGCGGCACCCGCCGATCGTCGGGCGTTGATCGGCCTCGCCGCGCTCGCCGCGGTGCTCGGTATCCTGGCGATCGTCGGGTGGCTGCGTGGGACGCGAGGGAGCAGCGGGGCTGCCCCGCTTACCTACCAGATTCACCTCACACCATCGGAATCCGAGGTCGGCTTCGTCGCCAACCAATTGGCCGTGAGCGCTGACGGGGATCTGGTCGTCTACAGCGACACCGTGGGCGGCACGCGGCAGCTCTGGCTCAAGGCGCGCGGTGACGCCGAGGCACGACCGATTCCTGGTACGCAGGGAGGGGCGGGCCCGGGAATCTCGCCCGATGGACGCTCCGTCGCCCTCACGGTCGGCCACCAGCTGCGCCGGATCCCCCTCGCCGGCGGTGCCTCCAGGCTCCTCTCGGATTCGGCCGTGCTCGGCCCGGTCTCTATCCGGAGCGCTTGGCTCGAGAACGGTACCATCGTCTTTCTGGGCGGGTCGAGCAGCATCCTCTACGCGGTGTCGGACACAGGTGGGGTTGTCCGCCGCCTCGCCACGGCGGACCAGCTGCTCGGCTGGGCCGCCTCTGTCGCTCCCGTGCCGGGTCGAAACGCCGTCGTGGTCTCGGCCTGTGACATCGGCGGCTGTGCCACTCCGGTCATCTCCCTGATCGAGCTCGACTCGCTCTCCAGGCGCCGGATCCTCCCGGGCTCGAGTGGTGCGTGGCCGCTTCGTGGGAACCGCATCCTCAATCTCTTGCCCGATGGGACGCTCTTCGTCGCCCGCTTCGACGCGAGTTCGGGAACGATCGGCGAAGGCACGCTCATCGCGCGCGGCATCGCGGTGACGGCGATGGGCCCGGAAGTGAGCATCGGGATCGACGGGGTGATGATCACGGGGGTCGGCGGTGGAGAGACCTTCACCAGCAGGACACGACTCGTGGCGGTAGGATTCGATGGGAGCACCCGAGTGGTGGATTCGGCCTGGACCAGCGCGTTCGCCAACAACAGCCGAATCGAGCTCTCCCCTGATGGACGCCGCCTGCTCCTCTCCCAGGTCGAGGGGGACGGCTTCTCTTACGGCCTCTACACCAAGCCCTACCCCGACGGACCGGCGACGCTCTTCAACATGACGGGCACGCAGAGTTCCCGCGCCGTGTGGTCACCCGATGGCGGGCGCATCGCCTGGGTCGGGGTCGACTCGGCCAGCCACGCCGCTATCTGGCACCAGGCCGCAGACGGCTCCGGCAGCCCATCGATTCTCGTGGACGAGCCGCGCGGTGTCTACGAGATCAACTTCACCGGCGACGGCGAGTGGTTGCTGTACCGCACCGATGATGTCGCGGACGGCAATGGTGACATTTATGCCCGCCGCACCAGCGGTGATACCACCACGATCCGGATCGCTGCCACCGAGTCCGAGGAAACCACGCCAACGGTGTCGCCCGACGGGCGATGGGTCGCCTATGCGGAAAGGATCGGCGCAGCAAAGGAGATCATCGTGCGGCCGTTCCCGGAGGTGGCGGGTGGACGGGTGCAGGTCTCGAATGGCGGTGGCCAGGAACCGCTGTGGAGCCCTGACGGCAAGACGCTCTACTACCGGCAGGGCGGCCAGGGCAGAATCATCGCGACCAGGATGGACCCCGATGGCACGTTCCCGGCCGATGGCCGGTCGATTGTCTGGGAGGGCGAAGCTGACGAGTACTGGGAGAACGACGACACGCGCCAGTACTCGCTGACCCCGGACGGTAGCGCGTTCCTCCTGATGCGGCGCATCCGCAACGAGGCGGGCGCCGGTGCGATGCGACTGGTCCTGCGGGAACACATCATCCCGCCCGAGGGTGGACCGTGAGCCTCGACGCCCTCAAGGCCGCCCTCGCCGACCGCTACCGCCTCGAACGCGAGCTTGGGGCTGGCGGGATGGCGACGGTGTACCTCGCGCGCGATCTCAAGCACGATCGCGACGTGGCGATCAAGGTGCTCCGGCCCGAGCTCGCGGCCGTGATCGGCGCCGAGCGGTTCCTCGCCGAGATCAAGACCACGGCCAACCTGCAGCACCCGCACATCCTTCCGTTGTTTGACTCGGGGAAGGTCGATGGTCGATGGTCGATGGCTGATGAAGGCGATGCATCGACCATCGGCCATCAGCCATCGACCCTGGTCTTCTACGTGATGCCCTACATCGAGGGCGAAGCCCTCCGCGACCGGTTGGCGCGCGAGAAGCAGCTCGCCATCGCCGACGCCGTGCGAATCGCCCGCGAAGTGGCGAGCGCGCTCGACTACGCCCACCGCCGCGGGGTGATCCACCGCGACATCAAGCCCGAGAACATCCTGCTCCACGACGGCCAGGCGCTGGTGGCCGACTTCGGGATCGCGCTTGCCGCCGCCCGCTCCGACGGCGGCACCCGGATGACCGAGACCGGGATGTCGCTCGGCACGCCGCACTACATGAGCCCCGAGCAGGCGATGGGCGAGCGCGACCTCGACGCGCG
>CAZNOJ010000180.1:0-2837 GCA_964574665.1 uncultured Gemmatimonadaceae bacterium
GCCTAACAAGTATTGGACCCGCAGCAGGTTTAGGGCTGCGATCTCCCACCGAACTAGAGTACTCGCTGCCACCTAATCCGCCAATCCTGCGAAGCCGCCCAGGTCAAGCCCGTCCGCCGGACTCCGCACGCCCAACCCGCCCCGGTTGAGCACGTGCGTGTAGATCATCGTGGTGGTGACATCCCGGTGCCCCAGCAGCTCCTGCACCGTCCGGATGTCGTAGCCGGCCTCCAGCAGGTGCGTCGCAAACGAATGCCGGAGGGTGTGACAGCTCGCACGCTTGGCCACCCCGCTCGCCCGGACCGCCGCCGTCATCGCCCGCTGCATCGCACTCTCGTGCAGGTGGTGCCGCCGATCCTCCCCGCTCGCCGGATCGCGATAGCGCCGCGTCGCCGGGAACACCCACTGCCACGGCCAGCTCCGCCCCGCATTGGGGTACTTCCGGTCGAGCGCCCCGGGCAACTCCACCCACCCCGCCCCATCGGCCAGATCGCGCTGGTGCTGCACCCGCATCCGCTCCAGGTGGGCGCCCAGTGGCGCCACCAGCGCCGCCGGCAACACCGTGACCCGGTCCTTCGCCCCCTTCCCCCGCCGAATGGTGAGCTCCCGCCGCTCCAGATCGAGATCCTTCACCCGAAGCGTCACTCCCTCCATCAACCGCATCCCGCCACCGTAGAGCAGCCACCCGACCAACCGGTACACCCCACGAAGCTGTCCCAACACCTGCTCCACCTCGCCCCGCGTGAGCACCACCGGCAATCGCGTCGGTGCCCGACCCCTCGGCAACTTCCCCAATCCCTCGAGCGGCCGGTCGAGCACGTGGCGGTACAGGAACAGCAACGCCGCCAAGGCCTGCCCCTGCGTCGATTGGCTCACCCGACGCCGCTCCACCAGCCACGCCAGGAATCCTCGCACCTCCGCGTCGCCCATTTCCGCGGGATGCCGCAACCGATGGAACCGCACATAGCGACGCACCCAGTCGGTATACGCCGCAATGGTGCGCGGACTCATCTGTCGGAGACGCATGTTGGACTGCAGCTGCTGCAGCAGGGGCGACTTGGACGGCGGGATCATCGCGACCTCGGGGCAGAAGCTCCGAAGTCGACCCCGCCGCAACGTCGCGAGCGGGCACCCATAAACGCACCTGGGACCCCCCTTTACCCAGCCACCATCCCCTCCTCGCCAGACCCCGACTTTCGGGTTATCTTCGGGAAAATCAGGGATCGGGCCGTGGTCCAGACGGGCGGGTCGGTGACCCACCCCTACGGGATCCCCCCAATTCCAGACGGGCGAGGCGGGGCCTCGCCCCTACGACAACCCGGGCGGGTCGCGACCCAAAGGGTCGCGGACCCGCCCCTACATCGACCATCGACCATCGACCATCGACCTCTCGAACCCGGTGAAATCTGTCCTTTTCGTAGACCCCCCCGCCTTCTGCGCCACCGTGGCCGCGCTCGACGACCCGTCGCTCCGGCACCGGCCCCTGGGCTTCGCCCCCCTCGGCGCCGACCGCGCCGTGATCCTCGCCCTCTCGGCCGAGGCCAGGCAAGCCGGCCTCGCCCCCGGCACACCCGTGTCCCTGGCCCGACGGATCTGCCCCGACCTCATCGTCCGCCCCCCCGACCCGCGCCGCTGGGCCCGCGCCCACCAGGCGCTGCACGCCATCCTCGCACGCGTCGCCCCCAAGATCGAACCGCGAAGCTGGGGACACAGTTACCTCGACATCTCGGGGACCGAACAGCTCTTCGGCCCCGCCGTCGACGTGGCCCACCGCCTCGCCCGCGAGACGCGCGAATCGCTTGGCCTCCCCATCGCCGTCGGGATCGCCGTCAACAAGCTCGTGTCCGCCACCGCCGCCACCGTGGTCAAGCGCGAAACGGGCACCCTCATCTGGCCGGTGGCCTCGGGATACGAGGCGACGTTCCTGGCACCGGAATCGGTGGCGCTGCTGCCCGATGTGCCCGACAAGGTCCGCCAACGCCTCGACGACTACCACCTCGACCAGATCGGCGACGTCGCCGCACTCGGCGAGACATCGCTCCGCACCGCGTTCGGCCGCACCGGCCGCACGCTGCACCAGCACGCGCACGGCATCGACTACCGCCCGGTGCTGCCGCCCGCCGTGCGCAACGAGTGTCGCGTGGCCCACCAACTCGCCACCGACACCAACGACAAGGGCGAACTCCGCCGCATCCTCCGCGCCCTCGCCGAGCGACTCGGAAGGCGCCTCCGCCAGAGCGGCCACGCCGCCGGCGGGTTGCGTCTGGCGGTGCGCCACGCCGACGACACCACCGCCGAGCGCCGCGTGCGCCTGGTGGCGTGCACCCTCGACGTGGAACTGTGGCGCGCCGCGTGCACCGCCCTCGACCAGGCCCTCACCCGCCGGATCGCGGTGCGCAGCATCGCCCTCCTCGCCACCGACCTGCACGATGGCGATGGACAGTTTGAACTGTGGGAGGACACGGTGGCGTTGTCGGCACCCGAGGCGAGCGCCCTGCAGAAGGCGGTGGATGGCGTCAACCGTTGCCTGCTCGCGGCTGATAGCCGCGGCTCGGCTGATGTCGCTAAAGCGACGTCAACTCGGCGGAACGTCGGGACCCGGTCGCTTCAGCGACATCAGCCGAGCCGTCGCGCTTGCCCCGCCCTGCGAAGCAGCGGCGGGGTTAGCGACGAGCGGGGAAAGCAGATCCTTCGACTCCGCGGCCCTGCCCCTCGCTTGCGCTCGGGGCAAGCGGGCCGCTTCGCTCAGGATGACAACGACGCGCCCTCCGCTCAGGATGACACCCTCTCGCGACCCACGACCCGCGACCCGCGACACTCGTCCTACAACGACCACG
>CAZNOJ010000181.1:0-2791 GCA_964574665.1 uncultured Gemmatimonadaceae bacterium
TGAGGGCGACCGTGGCGGCGAAGAAGGCCGTGAGCGCGCCGGTGATCGCCACGATCTCCATCGCCACCGGGGCGAGCGCGAAGAGCACCCCGGTGCGCACCACGAGGAACACGCCGGCGGTCACCATGGTGGCCGCGTGGATCAGCGCGGACACCGGCGTGGGGCCGGCCATCGCGTCGGGCAGCCAGGTGAAGAGCGGGATCTGGGCGCTCTTGCCGGTGCATCCGAGGAAGAGGAAGAGCGCGATCCCCACCGCGGCCGCCGAGCCGAGGGGCACCACCGAGGCCGCGGTGCCGGCGATCTCCTGGTAGTCGAGCGTGCCCACCGTCCACCAGAGGAGGAACATCGCCACCAGCACCCCGAAGTCGCCGATGCGGTTGGCGAGGAAGGCCTTCTTGCCCGCGTCGGCGTAGGCATCCACCTCGAACCAGAACCCGATCAGCAGGTAGGAGCAGAGTCCCACCCCTTCCCAGCCGATGAAGGACACCGGCAACGAGGCGCCGAGCACCAGCACCAGCATGAAGGCGACGAAGAGGTTGAGGTACGCGAAGTACCGCGCGTAGCCGGGATCGCCCCGCATGTAGCCCACGGAGAAGACGTGGATCAGGGAGCCGACACCGGTGACCACCAGCAGCATCACCACCGAGAGCCGGTCCACCAGCAGGGCGAGCTCGAGGTGGAGGCGGTCGGACACCGGCATCCACTCCCAGAGCACCACCCGCACTCCGGCCTCGGCGTGGCCGAGGTCGAGGAAGACGCCGACCGCCACGGCGAAGGCGGCCAGCATCACCCCGGGGCCCACCAGCGACGGGATGGTGGTGTTGCGGGACCGCGCGAGGGCCAGCCCGCCGTTGATCACGGCGCCGAGCAGCGGCAGCAGGATGGCGAGCCAGGCGTAGTGGGCCACGCTCACCCCTTGAGGAGGTTGATCGACTTGAGATCGACCGTCTGGGTGTGCCGGAAGATGGCCAGGATGATGGCCAGCCCGACCGCCGCCTCGGCGGCGGCCACCGTCATCACGAAGAAGACCATGATCTGGCCGCTCACGCCGTGCACCTGCGCGAGCGCCACGAAGGTCAGGTTCACGGCATTGAGCATCAGCTCGACGCACATGAAGACCACGATGGCATTGCGGCGGATCAGCACGCCGGCCACGCCGATGGCGAAGAGGATCGCGGAGACCGCGAGCGAGGGTCCGAGGAGCATCAGAGGCGCTTCTTGGCGAGGACCACCGCGCCGATGACCGCCACCAGCAGCAGCACCGAGGTGATCTCGAAGGGGACCAGGTACCCCTCGAACATGGGGCGGGCCACGGCGCCGACCACGCCGTCGCGCGCCACTGCCTGGCGCATCACGTCGCCCTCGGGGAAGACCAGGCGGGGATCGGGCGCGGGCATGGTGGACACATCCGCCGCCAGGCGCTCCGGGGAATACCGCCCCAGCGTCAGCAGCTGGGTGCCGAGGACCACCGTGACGCCCAGCCCCAGGAGCCAGAGGGGCCAGCGCTTCCACTCGCGGGGCGTGCCCTGGAGGTTGAGCAGCATCACCGCGAACAGGAACAGCACCATCACCGCGCCGGCATAGACCAGCACCTGGATCGCGGCGACGAACTGGGCGTCGAGCAGCACGAACATCCCGGCCAGGGCGAACATGCACGACACCAGCCACATCACCGAGGCGATCGGGTTGGTCCGCGTCACGACCAGGAGGGCGGAGAGGACCGCCCATGCCGCGAAGCACCAGAACACCACCACGTGGAGGGCCACTACTCGCCCCGGGGGTCGGCGGGGTCCCACAGCGTCGAGACCGGGTGGGTCTGCGCCGTCAGCCGCTCGTGGTCGTAGACGAAGCGCTCGCGGGAGTACTCCGCGTTCTCGAAGTGCACGCCGACGTGGATCGCCTCCTCCGGGCAGACCTCCTGGCAGTAGCCGCAGAAGACGCAGCGGAACTCGTCGATCTCGTAGATCAGCGGGAAGCGGTGGCCGTCCTCGTCCTCGCCCGGGACGAGCTTGATGCAGTTCGCCGGGCAGATCTGGGGGCAGAGCCCGCAGGCCACGCACTTCGACCGCCCCTGCTCGTCGGTGAGCATGCGGTGGGTGCCGCGCCACCGGGTGGAGAGGCGCCAGTCGTCGGTGCTCCGCTGCTCCGGGTATTCCATGGTGAAGCGCGGCTGGAACATGTGCCGGAAGGTCAGCGCCATCCCCTTGAGGGTGGCGCGCACGTACGACACGCCCTGCCCCGGTCGCTCGAGCACCTTCACGCCGATCGCCATGTCAGGCCTCCACCCGGGCGGCCACGCCCCGCACCACCCGGCCGCGGTCGAGTCCCCAGAAGACCCCCACCGCCAGCACCAGGTTGACCACCGTGAGCCCGAGGGCGCGCGCCAGCGGCGTCGCCCCCGGTGCGACCCGGTCGAACACCCAGGCCGTCGTGGCGATCACCATGACGTACCCCAGGGCCACCGGGATCATCACCTTCCACCCGAGCGCCATCAGCTGGTCGTAGCGGAAGCGCGGCAGGGTCCAGCGGATCCACATCACGAAGAAGATCCAGAAGAACATCTTGCCGAAGAAGGCGGCGTGCGTCGCCAGCGTCTGCAGCACCCCGCCCTGCTCGTCCCAGGTGGTGAAGGGGATGTCCCAGCCGCCGAGGAAGAGGGTGGCGATCATGGCCGCGATGGTGACGATGTGGGCGTACTCGGCGATGTAGAACATGGAGAACTTCATCGCGGAATACTCGGAGTGGTAGCCCGCCACCAGTTCGCTCTCCGCCTCGGGTAGGTCGAACGGCA
>CAZNOJ010000182.1:0-2773 GCA_964574665.1 uncultured Gemmatimonadaceae bacterium
CCGCGCTGGTCGTCGTCCTCCACCACCGAGCCCACGCGCACCGCGAGCCGGAGCTCGGCCCGCTGCTCCGGCTCGCGGTTTGCCCGGATGAAGTAGCGGAGCCCGTTGTCGAGGACGCCGCTGCGCACCAGGGGATCCAGGGGCAACGGGGCGGCGCCCTGCGCACCAAGCGGCGCGAGCGGGGCCAGGAGGAACAGGGTGACGCAGAGTCCGGCGCGGGACATCATCGGCTCCCGGGGGGAGGGGGGAGAACGCGGTCTCCCCCACAATAGCCCGGAACGCGGCCGGTGTCAGGCTTCGCGGCTAGGGCCGCCGGAACACCACGAACATCCCCTTGGCCGGATTGAACCCCAGCTCGCGCACCACCCCGGCACCATCCGGCGCACCGAACGCGAGGTAGATCCCGTTGAAGAAGAACCGCGGCCCTCCCAGCCAGAGCAGCGGCCTGGGCGGCGAGCCGTTGCCGGACACCAGCAGGCCCTCCGCCCCGCGCGACACCTCCAGGGTCATCGGCCCCCGAAGGGTCTCGCCGCTGAAGGTGCCCAGGAACGGCGTCGGGTCGCCAGCGTACGCCGCGGTCGCTTCGCGCACCGGCAGGATCACCCGCTCGGCGAGGGTGCGGGCGATCTCCTCGGGATCGAGCCCACCGGTGGTGTTGATCAGCACGATGGAGGCGAGCTGGGCATCGGGATACCAGAGTGCCTCGGTCCAGAAGCCGGCCAGCACGCCGCCGTGATTGATCACCCGCCGCCCCTCGAAGTCGTGTTCCACGCCGACGCCGAGCCCGTAGCGAAGCTGCATTCCGTGGCCGAACGGTGACGGCGTCATCATCTCCTGGTACGACGCGGGCGACAACACCTTGCTGCCGTGCAGGGCACGAAGCCAGGTGAGGAGGTCCGCGGCCGTGGAGCAGAGCGCCCCGGCCGCGAACGACCAGGTGTGGATGTTGGTCGGTGCCCGGAGGAGCTGTCCCTCGCGCAGCCCGTAGCCGTGCGCGCGCCGCGGCACGCTCTCGAACGAGTTGCACACCATCGAGCGGGTCATGCCCAGCGGCGCGAACAGCCGCTGCTCCACATAATCCTCGTAGCTCATCCCGCTGGCCTTCTCGATCACCAGACCCAGGAGCCAGAACCCCGAGTTGGAGTACTGCTGACGTGTGCCCGGCGCGAAGTCGAACGGCTGCCGCGTGATGAGGGCGTAGGCGGAGTCCCGCGGCCAGACGCGGTTCGAGACCAGGGCCGGGAACTCCGGCGTCTCGGTCAGGTCGTGGATCCCCGAGGTGTGGTTGAGCAGGTGCCGCAGCGTGACGCGATGGCCGCGCGTGTCGAAATCGGGCAGCCACCTGGTGAGGTCGTCGTCGAGGCTGAGCTTCCCCTCGTCGCGCAGTTGCAGGATCGCGACCGCGGTGAACTGCTTGGTGATCGAGCCGATCTCGAACATCGCATCGGTGGGCATCGGCACGTCCCACTCGACATCGGCCTTGCCGTAGGCCTTGAACAGGAGCGTGTCGTCGCCGCGCATCACCGCGGCGACGGTGCCGACGGCGCGGTAACGTGTCACGGCGGTGGCGGCGATGGTGTCGAGCTGCCGGAGGAGCTCGCCCGGGGCCTGCGCGGTGAGTGGCCGGTCGCCCGGCAGGATGGGCGCCAGCGCGCCGACGAGCAGGACCCCGATCGCTCCACGAACACCCTTGAACCAGGCCGACATTCCACCCTCCAATGCGCCGCAGGGCGGCATGCCTAGATGAAGCCGAAGACCAGCGGGAACACCACGACCACGATCGCCGCCCAGGCCGCGTACACCGGCAGGTAGCCGGTTTGCCACCGCTCCAGCGCGGCCAGCGAGCCACGGCGCCGGAGGAATCGCAGCGACAGCACCGCCGACCACGCCAGGTTGACGATCAGGATCAGGTTCATGCCCAGCGCCGCGGTGCGGTTGGGCGTGAAGCCCATCGCCGCGATGCGATCCACCATCGCCCAGAGCGCCACGCCGTTGGCGAGCAGGGCGCCCACCACCAGCACGAGCTGCACCGCGTCGAAGAGGCCCGGCGGGGCGTCGGCGTCGCGGGCGGAGATGCTGTACAGGAGGAGGGCCAGCACCACGATCAGGAGCGCGTCGAACAGGATCAGCAGCTCCCGTTCCACGTTGATGCCGCGCCCCGTGACCAGCAGCGCCGTGAGGAATGCCACCAGCAGTGCCGCGAAGAGCGGCGTGAACAGCCGCGTCAGCACCGGGGCCATGTTCTCGATGACGCTCTGCTTGGCCTCGACCAGCCACGACGCCACCAGCACCGCGCCGGTGGCGCCGCACGGCAGGAGCCAGTTGCCGAAGAAGTGCTCCGGGTCAATCCCGATGGACTGGAACGTGGCCATCAGGAAGGCGGTGAGCACGCCACCGCCCATCGCAATCAGGGCGTAGTAGATGAACAGTTCGCCGGAGAAGCGGATGAAGTCCATGCGCCCCGCCGACTGGCCCCACCGCCCGCCCGCGTACGCCACGCCCACCAGCAGCCACAGGGCGATCGGGAGATGCAGGGCGGATAGGGCGAGCGTGGTGTTGCCGGGACCGAACGGGTAGCTGTTCATCACCACGACGGAGGCCAGGAATCCCAATCCGAGCCACCGGATCGTGCGCACGTCGAGCTGGCGCTTCCAGGCGAAGTAGCCGGTGAGGAGCGGCAGCACGAAGAAGGCGGCATTGCGGACGTAGAACGATTCGTGGGCCGGCGTGCCGTCGAGCGTGATGCCGAAGAGGATCGGCAGCTTGACCAGCA
>CAZNOJ010000183.1:0-2694 GCA_964574665.1 uncultured Gemmatimonadaceae bacterium
GCCGAAGGGGCCGGGAGGCCCTCCGGGGCGACTCCGGCGGCTGGTGGGGCGCCTGCGGAGAAAGCCGGCGGAGGCGACGGTGTAACCAGCGTGGCGGAAAACACGGGGCGAGAGGGCCTCGCCCCGCGCGGAACCGGGACCGCTGGCCATCCCGTGGAATCTGCATTGGCCCTCGACAAGGGGTGGGCCCAGGGGGTTGCCCCCCCCCCCCCGCTCGGGGCTAATCTTGGGTGGGCGCCCCCCCCCCAGCGTCCAGGGACATTCTCCATGTCCAGACGCGAAGCTTGGCACTTGGCCGGAAACATCGTTGTCGTGATGTGCGCCGTCGTGATCACGGCGATGGCGGTTCGCCGGGAGTTTTTCCCAGCGGGCCGTTCAGAGTTTCGCTTCCGTGCAGACGCGGTTCACGACACAGCTTGGGCAGAAATTTCGAGCCGGGGCCATCAGTTGGGATCCTCCTCTGGCATCGTCACAATCGTCGAATTCGGCGACTTCCAGTGTCCAGCCTGCCGGGACTTTGCCAGGAGTGCCCTTCGCGGTGCGCTGGCCGCGTTTCCGCAGGAGCTTCAGGTCCTCTACCGACACTGGCCGCTCACCTACCACGAGCATGCCTATGCGGCAGCCTTGGCTGCGGAGTGCGCAGCAGCGCAAGGTCGTTTCAAGGAGTACCACGACCTCCTCTATCTCAAGCAGGATTCCATCGGGGTCAACTCCTTCGAGTCGTTCGCCGTCGAAAGCGGGGTCCTCGACTCAACACAATTCGCCGATTGTCGGGCCGACCGAGAAACGTCCGATCTCGTACAGGCGGATATCGATTTGGTGACGACACTGGCTGGGACCGGGACGCCCACGGTACTTGTCGACGGGAACCGACTCAATGGGGCCCCCGACAGCACAAAATTTCACCACTTGCTTTCGCGTGCCATCAGCGCAGCCCGGAAGAGACGCTGAAGAGAGAGCTCACCATACACCATGAGGGCTATCATGCGCATCTCGCTCCCCACGTCCCTGCTGGCTCTGGTCGTAATCGTCGTCGGCTCGGCTTCTGGAGAAGCTGTCCGAGGCCCCGAATGCCCGGATGGCTTAGCCTTTGGCCATGAGTGCACCGAGTACAACGCGATGAACGAATGCCAGACGAAGCTCAATCAGGTGTACGGCCCAGACTGCGATCCTGTCTGCGCGCGTTGTTCAGGGGACAACTTCAACTGCTTCACGACCGTCGTGCAGTGCGAGTTGTAGGCACCTCTGGGACCGAGCCCCTGACGCTCGGAGGCATCTCAGGGGCAGCGTTGCTCCTGGCGCTGGGAGCTTCGGCCATGCCTGGCGTCGCGGAGGGGCAATCGTGGCGCCTTGCTGAGCAACTCCGCCTCGACGGTTCCGATCACGAGTTGAGCTCCATCTCCTGGGTCGATGCCTTCCGCGACGGGACGATCGTGGTGGCCCAGCCTCAGGACCAGCGCCTGCTCTTCTTCTCGCCCGACGGTCGCCTGACGGGATCGTTCGGGCGGAAGGGCGCGGGGCCAGGCGAGTATGCCACGCTCGCCTGGAGCCACGGGATGACCGGCGACACACTCTGGACGGTCGACGGCTCACTTGATCGCTACACGCTGATCGATACCCAGGCACGTGCGGTACGCTCCCTGCCTCTCCCCCGGCCACTCCACCTCCCGGGCTATGGTGATCTCCCATTCGGGCTCACCTACCCCCAAGGCTTCTCTGCCCGGGGGATCCTCCTGTATGCCAACGCTCCGCCTGCGGCCCCCCTCCCGTCGCGATGGCGAGCCATCATCGGTTCCGATCAAGGAGTGCTGTTCTGGGCCACCGCATCGGGGCAGATCGGGGCCCTGGTAGCCAGTCTCCCGACCCGACAGCAGGTGTGCGGCACCGACCTCGCGCGTCAGCGCGAATGCGATGAGCCGCTCTACGCCGTGGGAACGGACGCGGATATCGTAGTGACCGTTACCCCAATGATCACAGCGGCCGGAGAAGGCCGCCTCCTGGTGAGTGGTGTCGATGCCGACGGACGGCAGGTCCTGAGCGTCTCGCATCCCTATACGCCTGAGAGGATCAGTGACCACACGACTGACTCGCTGCGCGCGGCGATGGTCCGCGCTGCCCAATCCAGCCGGAGCCGCGAGTACTGGCAGCGTGCGTCGTTCCCGCTCCACCGACGCGCCATCGATCGCCTCCTGATCGGGAAGGACGGCCGCATCTGGATCGGGTGGCACTCCGAGCCGGGGCGGCACAAGCGGTGGTGGGTCCTGGGCGCGCAGGGCGACCGCGTCGCCGAGCTGGTTGCACCACCGAGAGTGGAACTCACCGCGGTGGGAAGCGACGCCGCGTGGGGTTACGCTGCGGACCCAGACGGAGTCGAATCGGTGGTCCGCTACAGGATCCTCCGGAACCCGTAGGGACAGGGCGGTGCCCTTGCGCGCGAGGCGGCCCTGTCGCCTCGCGGGTAACCCCGCCGCCGCTTCGCAGGGCGAGGGCGACCCGCGGCACGGCTGGTGCCGCCAAGACGACATCGAATCCCACGCGGAACAGACGTCGCTTCAGCGACACCAGCCGAGCCGTCGCTTCAGCGACGAGCAGGCCGGGCGGGCCTCCGGGGCGACTCCGGCGGCTGGTCGGGCGCCTGCGGCGGCGGCCCGTGGAGTCGGCCGCCTGAGCGACTCGCAACGGGCAACGGGCGAC
>CAZNOJ010000184.1:0-2640 GCA_964574665.1 uncultured Gemmatimonadaceae bacterium
CGGTCTCGAACCGGTCGTTGAACTCGGTGAGCGGGGTCGAGCCGTCCACGGTCTCGGTGCCATCGGAGGGCGCAGCCGCCAGCGGTTCCACCTCGTCGTGCTCGTCGTAGATCTCGCCCACGATTTCCTCGAGGAGGTCCTCCATGGTGACCAGCCCCGCGGTGCCGCCGTACTCGTCGAGCACCACCGCCAGGTGGACCTTGAGCCGCTTCATGTCGGCGAGGACGTCCTCCACCTCGCGGGTGCCGGGCACGAAGAGCGGGGCGCGCATCACCCGGGCCAGCGGCGTGCCCGGTGCGTCACGGAGGGCGCGGAGGATGTCCTTGGCGTGCACCACCCCGACGATCTCGTCGAGCGAGTCGGTGTAGACCGGGTAGCGGGAGCGGCCCGCCTCGGCCACCTGGTCGGCGGCGGCCTCCACTGGCAGCGACGCCTCCAGCGCGGCCATCTCGGTGCGCGGGGTCATCACCTCGATCACGGTCTTCTCGGAGAACTCGAAGACGCCCTCCAGCAGCCGGGCGTCGCGGTCGCGCAGCGAGCCGCCCTCGCCCGACTGCTCCACCAGCATCCGGATCTCCTCGGGGGAGTGCAGCCGCTCGTGCGACCCCGGCGGTTCCACGCCGAACAGGCGCAGCAGCCGGTTGGACGTGCCGTTGAGGACCAGGATCGGGCCGGCCATCAGCCAGGTGAACCCGATCAGGGGAACCACCACCCAGCGGGAAACGTCCTCAGGGTAGAGCAGCGCCAGCGCCTTCGGCATCAGCTCGCCCAGGATGATGTGCAGCACCGAGATGGTCGTGAACGCGATCGCCACCGCGGCGGTGTGCGAGGCGAGGAAGGCGAGCTGCGACGGGAGCCCGCCGAAGATCCAGTCGAGGAGGCCCGTCAGTGCCGGCTTGCCGATCCAGCCGAGGCCGAGCGAGGCCAGGGTGATGCCGAGCTGGGTGGCGGAGATGTACCGGTCGAGGTGTTGGACCGCGTCGAGCGCCCTCCTAGCTTTGCGGTCGCCGGCCAGGGCCTGCTCCTCGAGGCGAGTCCGGCGGGCGCCCACGAGGGCGAATTCAGCGGCGACGAAGAACGCATTCATGGCGACCAGGGCCACCACGGCGGCGAGCCCCACGAGGACGGATGTCCAGTTCAACGCAGGTTCCATACGTGCCCAAGGGTAATGGCCCCCCGGAGCCGGGGCGAGGGGATTCGCACCCCGCGCACCACGGCCACGCGCACCCCCACCCCCGGGGGACGGGCTCGGTGATGGTCACCCGCCGCCTCGCGCTGGTGCTGGCCCTGACCGCCGGGTTCCTGCTGGTGGAGGTGATCGGCGGCTTCCTGTCGGGGTCGCTCGCCCTGCTGGCCGACGCCGGCCACATGGCCACCGACGTGGCGGCGCTGTCCCTGGCCACGGTCGGTGCGCGGATCGCCCAGCGGCGCGCCACCGCCGCGCACAAGTTCGGCAACCTGCGCTGGGAAGTGCTGGCCGCGATGGTCAACGGCCTGATCCTGGCCGCGGTGGCCGTGGGGATCTCCCTGGAGGCGCTGGAGCGCCTGCGGGAGCCGCGCGAGATCAACGCGCTCCTCTTCGGGGGGGTGGCGATCGCCGGCCTGGCGGTCAACCTCACGGCGCTCCGGGTGCTGCATGGCCACCACCACCACGACCTCAACGTGCGCGGGGCCTACCTCCACATCATGGGCGACGTGCTCGGGTCGCTCTCGGCCATCGGGGCCGCCGCGGTGATCCACTTCACCGGCTGGCTGCCGATCGATCCGATCATCTCCGCGTTCATTTCGCTGCTGATCGTGGCCTCGGCCTGGCGGCTGATCCGCGAGAGCGCGCAGATCCTCCTCGACCGGGTGCCCGCGCACATGGACGTCCCCGAGGTGGAGCGGCGCCTGGTGGCGGTGGAGGGCGTGGAGCGGGTCCACGACGTCCACGTCTGGACGGTGACCACCGGCCTGGTCGCGATGTCGGCGCACGTGGTGGTTCCCGACCTCGCCGCGCACCCGGACACCCTGCGACGGTTGGGCGACGAAATGACCGGCCTCGGCATCCAGCACGTCACGATCCAGCTCGAGACCGGCGGTCCCTGCCTCGGCGAGGATTGCGGCGACCAGCCGGCAGCCCCGGCGACCGGCGCGCACCACGGCCCCTGACCTGCCTTGCGGCGGGTGGGGGCGCCCTCTATATATGCCGCCGCTCGAGGGTCGGGACTCAGGGGAGAGGGGCAGGATCCGGTGGACGTTCGCAACATCGCCATCATCGCACACGTGGACCACGGCAAGACCACGCTCGTGGACCAGATGCTCCGCCAGGCGGGCGCGTTCCGCGCCAACCAGCAGGTGGAGGAGCGCGTGATGGACAGCAACCCGCTCGAGAAGGAGCGGGGGATCACCATCCTGGCCAAGAACACCGCGGTGCACTGGCGCGGCACCAAGATCAACATCGTGGACACCCCCGGGCACGCCGACTTCGGCGGCGAGGTCGAGCGGATCCTCCGCATGGTGGATGGGGTGCTGATCCTGGTGGACGCCGCCGAGGGGCCGATGCCCCAGACCCGCTTCGTGACCCGCAAGGCGCTGGGGCTCGGGCACCAGCCGATCGTGGCGATCAACAAGATCGACCGCGCCGATGCCGAACCGATG
>CAZNOJ010000185.1:0-2594 GCA_964574665.1 uncultured Gemmatimonadaceae bacterium
ATCCCGACGCGCTTGCGCATCCCGCCCGAGAGCTCCGATGGGTAGCGCGGGCCCACCTCGGGGAGGCCCACCATGGCGAGCGCCTCCGCGATGCGCGCCGGGATCGCCGTGCGGTCGTCCACCCGGCGCCGCAGGGCCAGCTCGAGGTTCTCCGCGCAGGTGAGCGAGTCGAAGAGGGCGGCGAACTGGAAGACGTAGCCGATGTCGCGCCGGAGCGCGGCCAGTGCATCGTCGTCAAGCTGCGCCACGTCGCGCCCGTCCACCTCCACCGCGCCGGCGTCGGGCCGCAGCAACCCCACCACGTGCTTGAGGAGCACGCTCTTCCCCGTCCCCGAGCGGCCGAGCAGCACGGTGGTGGAACCGGTCGGGACGTCGAGGGTCACGCCCCGCAGCACCTCCCGGTCGCCGAAGCGCTTGTGGACGTCGCGGAAGCGGATCACAGCAGCACCAGCGCCCAGAAGGCGTCGAGCACCAGGATCGCCATGCAGCCCTGCCCCACCGCCCTGGTGGTCTCGCGCCCCACCCCCTCGGCGCCGCCCGCCGTGGCCAGGCCGCGCCGCGCCCCGATCCACGACACCGCGGTGCCGAACGAGGCCGCCTTGACCAGGCCGAACCAGAGGTCCTTGCCCTGGTAGAAGGCACGCAGCCCCTTCTCGAACTCCGGCGTGGTGAGGTCGAGCAGGTTGACCGCCGTGATCCAGCCGGCGAAGACGCCGGTTCCCATCGCGAACGCGGTGACCACCGGGAACATGACCGTGGCCGCCACCACCCGCGGCACCACGAGGTACGCGGTGGGATCCCAGGCGAGGGTCTCGAGGGCATCCACCTGCTCGGTCACCTTCATGGTGCCCAGTTCCGCGGCGATGTTGGCCCCGACCCGGCCGGCCAGCGCCATGCCGGTGAGCACCGGCCCGAGTTCCATCAGGATCGTCTTGCCGACCAGGGCGCCCACGAAGTACATCGGCACCATGCCGGTGAAGATGTACGACGCCAGCAGCGCGAGGACGATCCCGGTGAACACCGCGATGAACAGGGCGATCGGGATCGAGGCGATGCCGAGCCGCGCCATCTGGGTGCCGAGCTGCGGGAGCCAGGCCGACGTGTCGGCGAGGGCACGGGACGCGGAGCGGGTGGCGAGGCCGATCGAGGTGATCAGCGAACGGCGCACGGCGAACGGCGGCGATGTCATCCAGGCTCGGTGATCGTGTGGGGAAGGTGGCCCAACATGCTGTTCGCTGTTCGCTGATCGCTGATCGTTGTTCGCCGTCCGCCGTTCGCTGTTCGCTGTTCGCCGTCAGCTCGCAAAGCTCGCCAACGCCCGCCCCACGTCGCCCTCCTTGAGGCGCTTGAGGGCGCGATCGCGGAGCTGGCGGACCCGCTCGCGGGTGACGCCGAGCATGCCGCCGATTTCCTCGAGGGTGTGTTCCCGGCCGCCGTCGAGTCCGAAGTAGAGCCGCAGCACCCGGGCGTCCCGGGGCGGCAGTGTGGCGAGCGCCTGCTCGATCTCGTCGCTCAGGAAGCGGTCCATCGCCTCCGATTCCGCGTCGCCGCCTTCCATCACGGCAAAGCGGTCGATCAGCGAGCGGTCGCCATCCGGGTCGAGGGGGGCGTCGAGCCGCACGTCGGCGGTGTTGAGGGCGGCCAGGGACTGCACCACGTCCACCGCCAGGCCGGTCACGTTGCCGATCTCCTCGGGGGTCGGTTCGCGGCCGAGTTCCTGGCGGAGGGCCTCCGACGAGCGGATGATCCGGGAGAGGTCGGCCGTGCGGTTGAGCGGCACGCGCACCGTGCGGCCCTGCCGCGCCAGCGCGGCGAGGATCGCCTGGCGGATCCACCACACCGCGTAGGAGATGAACTTGACGCCCTGGTCGGGATCGAACTTCCGCGCCGCGGTCATCAGGCCGACGTTGCCCTCGCCGATCAGGTCGGTGAGCGCCATGCCGCGGTTCTGGTACTTCTTGGCCACCGAGATCACGAAGCGGAGGTTGCGCGTCACCAGCTCCTGCATCGCGAGCTCGTCGCCGGCGCGCACCCGGTGGGCCACGGCCACCTCCTGCGCCGGCGTGAGCAGCGGCGTGCGCGACACCTCGTGGAGGTACTGGTCGAGGATGTCGCGATCGGCGTCGTACACGCCGAGCGACTTGGCCGTGTCGCGCTTGCGGGCGCGGCGTGCCTTGGGCGGGGGCTCGCTGGCCAGGATCTCGTCGAGGGTCAGGTCGGCGGGGGGCCGAATGGGGCGTTCCGTCATCGCAGGGGGAAGAATACCCGCACCCGGGCGACGCGTGCGGAAGGGCCGGGAAATTGCTTGACACGCCCAGCGCGGCCCGATAGGATTCCCGGTTCCCTTGGTCGGGGGTGCCGGACCCGGCCGGCGGGAACCTGGGGGCGTAGCTCAGTTGGGAGAGCGCGTGAATGGCATTCACGAGGTCAGGGGTTCGATCCCCCTCGTCTCCATTGACCGGGTCGGAAGCCCGTTCGGGCGGTAACCGAAGCGGTTGCTAATGGAAGCACCCGATGGTACGTTGGGTGCCCGCTGGACGCGCGGGAATAGCTCAGTTGGTAGAGCACAACCTTGCCAAGGTTGGGGTCGCGGG
>CAZNOJ010000186.1:0-2590 GCA_964574665.1 uncultured Gemmatimonadaceae bacterium
GGGGCCAAGTGCCTCGGCCCGCGCGCAGTAGATTCCTTGGGGTACGCGCGGGCCTCGGCGGGCCCCCCCGCAGAAGCGCAGCACGTTAGCGTGTCACGCCTAGGCTCCTTGCGCCAGGCTGGAGTGTAGTTACATTGTAACTACACCTTTCTCTCGGGCCTTTCATGAAGACCAAGCTCGTCCGCATCGGCAATTCTCGCGGCATACGACTGCCCAAGGTCCTTATCGAGCAGGCCGGGCTCGACGAAGACGTTCAGCTGGAGGTCCAGGGCAACGCCGTGGTCATCCGTCCTCTCGCGTCGACGCGGGCGGGTTGGGCCGCAGCGGCCGCAACGTTGGCTGCCTCTGGCGAGGGCCTGCTTGACGCTGTCCGTCCGACGGCCTTCGACCAGGATGAATGGACGTGGTGAGTGCCGGTGCTCCCAACCGAGGCGAAGTTTTCCTCGTTGCCCTCGATCCGACCCTGGGTCGGGAGATTCGAAAGACCCGCCCGTGTGTCGTCGTGTCGCCTGACGAACTGAATGGAGCGCTCAGCACCTTCATCGTAGCGCCGCTCACGACCGGGTCGCACCCCTACCCGTTCCGGATCCCCTGCCGCTTCGCCGGTAAGTCAGGACATGTGGTCCTCGACCAAATTCGGACCGTGGATCGAGCTCGACTGGTGAAGAAGGTGGGACGGCTCAGTCCAGCCGCACTTGAGCAGGTGTTGGGAGTGTTGCAGGAAATGTTCGCGGCGTAGGCAGCACGCTAACCCGCCAATGCAGCCGGCGAGCGGGCCACTGATGCGCCTGCGGCGCGAGCACGCTCGCGGCTGATTGGCAGATCGTTAGGTAGCGGAGGGGTATGTGCGATCTTCCTTAATTGGGCTCTCCATCGCCGGAATCTCGCTTGCCGCGAACGGCCTGGTTGCCCAAGCGGCCCCAAGTCCGACATCCATCGCCGGGTGCTACAAGGTTGAGCTGGGCAGTTGGTCCGGTTCGTTTCCCTCGGGTTCGCCCGCCTACCATCAGCCGCCGCCTAGAATCCGCCTCGACACCACCGCGACCGCCCGTCCACCGGGTTACTACACAGTCACACCAAACATTCCTCGACTTGGCGCACGGATGACCCCCGGCTGGCGCCTGCGGGCGTCCGACACTGTTAGCGTGCTCTGGTCTTCAGGGTTCGCCGGGGTGAGCCTGACCCTAGTCGTTCAGAGTGACACCCTGCGCGGCGTCGCTCGGGCCTTTCACGATGTGATTGGACCGGTGCAGCCAACGGCAGAAGTGATTCTGGCTCGGTTTTCTTGTGGAGACTTGCCGGTCTGAGTCGCTACCTAACCCGCGCTTGCTGCCGCCGGGGCCATCTACCTCGGCCCGCGCACAGTAGATTGACCGAGGGCACGCGCGGACCTCGGCAGGCCCCGCCGCAGAAGCGCAGACCGTTATCCCGACCGGCTCAATCGTAGTGGTAGCGGGCCTGCAGGAACTCAACGCGGTCGGCGAACACTTCATACACCAGTCGATCCGCCTCGTTGATCCGCCGAGACCAGACATTGCCGCCGAGATGCTTCAGGTGCTCGGGCTTGCCGATGCCACCGAATGGGTCACGCAGCACCGCCTCGATGAGGCCCAGTGTTCTCAGGGCAGTCTTGCGGTTGGTGTCGACCCAATAGCGGAGGTCCTCCAGGCACTCGTCCTGGAGCACGGCCCGTCGGGGGGACCGGGCGCGCGGGCTCAGGGGGTGACCCCGAGCTCCCGACGCAGTGCCGCAAGGTCGATCGGCTTGGTCCGGCCACGTCGAGCACGCGTCAGGGCGGCGAGCAGGCGGGCCGCATTGGCAGGAGAGCGCAGCAGGTACGCCGTTTCGCGCAGGCTGGCGAGCTCGTCGGCCGGAATCAGCGCCATGTCGTCGTGGCCACGCCGCTGAATGATGGCCGCCTCCCGGGAATCCTCGACTTCGTCCCAGAGGGTCGCAAGGTTCTCGCGGGCGTTACTGTACGTGGTCTTGACAGCCATGACATCCCCCAGGGTATTGTACAGGAAGTCTGTACAAGCGGCGTGGGCGTGTCAAGGGGCGGTATGGCCCGCCAATGCAGCCGCCAAGCGCGCCAGTGATGCGCCTCCGGCGCGAGCGCTCGCGGCTGATGGGTCGCTTCGTTCGGGGCAATGGGTGCCCCGATACGTCACTGCTGGATGCCGATCACCGCCATTCCGGCCCGCACCGCCTGCGCGTCCTGGGCACCACTCGCGCCACTGGCGCTGAACGCTCCCACGACTTGCCCACCGCGGCGCAGGAGCAGGCCGCCCTCGTAGGTCAAAGCGCCCTCGATCGGCTGGGTTCGGCCGGCCTGCACCGCGGAAGCATAGTCGGCCGTATGCATGCCGGAGGTGATCACCGTCCGGATCTTGTTCATCGCGACTTCGTAGTTGCGGGTCGGTACGCCGTCCATCCGCCGCACGTAGATCGGAACACCCGCGGAATCGGCGATGACGAAGGCGAGATTCCACCCGTGCTGACGGGCCTCGGCTTCGGCCGCGTCCATGGCTCGCTTGGCCTCTTCGAGCGTGATCCGCGGCGCAGGCGGCACGCGCTGCTGCTGCGCGTGCGC
>CAZNOJ010000187.1:0-2554 GCA_964574665.1 uncultured Gemmatimonadaceae bacterium
TCCGCCTCGCCCTGGCCTCGATCCGGGCGCAGAAGCTCAAGGCGTTCTTCTCCCTGATCGGCGTGCTGATCGGCGTCACGTTCCTGATCGCGGTCGTCTCGATCGTGCAGGGCATGAACGTGTACATGACCGACAAGTTCGCTGGCGCACTGATCGGGGTGAACACCTTCCAGCTGCGGTCCCGGCCCAACATCGTCATGGGCAACACCAGCGACGAGCAGTGGCGGGAGTGGCAGCGCCGGCAGCGGATCACCACCGACGACGTGGAGTGGCTCCGCGCCCGGATGACCGTGCCGGTCCGCACCGCGCGCGAGGGCTACGACAACCTGGCGATCCGCTGGCAGGGCCGCGAGGCCACCGGCATCCAGGTCCACACGGTGGACGCCGAGTACTTCCGGATCAAGAAGTGGGACATCGCCGAGGGGCGGCCCTTCTCGCCCCAGGAAGTCTCCATCGGCAGCGACGTGGTGGTGCTCGGCGCCGAGCTGGCCGAGAAGCTCTTCGAGGGACGCGACCCCATCGGCCAGGTGGTGGCAGTGGGCGGCCTGCCCCACCGGGTGATCGGGGTGGTGGCGCCGCAGGGCACCCTGTTCGGCTTCTCGCTCGACAAGTTCGCGGTCACGCCGATCACCTCGTCGGCGCGCCGGCTGGTCAACCGGCCGCACGTGATTGACGACTACCACATCCAGGCCGACGACATCCCCACGATGCAGGCGGCGATGGAGGAGGTCGCGGCGCTGATGCGGGTGCGGCGCGGCCTGCGGCCCTCGGAGCCCGACAACTTCCACCTCGAGACGGCGGAGGGCGCCCTCTCGGAGTGGCAGAAGATCTCGCGGATCCTGTTCCTCGCCCTGCCGGGACTGGTGGCCATCTCGCTGGTGGTGGGCGGCATCGTGATCATGAACATCATGCTGATGGCCGTGGCCGAGCGGACCCGCGAGATCGGGATCCGCAAGGCGCTCGGGGCCAAGCGGAGCGACATCATGGCCCAGTTCATCGTCGAGTCGGCCACCCTGTCGGTGACCGGCGCGGCCCTCGGCATCGGCACCGGCCTGCTGCTGGCCTTCGCGGTGCGGGCCCTGACCCCGCTCCCGGCGGCGGTGGCCCCCTGGTCCATCGTGGTCGGCGTGGTGCTCGGCATCGTGGTGGGCATGGCGGCCGGGGTGATCCCGGCGCGGCAGGCCTCGCGCCTCGACCCGATCGCCGCCCTGAGGCACGAATGAGCACCCTCGGTCGCGGCAACTACCTCTCCCGGGCCGCCGAGGGCGTCGCCCTGGCCCTCGACGCGGTGCGCGCCAACAAGAGCCGTGCGGCCCTCACCATCCTCGGCATCGCCATCGGCGTGATGGTGGTGATCGGCATGGCCTCGATGATCTCGGGGATCCAGAGCGGCGTGAGCGACATCGTCAACCGCGCCGGCCCCAAGTCGTTCGTGGTAATGCGCTACTTCCAGGAGGGGATCTCGATCGACGGCGACGAGGCCGACCTCGAGCGCCAGCGGCGCCCGCGGCTCAACCGCCGCGAGGCCGACCTGATCCGCGCCCTGCCCGGCGTGCAGGACGTCAACGTGCGCGAGGGTGGCATCTCGCAGGTGTCCTACCGCGACAAGTCGCTGGGCACCACCTTCGTGCAGGGCATGGACCCGAGCTGGATCACCGTGGAGGGCGGCGACATCCTCGACGGCCGCAACTTCACCGCCATGGATGCCGCCGCCCAGTCGTACGTGGTGGTGATCAACCAGAACGCCGCCGAGTCGCTCTTCGAGCGGGTGGACCCGGTCGGCAAGCAGATCAAGATCTTCGGCATCCCCTTCACCGTGGTGGGGCTCTACCAGGACCCGGCCGACATCTTCTCCGACAGCGACGACGCCAAGATCATCATCCCGCACTCCACCTTCACCAAGGTGGCCGACTTCGAGCGGGGCTGGATCTCGATCATGGTGTTCCCGCGCGAGGACGTCACCCAGGCCGAGGCGATGGACCAGGTCACCATGGCGCTCCGGATCGACCGCGGCCTGCGCCCCGGCGACGCCAACACCTTCGACCTCGTCTCCGGCGACCGGTTCCTGGCCTCGTTCAACCAGATGACCGCCGGCTTCTTCCTGGTGATGCTGGTGCTCTCCAGCGTCGGCCTCATGGTCGGCGGCGTGGGCGTGGTGGCGATCATGATGATCTCGGTCACCGAGCGCACCCGCGAAATCGGCATCCGCAAGGCGCTCGGCGCCACCCGCGGCGAGATCCTCTTCCAGTTCCTGGTCGAGGCCGCCACGCTGACCCTCATCGGCGGCATGGTGGGACTCGGACTCGGCGCGCTGATCGCGCTGGCGATCGTCACGTTCACGCCGCTGCCGGCGAGCATCCCGCTCTGGTCGGTCGCCGCCGCGGTCATCGCGTCGACGATCACCGGGATCTTCTTCGGCCTCTATCCCGCCAACAAGGCGGCACGACTGGATCCGGTCGAGGCGCTGCGGTACGAGTGATCAGCAGGCGCGCCCCTCGGGGCGCGCGATGCCGGCCGGGAGCCTGGGATCCCGATTGACCGCAGTTCCCGGCCG
>CAZNOJ010000188.1:0-2546 GCA_964574665.1 uncultured Gemmatimonadaceae bacterium
GGCGCGATGGTGCGCCCCAGCGCCAGGCGGAACTGGCAGCGCTCGGCGATCACCCCGGCGGCCGCAAATGCCTCTGGAACATCGGGGAAGTGGCGTTCGAGTTCGGGTGCCGGGCGCAACCACGCTTCGCGTGGTGAGACTCGTGATTCGAGATTGGAGATTGGAGGAAGTGCTCGGGTTCCTCGAATCGCGAATCTCGAATCTCCAGTCTCGTCCAACACTCCATTCCGATGTATCGCATGAATCAGTCTCTGCCGCTGCCAGTCCTCCGCGTTGGCCATCACCACGCCGCCGGTCACCACGGCGGGAAGGCCCAGTCGCCGCGCGGCGGCGAGCACCCGGTGGCGCTCGGGGCCCGGGATCAGCTCGGCGCAGAGTCCCGCCGGGCCCGAGAGCGTGACGAGCCGCTCCAGGAGCTGGGTGTCGCTCGAGAGGACGGTGAGCCCCTCGCGGTCCACGGCGAGCTGGGCCGCGAGGGCGAGGTCGGGATCCCAGTGAATGGCGGTGATGGCGCGGCAGAGCGCCGCCCAGCCGCGGGCGTCCTCGGCGAGTGCCACCGCGTGCGCCGTGGGGGTGACGAGCTGGGCGCCCAGGATCGGCCGGATCCCGGCGGCCTCGCACGCCTTCTGGAACTCCACCGCGCCGTACACGCCGTTGATGTCGGTGAGCGCGAGGGCGCGGAAGCCGCGCGCGGCGGCGGCACGCACCAGCACCTCGGGAGAGGAGGTGCCGTGGCCGAAGGAGAACCAGGAGGAGACGTGGAGGTGCGTGAAGGTCATCGAAAGCGAGAAGGCGAGAAAGTGTGTTGACCTCGTCCCGAGCGAAGCGAGGGACCTCTATCCCCTAGCGACCTCGTCCCGAGCGAAGCGAGGGACCTCTATCCCGTGAGCGACCTCGTCCCGAGCGAAGCGAGGGACCTCTTGCCTCTGCGCATGGGCGAGAGGTCCCTCACTGCGTTCGGGACGAGGGTGCTCCTCTCCCTGCCGCGATAGCGGCGGTCACCGGACAGTCCGGTGCATGCGCTCCGTCGAGCCGTCCAATGCTCATCAGGAACTCCCCCACGATCTCGCCGCCCATGAAGCGGAACTCCGCCTTCATCACCTTGACCCACTCGGCCCTGGTGAGCGTGCCCTGCGCATCGAGCCACGCGGCGAAGGAGCCGTGACTGGCGATCAGGGCCACCACCTGCTTGGCGTTGTGGATCGCGGCGTCCACCTTCAGCCGGTTCCGGATGATGCCGGCGTCGGCCAGCAGGCGCGCGCGGTCACGCGCGCCGAACCTGGCCACCACGTGCGGGTCGAAGCCGCGGTACGCTGCGCGGAACGCCTCGCGCTTCTTGAGGATGGTGAGCCACGACAGGCCGGCCTGGTTGATCTCCAGCACCAGCCGTTCGAACAGCGCGGCGTCGTCGCGGAGCGGGAAGCCGTACTCGGTGTCGTGGTACGGCCCGTGGAACGGGTGGCCGGGGGCGACGGTACAGTACGTTGTCATGTGTTGCTCCAGAGAGAACAGAGGGTGGAGGGTGGAGGACAGAGAGAGCAAATGCTTTCTCCACTCTCCGCCCTCCACCCTCCGTTCTCTGCCTTGTAGGTTCCATCCATGCGCGCCCTCACCCTCCCGTCCCTCGAGATCGCAGACCGCCCCGACCAGCCGCCCGGCGAGGGCGAGATCGCGGTGCGGATCCGCGCGGTGGGGCTCAACCGGGCGGACCTGCTGCAGCGCGCCGGGAAGTATCCCGCGCCGCCGGGGTGGCCGGCCGACATTCCCGGGCTCGAGTATGCCGGCGAGGTGATCGCCACCGGGCGCGGGGTGACGTACTGGACCACCGGCGACCGGGTGATGGGGCTGGTGGGTGGCGGGGCCCACGCCGACCGGGTGGTGGTGCACCAGGCCGAGGCGATGGCGGTCCCGGACGGGATGCCATTGACCGACGCGGCGGCGATCCCCGAGGCGTTCCTCACCGCGTGGGACGCGATGGTGGTGCAGGGGCGCGTCCGGGCCGGCGAGCGGGTGCTGGCGCACACCATCGGCAGCGGGGTGGGGACCGCCGCGGTGCAGCTCGCGCAGGTGCTGGGGGTCACGCTGATCGGCACGTCACGGACTCCCGACAAGCTGGCGCGGGCGCGCGCGCTGGGCCTGGAGCACGGCGTGCTGCTCCGCGACGGCTGGCCTCGCGACCTCGAGCCGGTCGACGTGATCCTCGACACCCTCGGCGCCGCGCACTTCGACGCGCACCTGTCGCTGCTCGCGAGCGGCGGGCGACTGGTGCTGGTGGGCACCCTCACCGGCAGCGCGGCGGAGCGGGTGGACCTGGGCCGGCTGCTGCGGCAGCGACTCGCGATCGTGGGCACCGCCATGCGGCCGCGCCACGCGCGCGAACGGCGCGCGCTGGTGGAGCGGTTCACCGGCGAGATCCTGCCCCACTTCGCGAGCGGCACCCTGCGACCGGTCGTCGACCGCGTGGTGCCGTGGACCGAGGCCGCTCTGGCGTACGAGCTGCTCGCGTCGAACCGGACGTTCGGGAAGGTGGTGCTGGCTGTCGGGTC
>CAZNOJ010000189.1:0-2484 GCA_964574665.1 uncultured Gemmatimonadaceae bacterium
GCCCCGGTCGCGCAGCGTCCACGCCAGCATGCCCGGCAGGAGCCGCATCCGCGACTCGCCCGTGGTCATCCGGTCGAAGAAGCCATCCACCCGCAGCGCCGCCGCGCGCCGACGGTCGGCTTCGGGCGCATTCGGGTCGATCACGTCGGGGGTCAGCCCGATCGCGGTCTTGAGCGAGTCCACCTGGGCCACGAAGTGGTCCCGGATCATCGCCCACTCCTCCGGGGTGACCCGCACCTCGTTGCGCTCGGCCTCGCGCAGGAAGAGGTAGCGCTGCCCCATCTGCCGGAGCCCGAGCTCCAGCAGCGAATCGGGAATCTGCTGCAGCTGGGCGAGCGCCTGGGGACCCTGCACCGGGTCGGAGACGTCGGCACGGATCCACCGCGCGAAGTCGGCCACGGTGAAGGCACCGTCACGGAACGACACCAGCTTGCGGGAGTTGCGCCCCGCCGCATTGAGGTCGGCGAGCGCTTCCTTGGCGAGCACGACCGCGTTGCGGGAGAGCTCCAGCTGGAAGGTGGAATCGAGCTCGGTGTAGTAGGCCTGCTCCATGCGGGAGACGAGCTGCGGCTCGAGCCAGGCGCCGAGGCGCTGCTTGGCCTGGGCGTCGTCGGCCCGCCGGATCACGTGGAAGCCGAACGAGGTCACCACCACGTCGGAGATGGCCCCGGGGGCGAGCAACCACGCGGCCGAATCGAAGGCGGCCACGAACGCCCCGCGCGGCGAGACCGGCAGGAACCCGGAATCGGCCTGCGCCGCCGGCTCGTCCGAATCGCGCAGCACCAGCCCGCCGAAATTGGCGCCGCGCCGCGCCTCGGCCAGCAGCCCATCGGCCTTGCGACGGGCGGCGTTCCGCGTCGCCTCGTTGGCGGTGGGATCCACCGTGACCAGCACGTGCTGGAAGACCCGCACCGAATCGAGCGCATACGCGGAATCGAGCCGCTCCGGGGTCAGCATGGCGCGCTGGGAAATCAGCGAGTCGAACCAGTGGCCGGCGGTGAACTCCGCGATGTCCTTCCACATGGCACCGGCCACCATGGCCGAGTCGGTCTCCAGCTGGTTGGTGGCCACGGCCTGCGCGAACAGGGTGTAGTCGGTCCACAGCGAGGAGACGAAGTTGGCCGCCTCGGCGTTGACCTGCACCCCCTTCACGCTGGTGAGGATCTCCGCGACGCGCTCCGCGGTGAGGGTCTGGCCCGCCGCCTCGGCAGCCACGTCGGGATGCGCCGTGAAGGCGTCCCCGTTGCATCCCGTCACGACGAACAGTGCTCCGGCCAGCCACAGCGTACGACGCATCAGACTCCTCATTCCGGTAAGGGACATCAGTCGCCGGCGGCAGCCACCTGCCGCAGCGCACGAACCAACGCGGGGATCAGCGGCTCGCCGCCGAGTCGCACCAGGCGGAGCGACAACGGCACCGTGCGCCGCACCTCCGCGGCCAGCTGCACGTCGTCGAGGGCCCGGGTCAGCCCGGCCATCCGCGGGGCAGTCCCCTGGCGAAACGAGACACGGGCCTCGTTGCCGCGAACCAGGATGTGCTGCACCCCGAGGCGGGCCCCGAGGACCCGGAGCCGCCCCATGTCGAGGAGAACCTCGGCCTCCGCGGGCAGCGGTCCGAACCGCTCCCGCAGTTCCGCCCGCAACTCATCAATTTCGCCGGGGTCGGACGCCCGCGCCAGTCGGCGATAGAGCTCCAGCTTGGTCGCGTCGTCGGCCACGTAGGCATCCGGGAACCGGGCGGCCACGTCGAAATGGACGTCCGGTGGGGCCGGGGCCTCCACCGCCCCCTGCCGGCCCCGGAGGGCCGTGACCGTCTCCTCCAGCCAGCGCAGGTAGAGGTCGAACCCCACCGCCTGGGCGTGCCCCGACTGCTCGGCGCCGAGCAGGTTGCCCGCCCCCCGCAGCTCCATGTCCCGCAGGGCGATCCGGTACCCGGCCCCCAGGTCGGTATGATGCTCGAGGACCTTGAGACGTTCCTCGGCCCCCGGGTCCATCACGTCGGGGACCAGCAGGTAGCAGTAGGCGCGGCGGTGCGACCGTCCCACCCGGCCCCGCAACTGGTAGAGCTGGGCCAGCCCGAAGCGGTGGGCGTCGTGCACCACCATGGTGTTGGCGTTCGGCACGTCGAGTCCCGACTCCACGATCATGGTGGAGACGAGGATGTCCACCGCCCCCGCCACGAAGTCCTGCATCACCCGCTCGAGGTCGTCGGCCGCCATCTGGCCGTGCCCCACCGCCACGCGCGCCCGCGGGGCGAGCGCCCGGACCCGGGCGGCGATCGTCTCGATGGTCTCGATCCGGTTGTGCACGAAGAAGACCTGGCCGCCCCGGTCGAGCTCCCGGGCGATCGCCTCCTCGAGCAGGGCGTCGTCCCACGGTTCCACGAAGGTGAGGATCGGGGAGCGGTCCCTGGGCGGGGTCTCGATCACCGTCATGTCGCGGAGTCCCGCGAGCGAGAGGTGCAGCGTGCGCGGGATCGGCGTG
>CAZNOJ010000190.1:0-2473 GCA_964574665.1 uncultured Gemmatimonadaceae bacterium
GTCGCGTCGCCGCGACATCCCGCTCTCCGCCACCGCGATGCATTCCCGTGGGATGGACGCCACCAGCGCCAGCGACGCCTCGATATCCATGCGGAAGTCGTCGAGGTTGCGGGCGTTCACCCCGACGCAGGTCGCCCCCGCCTCCAGCGCCCGGTCCAGCTCGCGGCGGTCGTGGGCCTCCACGAGGGCGGTGAGGTGCAGCGCCTCGGCATGCCGCAGCAGGGCGCGCAGCGCACCGTCGTCGAGGGCCCGCACGATGAGCAGCACGGCCGACGCACCGGCGGCGCGGGCTTCGACCAGTTGCAGGGGATCGAGCAGAAAGTCCTTCCGGAGCACCGGGACCGGGACCGTCGCGGCGACCGCCCGCAGGTCGTCGAGCGACCCACCGAACCGCGCCGATTCCGTGAGCACCGAGACCGCCGTGGCGCCGCCTGCGGCATAGTCGCCGGCCAGGGCGACCGGATCGAGGCCCGCGTTGATCGCCCCTGCCGAGGGGGAGCGCCGCTTCACCTCCGCGATGAGCCCCACCCGGCCGACCGGCCGGGCGGCCAGGAACGGCGGCGGCTGGGGGGCGTCCCGCGCCGCCCGCTCGAGTGCGGCGGCGCGGTTCCTGAGCTCCGGGAGCCCGGCCCGGGCATCGGCGAGGATCGCTTCGAGCACGCTCATCTTGCGCTTCGGTTTCCCTTCGGGTAGCTTCGGTTCGGGTTCTCTTCGCCACGCTGGAGGCCGTCGTGCCCCTCACCCGCAAGCAACGCGAAATCCTCGATTTCCTGACGGCGACGATCGCCCGTCAGGGGTTTGCCCCCTCCCTCGAGGAGATCGCCGCGGAGTTCAACTACCAGTCCATCTCCACGGT
Source organism: uncultured Gemmatimonadaceae bacterium (assembly GCA_964574665.1). Taxonomy (GTDB): domain Bacteria; phylum Gemmatimonadota; class Gemmatimonadetes; order Gemmatimonadales; family GWC2-71-9; genus Palsa-1233. The sequence goes on from CAZNOJ010000190.1 coordinate 857, forward strand.
CCACGAGCACCTCTCCAACCTGGAGCGGAAGGGGTACATCCGTCGCACCTTCAATGAAAGCCGCTCCACCGAGGTGCTGCCGCCTCGCGGTGCGGTGGGTGCCTCGGAGATCCCGCTGCTGGGCGCCGTGGCGGCGGGCTACCCGATCGAGTCGGTGATGGCCGGGGAGGTGGTGGCCGTTCCCGACGAGATGCTCCCGCGCAGGGGACCAAACTACGCCCTCAGGGTCCGCGGCGACTCGATGATCGAGGAGCAGATCGCCGACGGCGACCTGGTGGTGGTCAACGGGCGCGAGGCGGCGGACAACGGCGAGATGGTGATCGCGCTCGTCAACGGCAACGAAGCCACCGTCAAGCGGTTCTATCGCGAACCGAACGGCTGGATCCGGCTGCAGCCGGCCAACGCGACCATGCGTCCCCTCCGCTTCCGCGAAGACGACGTGCTGATCCAGGGCGTGGTGGTGGGGGTGATCCGGAAGTTCTAGCGGCTGGAGGCGCGCCGGAGCCGTTCCAGGCGCCGCGCCGCGTCACCGCGCCGGAGCGCCGCTTCGGCCCGCTCCACGCCTTCAGCCACGTCGAGCGCCGCTCCCGAAACCACCAGGGCCGCGGCGGCGTTGAGCAGCACGGCGCTGCGAAGCGCCGCCGGAGCTGCATCGGGCGACAGGAGCAGGCCCTCGATGGCCCGGGCGTTCTCCGCCGGTTCCCCTCCCTCGATGCCGCGCAGGTCGTCCGACGCGAGGCCGTGATCGGCTGGGTGGAGCCGCTGCTCCGTCACCTCACCATCACGGAGTTCCCACACCAGCGTCTCCCCGACCGGCGCGATCTCGTCGAGGCCGACCACGGCGTGCACCACCATGGCTCGCACCGCCCCGAGGCGGCGGAGGGCGTTGGCCATCAGCAGGCCGTGGTCGGGATCCGCGACACCCACCACCTGGCGCACCACGCCGGCCGGATTGGCCAGGGGGCCCAGCAGGTTCATCACCGTCGCCACCCCGAGACTGCGTCGCACCGGCGCGGCGTGGCGCATCGCGGGGTGATAGGTGGGCGCAAAGAGGAACACCACACCGGCCTCGCGGAAGACGTCGGCCGCGGCCGAGACGGGGACGTCCACCGTGACGCCGAGGGCTTCCAGCACGTCGGCGGAACCGGAGCGCGACGTGAACGACCGGTTGCCGTGCTTCGCCACGCCGACCCCGGCGCCGGCCACCACCAGGGCGGCCGCGGTGGAGAGGTTGAGGGTCCGGATCCCCCCTCCGCCCGTGCCGCAGGTGTCCACCAACGACTCCCGATCACCGAGATCCACCGTGCGCATCGCACCGCGGAGCGCCCGGGCGGCGCCGGCGAGCTCGTCGGCGGTTTCGCCCTTGTCTCGCAGCCCCAGGAGCAGCGCGGTGATCTGCTCGGCGGTGGCCTCACCGCGCATCACCACCTCGAAGGCGGCGGCGGTCTGGTCCTCGGAGAGGGCGTCCCCGTGCCGGAGGCGATCGAGGGCCGCCGCGAGCGGCGAGGAGGGGTTCGACATGGGGCGCAAGCGTAGGGCGCGATGCGACCTTTTGTCAACGATGCCAAGGGGTTAGCCAAGTTGCCCGCGGTGCCGTCCCCGGCTATGCTTCGTGGC
>CAZNOJ010000191.1:0-2463 GCA_964574665.1 uncultured Gemmatimonadaceae bacterium
TGGTGCCGCTCGCCTTGAACAGCTTCACCACGTCGGAGTAGATCGGCGCGATCGGAAGGTTGTGCTCCACTCCGGGGTAGCCGTCCATCGCGTGCGTGAGGTCGAGCTTGTAGTCGAGGCCGCCCTCGGTGGTCGGCATCAACCGGAGCTCCTTCGCGGCGTTGATGATCCACTGCCGCTGCTGCCGGTTCCCGGTCATGTACATCTTGAGGGTGTGCGTGTCGAAGTACGCCGCGTACCGCCGCAGGATCGTCTTCGCGTGCTCCTGGTCGCGGATCACGTCGCCCAGGAAGACCCCCGGCCCGGTCGAGTAGATCCGCGGCCCCAGCATCTCCCCCGTCTCCACCCGATCCTGGTAGGAGAGGATGTCGGTGCTCGCCGTCTGCGGATCGCGCGTCGTGGTGACGCCGAACGCCAGGTTGGTGAGGTACTGCCACACCTGCTGGGTGTGGATCTCGGGCACCAGCCACTGGGCGTGGTAGTGGGTGTCAATGAACCCGGGGAGCAGCGTCTTGCCGGTGACGTCGATCACCGTCGCCCCCGCCGGCACCGTCACCGAGTCGCGGCGACCCACGGCCACGATCCGGTTGTCGGTGATCACCACGTCGGCGTTCTCGAGGATCTCGCGGCCGCGCATCGTGACGACGCGCCCACCGCGCAGCACCACGGAGCCGCGTGGCACGTCGCGCGCCTGGGTCACGCGAATCCGGCGCTCGCGCGGGATGTAGGCCGTGGTGTCGAAGGCGGTGCTGTCGCCCGCCGCCAGGGTGGAATCGGCGAGGCGCCGGAGCCGCGCCGCGCGGGCGCGCATCTCGTCGGCCGCGGCGATGATCGAGTCCGCCTTGAGGCGCACCGAGTCCGCCACCAGCGCCGTAACCCGGGCCCGGAGCGAGTCAGGCACCACCCGGTTGGCCCGCGTCAGCGAGTCGATCCGCCCGCGCACCAGCTTGAGCGAGTCCACCGTGGCGCGCGCCTGCAGCGCCCGCCCCACCGTGGCCCGCTGCCGTGCCACCACCGAATCGTCGAGGGCCTGCGCCTCGGCGAGGTCGTAGCGGAAGTGCGCGTTGCCCAGGGCAAAGTGCACGGCACGGCCGTCGTCGCTCCACGCCGGGAACTCGCCGCCCACGTCGGTGAGCTTGCGCACCCGCACCGGCGCCCCGGCAGGAGCCGCCACCGACACCACCTGCGGCGCGCCGTTGGTCTGGATCAGGTCCACCGTGTACACGTCGCGCCCCACCTGGGCCAGCGCGCGATCGCCCGCGGGCGAGATCAGGATCAACCCGGCCGGCGGCCCCCCGCCCGCCTCCGCCGGCGGGACACCCGCGCCGGTGTACTTGTCCACCATCACCGGGAACACCCGGCGCGGCAGCGCCTCGTGCTCCTCCGGATGGGGGGTGTCCATCACGCCGCTCGGCGCCGCGGCCCCGCGCACCTGCAGGTGCTGCTTCACGTCGGTGCCGTCCCACCGGAACGACACCAGCCCCTCGCCCGGCGAGTAGGCGTACAGCCGGTCGGGCGCGGTGCGCGCAAAGTGGAGCACGTCGCGGCCGGCCACCGGCGCGATCACCGTCACCGCGCCGCCGCCTGCCGGCACCCAGACGAACTCGCCCCCCGTGCCACCGAAGAACACGTCGGGCGCGGCCCGCAGCTCGCGCGCGGCGCTGCGGGTGGCCACGATGCGCTGCCCGTCGAGCGACCAGTTGATGTTGGTGTAGAGCGCCGCCACCTCGGAGAGCCGCACCGGCTGGCCGGTGCCGTCGGCGCGCGCCTTCATCAGGTAGCCGCCGAGGGAGTCGTGCCAGGTCACGTAGGCGACCCACTGCCCGTCGGGTGACCAGCTCGGGTGGAACTCGCCGTGCTCGGCGCTGGTGAGCCGCCGCGCGCCCTCGCCATTGGCGCGCGACACCCACAGCCGGTCGAACGCCGTGAACGCCAGCCGCGAGCCGTCGGGCGACGGCACCGGATGGCGGATCTGCCGCGCGGTGACATTGGCGCTGGTGTCCACCGCGTAGGCGAACTTCACCTCCGGCCCGATCGGCGCCTTGACCTCCGCCTCGAACGGCACCGCGATCGGCGCGGAACCGTCCACCGGCACGCGCCAGATCCTGCCGCCATAGGAGAGCACCACTTCGCGCGAGTCCGGGGTGAACGCATAGCCCGGCAACACGTCCAGCGTGGCGCGCGACTCCTGTTCGTCGCGCTGGATCGGGTAGGCGAGCCACCGCTCGTCGCCGGTGGCCAGCTCGCGGATGCGGAGCCCCGTCTGCGCGTTGTACCGGGTACCGTACGTGAGCCACTTGCCGTCGGGCGAGATCGCCGGCCGGAACGCCGAGCCGTAGCGCGACGTCATCAGGGTAGAGGTGCCCTTCTCGCGATCGAAGCGGTAGAGCTGGTACTGCGGGAAGAGGGCGTTGTAGTGCCAGTCGCGGTCGCGGCCGGCGTACCAGATGTAGCGGCCGTCGG
>CAZNOJ010000192.1:0-2406 GCA_964574665.1 uncultured Gemmatimonadaceae bacterium
GGGGGGGTTAAAGTTCCATCACCCCTTTGGGGTGGGGGGTTATGGGGCCCCCAAACCACCCCCCCCCCCCCCCCCCCCCCCCCACCACCACCGCCCACCTGGCTGCGGTGCACCTCCTTGCGCTCCGCGTCGGCGAGCACCTGGATATCGACGTGGCGCGGGCGGACCACCAGCTGCTCCAGGTAGACGGCCCCGTCGCCGAACGCCTTCTCGGCCTCGCGCGACGCCATGGCGAGCGCCTGCGGCAGCGCCTCGGCGTCGTGTACCACGCGCATCCCCTTGCCGCCGCCGCCGGCCGCGGCCTTCACCAGGACCGGATAGCCGAGCTGGTCGGCGAGCTCGCGGGCGACGTCCGGGTCGGTGAGCGGCGCCACCGCACCCGGCACGATCGGCACCCCTGCCGCCTCCATCAGGCGGCGGGCAGAGGTCTTGTCGCCCATCGCCTCGATCGCGGCGGAAGGCGGGCCGATCCAGGTGAGGCCGGCGTCCTCCACCGCGCGAGCGAACGCGGCGCGTTCGGCGAGGAAGCCGTAGCCCGGATGCACCGCGTCGGCCCCGGCGTGCCGGGCCGCCTCGAGCAGCGCCTCGATGCGGAGGTAGCTCTCCGCGGGCGGCGGCGGACCGATGCGCACCGCGACATCGGCCGCGCGCACGAACGGTGCGCCGGCGTCGGCGTCGCTGTACACGGCGACCGATGCCAGGCCCTCGTCGCGGCATGCCCGGATGATGCGGAGGGCGATCTCCCCGCGGTTGGCGATCAACACCCGGGAGAGCGGCGTCACTCTCTCGGGGCGCAGGAGGCGATGGCGGGGAGGTTCGGCGTGAGGTCGCCGCCCTGGAGCAAGGTGCGGCAGAGGTCGCGATTGCGGCGCGCGGCGAGGTCGTACACGTCGCGAGCCGCCTCGCTCCACACCGAGCCGGCCAGGCCGGTGAGGGCGAATTGGTGCACGGAGAGCGCCGCACCGGTGTCCTCCGGGGCATGCTGCACCCCGGCGGCGAGCACCAGGCGCACCGGCCGCCAGTCAATCGCCGGGGCGGTCAGCGAATCCACGGTGGGCGTGAGGCAGAGCGGGCGACGGGTGGTCACCTGCAGCAGGGCCTCGGGCAGCGAGGCCTCGATCGGCACGCCCAGTTCCTCGGCCATGCGCACCCGATACCGCGCGTCCCAGCTGTACAGCTCGGGACGGAGCAGCAGCAGGTCGGGTCGCGCCTCGCGGTGGAGGAGCCAGCGGCCCCATACCGCGGCGGTCTCCACCATGGATCCGGTGACCAGCACGCCGTTGGCGGGACAGGAGGCGAGGAGGTTCTCACCCAGCTCGCCGAGGACGGGCGGGAGCGGCAGTTCCTCCGGGGTGAGGGAGAGCGCGGCGAGCGCGGCCCAGCCGTCCTGTTCCGCCGTCACCGTGGCCCGTTCGACGGCCACCAGCACCCGGTAGACGGTCCCGGAGTCTGCGAGGAGGCGCTGCGATTGCTCGAAGGCGGTGGCCGCGAAATCCAGCAGCATGCCGCCGTCGGTCTCGCCCTCGTGGCCCGAGCGGTGCCACCGGCGGGCCTCGTCGAGGTGAATGCGCCCCAGGTAGTGCCAGGCGCGGCCATCGGTGGGGTGTTCGGAGAGCCAGCGCCCGAGCGCATCGGCCGCGTCCTTGCGGCGGCCGTCGCGGAGCAGCGCCTCCGCCAGGGTCATCCCCGTGTTGCCGGCGGAGATCGGCCGCACCGTCTGACGGGCGGGCTGCTGACCGGCGAGCGGGAGGCTCGCGGCCAGGAGCGCCAGGACCGACAGCAACGGCTTGCGGGACAACGACATGACGGGCCTCGTGGGGACCGGGCGGGCTCGGTCGGGGACCAGCTGGAAGGTAATGTGGCCGCCAGCCGCGGGTGAAGGGCTAGAGCGGGATGCAGCCGTGCTTGCGGGGCGGGTTGCGGTCGCGCTTGCCGGCCAGCGTGTCCAGGGCGTCGATCAGACGGGGCCGGGTGTCGCGGGGGTCAATGACGTCGTCGATGTAGCCCCGGGCGGCGGCCTGGTAGGGATTGGCGAACGCCTCGGTGTACTCGGCGGTGCGGGCGGCGAGTTCGCCGGCCGGGTCGGCGGACTGCGCGATCTGCTGGCGGTAGAGGATCTCGACCGCGCCCTTCGGTCCCATCACCGCGATCTCGGCGCTGGGCCAGGCGAGGTTGACGTCGCCGCGGATGTGCTTGGACGACATCACGTCGTAGGCGCCGCCATAGGCCTTGCGGGTGATCACGGTGAGCTTGGGCACCGTGGCCTCGCAATACGCATAGAGCAGCTTGGCACCGTGCCGGATGATCCCGCCGTGCTCCTGGGCCACGCCGGGCAGGAACCCCGGCACGTCCTCGAAGGTCACCAGCGGGATGTTGAACGCGTCGCAGAAGCGGATGAAGCGGGCC
>CAZNOJ010000193.1:0-2353 GCA_964574665.1 uncultured Gemmatimonadaceae bacterium
CGGCGTGATCCACCGCGACATCAAGCCCGAGAACATCCTGCTCCACGACGGCCGCGCCCTGGTGGCGGACTTCGGGATCGCCCTTGCCGTGAGCACCGCCGGCACCCGCATGACCGAGACCGGCATGTCCCTCGGCACCCCGCACTACATGTCGCCCGAACAGGCGATGGGCGAGCGCGAGATCACCGCGCGCAGCGACGTGTACGCGCTGGGCTGCGTCACCTACGAGATGCTGGTGGGCGAGCCGCCGTTCACGGGGCCCACCGCCCAGGCCATCATCGCCCGCGTGATGACCGAGGAGCCGCGCGCCCTGACCGGGCAGCGCAAGTCGATTCCCGACGAGCTCGAGGCGGCCGTGTTCACCGCACTCGAGAAGCTGCCGGCCGATCGCTTCGCCACCGCGGCCGAGTTCGCCGCCGCCCTGGCGGGCCAGGCACCCGCCACCGCAAGGCACCCGCGCACCACCGCACGCCGCGCACGCCAGCGGGACACGCGACCGATGCTGCTGGCAACAGCCGCGATCGCGATGCTGGCATTGCTTGCTGCAGCGTGGGGTTGGCTGCGGCCGACGGCGAACGATACGGTGAGCCGACAGCGCGTGGTGCTCTGGCGTCACGGGCAGGGCGACTTCCTCTCCCCCGGCCTGCTGCAGGTGAGCAACCAGGCCGCCATCGCGCCCGACGGGTCGAGCGTGGTGTTCAGCGACTCGGTGGGTGGCACCACGCAGCTCTTCATCAAGCGTCGGGACGCCAGCGAGCCGGTGGCCATCCCCGGCACCGAGAACGCACTGGCGCCATTCTTCTCGCCCGATGGAGGCTGGGTCGGGTTCCAGCTGGTCGACGGGTCGCTCGAGAAGGTGCCGATCACAGGGGGCGGGGCGGTCACGGTGGCCCGCGGGGGAGGCGAGACCTACTATGCTGCGGCCTGGCTTGAGGACGGGTCCATCGTCTTCGCCGGTGGGCGACGGAGCCTGTTGCGGGTCTCCGCGGGCGGGGGTCGCGTCGACACCGTCCTCGGCGACCTTCCGAAGGACGGCAACGTCGCCCTGATCCAGCCGCTCCCGCACAACGCGGGCGCCCTGGTGACCATGTGCGAGGGGAACTGCGCCACGCGATCGTACGTGGGCGTGGTGGATCTCGCCTCCGACTCCGTGCGACGACTGGTGGAGGATGCGGCCGGGGCCTGGTACGCGCCGAGTGGCCACCTGCTCTACACGGCACGCACCGGCGGGTTGTACGCCGCTGCCTTCGACCTCGATCGCCTCGAGCTCACGGGCAGTGCAGTACCCGTGCTCGAGAATGTCTCGCCCGGTCAGTTTGCCCTCTCGCGTTCGGGCACTGCGGTCTATTCGCTGCTCGACGGGTTCGGCGCGTCGGCCGAGTTGCGCTGGGTCGCGCGCGACGGCAGCAGCGTGGCGGTGGACACGTCGTGGCGGGGTGAATTCGACTACCCCGCCGTATCGCCCGACGGCAATTCCATCGCGGTGTCCGTGCGCGACCGCAACATTGAACTGTGGGTCCGCCGGGGGGACGGCACCCGGCTCAGGGTCGCCAATACGGGAACGGTGAGCTGGCGCCCATCCTGGCTGGCCGACGGCCGGTCGGTCGTCTTTGCCTCGAATGCCCGCGGTGGTTCCGACCTCAACAACTCCGACCTCTACGTCGCACTGGTCGATGCCAGCGCCCCGCCGGTCCTGCTGCATCGGCATCTCTTCGGGGTGTGGGAGGGCGAGGTGACTCGCGATGGCAACTGGCTCGTCCTCCGGAGCGACGAGTCGGCGAGCAACATCAACATTCGCGCACGGCGCTTGAGTGGCGATACCACACTGCAGCCAATCGTCGTCGGCGACGTCAACATCCAGATCTCGCTCTCACCCGATGGGCGCTCACTGGCGTACGTGAGCAATGCGAATGGCCAGCGGGAGGTGTACGTGCTTCCCTTCCCGGGTGGCGGCACCCCGCAGGTTGTCTCGCGCGGTGGCGGCACGGAGCCCCGCTGGGCGCGGAGTGGTCGCGAGCTGTTCTTCAAGAGCAACGGCCAGCTGGTGTCCGTCGCGGTAACGCCAGGCCCCATACCGGCGTTCGGCAACCCGCGGCCACTCTTCCCCGTGGCCGGCTACCGCGGCGCCCGCAACCGCCAGCAGTACGACGTGGCCCCGGGCGACCAGCGCTTCCTGATGATCAAGGACCTGGGCACGAGCGCAAACCAGCAGGTGGTCTACGCGGAGAACTGGTTCACCGAACTGAAGGCGAAGCTGCAGCCGTGACGTCCCGGCATGGCACCAGAGGGAGGAGCCCGTGAGCCCGACCGAATTCAGCACCGGCAGCACCGCACCGACATCGAATGCCGGCCC
>CAZNOJ010000194.1:0-2292 GCA_964574665.1 uncultured Gemmatimonadaceae bacterium
GAGCAGCACGTCCTGGCCCTCCACGTCGCGGAAGTACTCCGCCACGGTGAGGCCCGAGAGGCCCACGCGGAGGCGCGCGCCCGGCGGCTCGTTCATCTGGCCGTAGATGAGGGCGCAGGAATCGATGACCCCCGACTCCGACATCTCGAGGTAGAGGTCGTTCCCCTCGCGGGTCCGCTCGCCCACGCCGCAGAACACCGACTTGCCGCCGTGGCCCTTCTGGACGTTGTTGATCAGCTCCATGATCACCACCGTCTTGCCCACGCCGGCGCCGCCGAAGAGGCCGATCTTGCCGCCCTTCACGAAGGGGGCGATCAGGTCCACCACCTTGATGCCGGTCTCGAGGATCTCGGTCTTGGGCTCGAGCGCGGTGAACCCCGGCGAGGGACGGTGGATCGGCCAGCGCTCCACCGAGGCGGGGATCGGCTCGCCGCCGTCCACCGGCTCGCCCAGCACGTTGAGGATCCGGCCCAGGGCGGCATTGCCGACCGGCACCGCGATCGCCGCCCCGGTGTCCACCGCGGTCATGCCGCGGGTGACGCCGTCGGTGGAGGACATCGCCACCGCGCGCACCTGGCCGCGGCCGATGTGCTGCTGCACCTCCACCGTGAGCCGCACCGGCACCGCGCCCGAGTCGTCGGTCACGGTGAGGGCGTTGTAGATCTGCGGCAGGTGGTCGGGCGGAAACTCCACGTCGATCACGGGGCCGATCACCTGGACGATGGTGCCCGTCGAAGATGCAGCAGCAGTCATGGTCAACAATCTCGGTTCGTTAAGGTCTGGTCCATTCGTGAATCGTGAAGGGTGAAGCGGTCCGCTTCACGCTTCACCCTTCACGCTTCATCCCTGCAATGCCGCCGCGCCGCCCACCAGCTCGGCGATCTCCTGCGTGATCTGCGCCTGCCGCTGCCGGTTGTAGGTCCGCTTGAGCGACTCGATCAGGTCACCGGCGTTGTCGGTGGCGTTCTTCATGGCGGTGCGCCGCTGCGCCTGCTCCGCCGCCGCCGTCTCCACCATCCCGCGGTACACGGCGTTGCGCACCATGCGGGGGAGGATGTCGGCGAGGATCGTCTCCGGGTCGGGCGACAGGATGTAGTCGGCCCGCCCCCCGGCGGTCCGCGCCGGCGGCGGCACCGGCAGCAGCCGGTCGGTCACCGGCGGCGTGGTGAGCGCGCTCTGGAACTGCGAGCGCACCAGTTCCACCACGCCGAGGCGGCCGGCGGCGAACTCGGCGATGAGCTCGTCGGCCACCGAGGCGGCGTCGGCAGTGGTGGGCCGGTCGCTGACGTCGGTCCGGGCCGCGCGCAGGGTGCGGCCAAGGTAGCGGAAGTAGCCGATCCCCTTCTTGCCCACCGCCACCAGCTCCACCGTGTACCCCTGCCCCTCGAGGTCGGCCACCCGGCGGGCGGCTTCCTTGATGAGGTTGGCGTTGAAGCCGCCGGCGAAGCCGCGGTTGCTGGTGAGCAGGATCACCACGGCGCGGTCCGGTCCGCCGGCCGACGGCGCGACCGGCTGCCGGAGCAGCGCGAACCGCTCCATCAGGTCGGGCGTCACCAGCTCGGAGATCACCTCGCGCATGGCGTCGGCGTAGGGCCGCGCGGCCACCATGCGGTCCTGGGCCCGCTTGAGCTTGGACGTGGCCACGAGCTCCATCGTCCGCGTGATCTTGCGGGTGTTGGTGACCGAGCGGATCCGCCCCTTCAGGGCGCGTGACTTGGCCATCTCAGGCGGCGACGGAGAACATCGGCTGGAACGCCGCGATCGCCGCCTTGAGGTCGGCCGTCACCTGGTCGTTGAGCTCGCGCTTGTCGCGAATGGCCGCCAGCACCTCGGGCCGCGACGAGCGCATCCACTCCAGGAACTGGCGCTCCCAGTCCCGCACCGACGGCACGGCCACGTCGTCGAGGTAGCCGTTGGTCACGGCATAGATCGCCACGATCTGCTCCTCGACCGGCACCGGCTGGTACTGGGGCTGCTTGAGGATCTCCACCGTGCGCGCCCCGCGCGCCAGCTGGCGCTGGGTGGCGGCGTCGAGGTCGGAGCCGAACTGCGCGAATGCCTCCAGCTCGCGGTACTGCGCCAGCGAGAGGCGGAGCGGGCCGGCCACCTTCTTCATCGCCTTGATCTGGGCGTTGCCGCCCACGCGCGACACCGAGATGCCCACGTCGACCGCGGGGCGCACGTTGGCGTAGAACAGGTCGGTCTGCAGGAAGATCTGGCCGTCGGTGATGGAGATCACGTTGGTCGGGATGTAGGCCGACACGTCGCCGGCCTGCGTCTCGATGATCGGCA
>CAZNOJ010000195.1:0-2258 GCA_964574665.1 uncultured Gemmatimonadaceae bacterium
CCAGCACCACCGAGGGACCGGTGGAGCAGTTGAGGCCGATCGCATCGGCCCCCGCCGCCACCACCGCGGGGCCGAACGACTCGGGCGCGGTGCCGAAGGCGGTGCAACCGTCGTTGCCGATGGTCACCTGGGCCAGGATGGCGTGGTCCGATCGGGCGCGGACGGCGCGGATCGCCGCCGCGAGTTCGTTGACGTCGGAGAAGGTCTCCAGCACGAAGCCGTCCACGCCGCCGCGCAGCAGGCCATCCACCTGCCGACCGAAGGCCGCCTCCGCCTCGTCGAGCCCCACTTCGCCGAACGGTTCCACCCGCGCGCCGAGCGGTCCGATGGCGCCGATCACCGCGACGCGATCGCCGGCCGCCTCGCGCGCCACGCGGGCGGCGGCCTCGTTGAGCGCCTCGGTTTCCTCGGCGAGGCCGTAGCCCGCGAGCTTGAACGGGTTGGCGCCGAACGAGTTGGTCTCGATCAGCTCGGCGCCGGCGGCCACGTAGGCGGCGTGCGCCGCGCCCACGAGATCCGGGCGCCGCAGCGCCAGCTCGTCGAAGCAGGCGTTCGGGGGCGCACCCTGGTGGTGCAGCAGGGTGCCCATCGCCCCGTCGAACACGTGGGGCCGTCCGTCGGCGAGCAGTTCCCTCAGCGTGGGCACGTCGTCACTCCCTCCGGTAGCCGAGGATCGGCCCGAGCCAGCGTTCCGCGGTGGCCAGGTCCCATCCCTTGCGGCGGGCGTAGTCGGCCACCTGGTCGCGGTCAATCCGTCCCACGCCGAAGTATCGGGCCTCGGGGCGCCAGAAGTACCAGCCGCTCACCGACGAACCCGGCAGCATCGCACAGCTCTCGGTGAGGGTGATCCCTGCCCGCCGCTCGGCGTCGAGCAGGGCCATCAGCGTCTGCTTCTCGGTGTGGTCCGGGCACGCCGGGTAGCCCGGGGCGGGGCGAATCCCCTGGTACTGCTCACGCACCAGGGCGGCGTTGTCGAGCGACTCGTCGGGGGCATACCCCCAGTACTCCTGCCGCACCCGCTCGTGGAGCCGCTCGGCGAAGGCCTCGGCGAGGCGGTCGGCGAGCGCGGAGAGGAGGATGGCGCGGTAATCGTCGTGGGCGGCGCGTGCCCGGGCCAGCAGCGCGTCGAGGCCGTGCCCGGTGGTCACCGCGAAGGCGCCCACATAGTCGGCAGTGCCGGCGGTGCGCGGGGCCACGAAGTCGGCGAGTGCCAACGCCGCTCGCCGTTCGCCGTTCGCCGTTCGTCGCTGTTGGCGCAACGTGTGGATCGTGGCGAGCGGTTCGGTGCGTGCCGCGTCGTGATACAGGGTGATGTCGTCGCCATCGCTCGCGGCCGGCCAGAAGCCGATCACGCCCCGCGCCGTGAGCGTCCCGTCGCGCTCGAGTTCGTCGAGCACGGCCTGGGCGTCGCGGAAGAGGTCGCGGGCTGCGGCGCCCTGCACCGGGTCGTCGAGCAGGGCCGGGTACGTGCCGGACAGCTCCCAGGTGCGGAAGAACGGCGTCCAGTCGATCCGGGTGCGCAGGTCGGCGAGGGGCCAGGCGTCGAAGCTCGTCACCCCCTGAATGGCGGGTTGCGGCACGGGGCGCGACCAGTCCACCGCGGCGCGGGCGGTGCGCGCCTCGACCAGCGGGGCGAGCTGACCCTCGTGCTCGCCCTCGCGCTCGCGGCGCAGCGCGGCGTACTCGTCGCGCACCTGCGCGGCGAGTTCCTCGCGTCGGGTCGGGTCGCGAAGCGCCGCGGCCACCGGGACGGCGCGCGAGGCGTCGAGCACGTGCACCACCGGGGCCCGGTACCGGGGCGCGATCCGCAGGGCGGTGTGCGCGCGCGAGGTGGTGGCCCCGCCGATCAGGAGGGGCGTGGTGAAGTGCTCGCGTTCCAGTTCGGCCGCCACGAAGGCCATCTCGTCGAGCGAGGGCGTGATCAGCCCCGACAGGCCGATCAGGTCCACCGCCTCGCGGCGGGCCGTCTCGAGGATGGTGGCCATCGGCACCATCACGCCGAGGTCGATCACCTCCCATTCGTTGCACTGCAGCACCACGGCCACGATGTTCTTGCCGATGTCGTGCACGTCGCCCTTCACGGTGGCGAGCAGGATGCGGCCCCGCTTGGCGCGTGCGGTGCCAGCGCGCTCCGCCTCGAGGAACGGCACCAGGTGGGCCACGGCGCGCTTCATCACCCGGGCGCTCTTGACCACCTGCGGCAGGAACATCTTGCCGGCCTGGAAGAGGTCGCCCACGGTGTTCATCCCAGCCATCAG
>CAZNOJ010000196.1:0-2150 GCA_964574665.1 uncultured Gemmatimonadaceae bacterium
CCGTTGTTCATGTCGTTCACGTAGGCGAGCCCGTCGCGCACCACCACGCCCCAGGTCATCGCGGTGTTCTGCCCGCCCTGCCGGCCGCCCATGTCGGCGGTGTTGACGTGCACCATCTCGCGCTGCTGGGCGCGGAGGTCGCCGAGCAGCTCGCCGGAAATGTCGAAGGTGCGGAAGCCGGCGTTGTAGGCGCCCATGTAGAGCGTGTCGCCAGCGGCCCACACGTTGTGCACGCCGCCGTACTCCGGCTCGTACCACGCCACCGACCTGGGCGCCTCGAGGTTGCTGACGTCAATCACCTGCAGCCGGCCGTAGGCACGGCCCGCGGCCGCATCGCGCGCACCCTCCACGCCGGCCGCCGGGAAGACCTCGTCGGCGATGAACACGTAGTTGTTGTGGCGCCACGCGGTGTGCGTGCCGCGGATGAAGCCCGGGCCGCCCGCGGCCTCCACCTGCCGGTACAGGTCATTGAGGTCGTACTTGTACTGGCTCACCAGCACCGGGTTGCTGGGGGAGCCGCCCTTGATCCCCTTGCCGATGTCGAGGATCACCAGCCCGTTGTTCCAGTTCGACAGGTAGGCGAGGCCGTCCTGCACGTCGATGTCGTGCAGCGCGTTGCCGGCCATCGGGCCGGGGTGGCGGTACATCCCCACCTGCTTCGGGTGGTAGGGATCGTTGATGTCGATCACGTGCATCGCACCGGTGCCGTTGTTGGTGAGATACACGTGCGTGCCGTGGTTCGGCTGCTGGTAGATGAACGCCGAGTGCACCCCGGCCGTCACCCCTTCCGTGAACTCGGCGATCACCTTGGGGTGCGCCGGGTCCTCGAGCGAGGCGATCACGATGCCGTTCCGGCGGTCGGCGGCGCCCTCGCGGGTGTGCACCAGGAAGCGCCCGTCGGGCGTGGTCATCACGTCGTTGACGCGCCGGGTGTTGGCCACCAGCGAGTCGGTGACCACCGGATTGGCGGGATCGGAGATGTCCACGGCGTACATCCGGTCGCCGCCGGAGCCGGTGCCGAGGTAGAGGTTCTTCCCGTTGGGATGGACCCACACTTCCTCGGTCGAGAAGGCGCTCCGCGGCAGGCGCCCCACCACCTCGGCGGGACGGCGCACGTCGCGCGGGGCGAGCGTCACCGTGGCGGTGGCGTTGCGGTCGCCGAGGGTGGCCATCACGGTGTACGAACCCGCCTCGTACCCCACGAAGGCGCCGTCGGCGGTGATCATCCCGTTGCCCGGCGACATGGACCACATCGGGGTGAGACCGGTCATCGCCGCGCCGCGGGCATCGCGCACCTCGAGCGACAGCCGGATCACGTCACCGGTCTTGGCCTGGCTGGTGGCCGGGGTGACCGCCATCTGGCCGATGCTGCCCGGCAACACGGTCACGGCGAGTTCCGCGGCGGCAGCCCCGGCCGTGGCCCGGATCGTGGCGGTCCCCGCCGCGAGCGCGGTCAGCATCCCGTCGCTGCCCACGCGGACCACCCGGGGCGCCGAGGAGCGCCACTCGATCCGGTCGGCGCGGGCGTCGTCGTGCCGCGAGTAGGCGGTGGCCCGCAGGTGGCTCTGCTGGCCGATCACCAGGCGGGTCGCCGCGCGCTCGATGGCGATCCGCGCCGCGGGACCCGGCACCATCGCCACCTCGACCCGCTCCGTGACCGGACGGGTCCCCGGCACCGAGGCGACCACCGTCACCGGCAGCCGGCCGGTCGCCCCCGAGGTGACCAGCCCCTCGGCGTTGACCGCCCCCTCGAAACGGGCCCCGGCGGCGATGAAGCGGACCGTGGCGCCCGGCACCACGTTGCCGGAGGCGTCAAGGGCGCGGGCCCGGAGCCGGAGGGTGTCCTGGGCCACCACCGTCGGGTTGGCCGGGGTCACCTCGATGCGGGCCACCGGCGATGGAGGGAGCTGGGCCTGTTGCTGGGCTGGCTGGCCCTGTTGCAGCAGGGCAAGGACGAGAGGGGCGAGCATGCTCAGGATCCGGGTGTGGGTGAGGCGTGAACAGTAACACGAGACACGAGATACCAGATACGAGCTGGTCCTCGTCCCGAACGCAGTGAGGGACCCCTGTCCGGTCCAAGGGATGGGGGTCCCACGCTCCGCGCGGGCAGAGGGGCTTCCCCTCTCTCGTCTCTCGCCTACACCCCCACC
>CAZNOJ010000197.1:0-2014 GCA_964574665.1 uncultured Gemmatimonadaceae bacterium
AACCACCCGCTCGACTGCCCGATCTGCGACCAGGCCGGCGAGTGCGAGCTGCAGGACTTCGTGTTCCAGGAGGGCCGCGCCGCCACCCGCTATGCCGAGTACCCGAAGCGCTTCAACCCGGTGGAGGACTTCGGCGCCGACGTGCTCTACGTGCCCAACCGGTGCATCCTGTGCACCCGCTGCGTGCGCTTCATGGAGGACGTGGCGGAGGCGCCGGTGCTCAACGTGTCGGAGCGCGGCGACCGGGCCTACATCGGGATCGATCCGGGGCACCGGCTTGACCACCCGTGGGCCGGCAACGTGGTGGACCTCTGCCCGGTGGGCTCGCTGATCTCCAAGGACTTCCTGCACAAGGCCCGGGCCTGGGACCTCGACAAGACCGCGTCCATCTGCACCGGGTGCACGCAGGGGTGCAACATCATGGTGGACACCCGCGATGACGTGGTGGTGCGGCTCCGGCCGCGGCCCAACCTCGAGGTGAACCGGCACTTCATGTGCGACGTGGGCCGAGCCGACTATCGCTGGATGAACCGCGGCGATCGGGTCGAGGCGCCGCTGATGGCCGGGGCAGGGGGCGACGCCGGGGCGCCGGCGACGTGGGATGCGGTGCTGCAGGCGCTCGCGACGCTGGTGGCCGAGGCGGACGGGCCGGTGGTGGTGCTGCTGGGCACCCGGGTCTCCTGCGAGGCGATCGGCTGGCTGATGCGACTCTTCGAGCCGACGATCGCGGCGATGCAGCTGCCGACGGGCGACGAGGCCCCGCTGGCCGGCGTGCCGGGATTGGCCCTCCGGCGGGAGCGCGCGGCCAACCTCCACGGGGCGCGCCTGCTCGGGGCCGACGCGGCGTGGAAGGATGCGGTCGCGGCCATCGACGGGGCGGCGCTGGTGGTGGTGGTGGACGCCGACCTGACCGACGACGAGGCCGCCGCGACCGCGGGTGCCGCGCGCGTGGTGCACCTCGCCACGGTGGCCGATCCCCGGCTGCACCACGCCGCACTGCTGCTGCCCATCGCCACGGTGGTCGAGGAGCAGGGGGTCCTGGTCAACCGCGACGGGCGCGCCCAGCGCTACCTGCCGGTGCGGACCCCGCCCGGCATGGCGCGCCCGGCGTGGTGGGTGGCCGCCGGGGCCTGGGCCCGGCGTGATCCGTCGCGCAGCGCACCGGCCACCGCGGCGGAGGCGTTTGCCTCGCTGGGGGCCTTCGGCGGGCTGGGCTATGGCGACCTGGGGCTCACCGGTCGCGTGGTGCCCGGGGCCACGGCGGGGGTGGCCGGGTGACGCCGGAGCTGAAGGGATTCGTCTTCTTCGCCGTGCTCCGGATGCTCGCCGTGTTCACCATGGTGATGGTCGGCGTGGCCCTCCTCACGCTGATGGAGCGCAAGCTGGCGGGGTGGTTCCAGAACCGGCCCGGCCCCAACCGGGTGGGTCCGTGGGGCCTGCTGCAGCCGGTGGCCGACGGCGTCAAGAACTTCATCAAGGAAGAGACGCGGCCCGCCGGGGCGCACCAGGCGCTCTTCCTGCTGGCCCCGGCCCTGTCGTTCATTCCCGCGCTGCTGCTGGTCGCGGTGATTCCGCTGGCGGCGCCGTTGCCGGTGACGGTGGACTGGACCCTGCCGCTGCTGGGGCGCATCGTCCACCAGGGGCCGATGCCGATGGCGGTCGCCGACCTGCCGATCGGCTTCCTCTTCGTGCTCTCCATCTCGTCGCTGGGCGTGTACGGGGTGGCCCTCGCCGGCTGGTCGTCGAACAGCAAGTACTCCCTGCTGGGCGGGCTGCGCGCCAGCGCGCAGATGGTGTCGTACGAGGTGGCCATGGGGCTGTCGTTGATCCCCGTGCTGCTGCTCACCGGCAACGTCACCTTCTCGGAGGTGATCGCCCGGCAGCAGGAGGGCCTCTGGTTCATCGGGCCGCTCTTTCTCTCGTTCTTCACCTTCCTCGTGGCCGGCTTCGCCGAGACCAACCGGCTGCCGTTCGACCTCCCCGAGGCGGAGAGCGAACTGGTGGCGGGCTACCA
>CAZNOJ010000198.1:0-1999 GCA_964574665.1 uncultured Gemmatimonadaceae bacterium
CGCCGCACTACATGAGCCCCGAGCAGGCGATGGGCGAGCGCGACCTCGACGCGCGGACCGACGTGTACGCGCTGGGGTGCGTCGCGTACGAAATGCTGGTGGGCGAGCCGCCGTTCTCGGGGCCGACGGCGCAGGCGATCATCGCAAAGGTGATGACCGCGACGCCCGAACCGATCTCCACTTTCAGGAAGACGGTGTCGCCCGCGATCGAGGACGCAATCCACGCGGCAATCCAGAGACTCCCGGCCGATCGCTTCTCCTCGACCAAAGAGTTCGGAAACGCGTTGGCCGCGACGCACGCCACCACGGCGACCCCTACCCGGGCCGTGCGGACGGGATCGGACGCCGCTGGACGGAAGGCGTCGCGAAGCCACCCTGCGGTGTGGGTGCTTGGCCTCGTTGCCCTCGGTTCGCTCGGCCTTGCGATGCGACAGTGGAGTGTCGCGAGGGGCGCCGACCCGGTACCGGTGATCCGGTTTGCCGTGGACATCGTCGATGGAATGCAGGTGACCGCCTGGAACTCGCAGAATCCGGATCTCGCGATCTCGCCGGATGGACGCACCATCGCCTTCTGTGTGTTCGATGCCAAGGGGGCACGGCAGGTCTACGTCCGGCGCCTGGATGAAGACAGCGGCAGGATCGTCCCGGGGACGGCGGGGAGTTATCAGCCGTTCTTCTCCCCCGATGGCGAGTCCCTGGCATTCTGGGTCGCCGGCCGGGTGATGAAAGTGGCGCTCTCGGGCGGCGCACCCCAGGCGATCGCAGAAGTCGGCAACCCGTTGGCACTCACCTGGTCCGCGAGTGGCGACATCATTTATGGACTCCGGGGGAATACCCCGTTGATGCGGGTTCCCGTGACCGGAGGGGAACTCCGGCCGGCGGCGGCGATCGACTCTGCCAACGGTGAAGTGGCGCAGTACTACCCGGTCGCGCTTCCTGATGGCCGCCATGTGCTCTATCAGAGCTGGGGGAGCGGGGCGATCGAGGATGCGCGGATCGGGCTGCTCGATCTCGATGCAGGGCGGGCACGCCGACTCGACGTTCGAGGCAGCTATCCGCTCGGGATGCTCGACGACCGCCTGGTCTATGTGGATCAGACCGGATCCATCCTCTCGGTTGCCCTCGATCTGTCGTCGGGGAAGGTGACCGGCTCGCCGGTGATCCTCGGCGAAGGGGTCATGTCGATCGCACGGGGATCGGCCGTGGCCGCCGTCTCCACCACCGGTACCCTGGTGTACGTCCCTCGCGGCGCGGACGCCGCACTGGTGCTCGCCAACTCCGATGGCGAAACACCGGTGGCCCAGGAAGCGAGAGGCTTTTCGTTTCCGCGCTATTCCCCTGACGGGCGGTTCATCACCGTGTCTGCTGCTGCCGGTACGTCATCGGACATCTGGATTGTCGATGTCGCGACCGGTGGGCTTACTCGGCTCACGTCGGGTGGCTCGGTGAACGAGCGACCGGAGTGGTCACCGGATGGCAAGCGCATCCTGTTCCGCACCGTGCGGAGCGGTCGCTCAGCCATCTGGTGGCAAGCCGTCGACGGAAGTGCCCCGGCCGAGCCGCTGGTCGCCGACGATGGCGTGGACTACTTCGAGGGGGTGCTCACACCCGACGGCCATGCT
Source organism: uncultured Gemmatimonadaceae bacterium (assembly GCA_964574665.1). Taxonomy (GTDB): domain Bacteria; phylum Gemmatimonadota; class Gemmatimonadetes; order Gemmatimonadales; family GWC2-71-9; genus Palsa-1233. Next base: position 1,623 of record CAZNOJ010000198.1, read on the forward strand.
GTCGTCTTCCAGGTGGACACGGGCGGGGCGAACGTGTTCATGCAGTCCGTTGGCGGGACCGGTGGCCCACGGCCGATCGCCAATACCAAGGCCAACGAGGACCAGGCCAGAGTCTCTCCTGATGGCGAATGGGTGGCCTATGTCACGGACGCCTCGGGCACCCCGCAGGTGGAGGTCCAGCGGTTGTCGGAGCTGGGTCCGCGGTTTCAGGTGTCGGACCGTGGCGGTCGCGAGCCGGTCTGGTCGCGCGATGGACGGCGGATCTTCTACCGCACTGAGGAGAAGTTCTGGGTGGCCGACGTTTCGCCCGCACCAGTGTTTCGGGCGACCGGCCGTCGGTGGAGTTGGGCATGTTGAACTGCAGTTGCTGCCGTGAC
>CAZNOJ010000199.1:0-1992 GCA_964574665.1 uncultured Gemmatimonadaceae bacterium
GCCGGCGGAATAGCGGGTGGCCCCCGCCGGCTCGGGTGCCGAGGCGATCGCCGTCAGCGCCGCCGCAGGCTCGCTGGTGGGTTGCACCAGGATGGCGGCGCCGGCGTCGAACGCCGCCACCGCGACGCGGCGCCCCGCCGGCAGGCGATCGAGCACCGCCCGAGCCGAGTCGGCCCACGCCTCGTTGGTCCCCGCGGCCGCCATCGAGGCCGAGCGATCCAGCAGCAGGACGGTGAGGCCGGCGTCGCCGGCCGCGGCCCGGGGCGGTTCGCGCAGGAACGGCCGCGCAAACGCCGCCACCAGCAGCCCCAGCGCCAGCAGCCGCAGCAGCAGCAGGGGCCAGTCGGTGATCCGCCGCTTCTGGTCGGTGCGGATCGGGATCCGGCCGAGGAACATCAGCGAGGGAAACGGGCGTGGCTTCTGCCGCTCGCGGTGGCGGAGGTGCAGCAGCAGCGGCACCACGATCGCCGCCAATCCGGCCAGGAAGGCCGGCACCAGGAAGCCGATCGGCATCAGCGACCCCGCTCGGGGGCCTGGCGGTGCTCCAGCCAGAGCCGGAGCGCGCGATCGAGCGGTTCGTCGCTCGTGACCTGCACGTAGTCGGCACCGTCGGCCCCGACCCGTCGCCGCAGTTCCTCGCCGTGCGCCTGGAAGGCGCGCTGATACTCGGCGCGCACCTCCTCCGGCTTGAGCGCCAGGCGGGCCTCCGTCTCCAGGTCGGCAAAGGTGTCCGGCGCGTCGAACGGGAAGTCGCGCTCCGCCTCGTCCACCACATGAAAGAGCATCACGTCGTGCCCGCGGGCCCGGAGCGCGCCGATCCCCTGCTGGATCGCCTGCGGATCGTCGTAGCAGTCCGACGCGATCACCAGCATGCCGGCGCGTCCCTTGAGCTGCGCCATCCGCTCCAGTGCGGCACCCAGGGTGGCGGTGCCGCGCGGCTGGGCCCGCGACATCGCCTGCAGCACCAGCGACAGGTGCCGCGTCGAGGGCGGCACGATCCCGTCCGCCCCGTCGCCGAGCGGGACATAGCCCACGCGATCGCCCTGGCGCTGTGCCAGCCACGCGAGCGAGGCCAGCAACGCACGCGCCCAGGTGAACTTGGTGAGGGGACCGGTGCCGAAGTCCATCGAGCGGGAGACGTCGAGCGCCACCCGCAGGTCGGCGTTGGTCTCCGCCTCGTAGGTCTTGAGGTAGAAGCGATCGGTGCGCCCATAGAGCCGCCAGTCGATCCGCCGCAGGTCGTCACCGGGCTGGTATGCCCGATGCTCGGCGAAGTCGAGGGACTGGCCGGTGCGGAGCGACCGGTGCCGCCCGTGCAGGAACCCGTCGACCACGGTGCGCGCCAGCAGCTCGAGGTCGCCGATCCCCGCCAGGATGGCGGGGTCGAGCAGGTTGCCCGGGGCGATGCCGGTCATCGGCTAGAGCCCCGACCGCGGCGGCTTGACGCGCTCCAGCACCCGGGCGACGATCTCGTCGGTGGTGATCCGGTCCGACTGCGCCTGGAAGGTGCGGAGCAGGCGGTGCCGCATCACGGGACGCGCCAGCGCCGTGATGTCCTCCACGGCCACGTGACTGCGGCCGTGCAGCACCGCACGCGCCTTGCCGCCCAGGATCAGTGCCTGTGCCGCGCGCACCGAGGCGCCATAGGCCAGGTAGCGCGTCACGAAGTCGGCCGCGTCGGGGCCGGGGCGCGTGGCGCGCACCAGGTGCACCGCGTGCCGCACCACCTCCTCCGCCACCGGGATCCGGCGCACCACGCGCTGGAAGGCGAGGATCTCCTGGCGCGACACCACCGGCCGGATCGCCTCGGGCGGCGCGGCGGTGGTGGACTGCACCACGCGCACCTCCTCGTCCTCGCTGGAGTACTCCAGCAGGATCTCGAAGAGGAAGCGGTCGAGCTGCGCCTCGGGCAGCGGATAGGTGCCCTCCATCTCGATCGGGTTCTGCGTGGCGAACACGAAGAACGGCTCCTCCAGCTCGTAGGTGCGGCCC
>CAZNOJ010000200.1:0-1964 GCA_964574665.1 uncultured Gemmatimonadaceae bacterium
GCGCGCCGGCCAAGGTGCAGTCGGCGCTGCTCGAGGCGATGCAGGAGCGGCAGGTCACCATCGGCGGCCAGAGCTACGCGCTGCCGGAGCCGTTCCTGGTGCTCGCCACCCAGAACCCGATCGAGAGCGAGGGGACCTACCCGCTCCCCGAGGCGCAGCTCGACCGGTTCCTGCTCAAGGTCAAGGTGGGCTACCCCACGCGCACCGAGGAGCGCGAGGTGCTCGAGCGGATGAGCATCTCCGGCGAGATCCCGGTGCGGCGCCTGGCCGAGCCGGCGCAGGTGCTCGCGGCGCGCAAGGAGATCGAGCAGCTGCACCTTGATCCGCGGCTTGCCGACTACATCGTGGACCTGGTGCGCGCCACCCGGGAACCGGCGGCGATCGGACTCGGCGCCCTCGCGCCGATGATCGCCTACGGCGCCTCGCCGCGCGCCTCGATCGCCCTGGCCCAGACGGCGCGCGCCCACGCCTACCTGCGCGGGCGCGACTACGTGGGGCCCGACGACGTGCAGGCCCTGGCGCCCGACGTGATGCGCCACCGGGTGGTGCTGACCTTCGATGCCGAGGCCGAGGGGCTCGACGCCGACGGCGTGGTGCGCCAGGTCCTCGCCGCGGTGCCGGTGCCGTGACGTGCCGGGAATCCTCCCGCCGTCGCTGCTGAAGCAGGTCCGCACCCTCGCCCTGCGCGGCCGTCGGGCCACCGATGCGCTGCTGGGCGGGGAAGTGCGTTCGGTGTTCCGCGGCACCGGGATGGAGTTCACCGACGTGCGCCCGTACGCCGAGGGCGACGACGTGCGCCATCTCGACTGGAACCTGCTGGCGCGCACCGGCCACCCCTACATCAAGCTCTACACCGAGACGCGGGAACTCACCGTCCTGCTGCTGGTGGACACCTCGCTCTCGGCGAGTCTCGGCGAGCCCGAGCCCAAGCTGTCGCGCGCGGTGGAAGTGGCCGCCCTGCTGGCGCTGGTGGCCCTGCAGCAGCAGGATCGGGTCGGCCTCATCGGCTTCGGTGACACGGTGGGCCCGGTGGTGCCGCCAGGACGCGGCCACCGCCACACCTTCGGTGTGGTGAAGCGGCTCTTCGAGCTGCAGCCCTCCGGGCGCACCACCAACCTCGCCGCGGCGCTCCGTGCCGCGGGGGCGCTGCTCAAGCGCCGCTCGCTGGTGGTGGTGCTCTCCGATTTCCTCGCCGTGGACTGGGAGCTGCCGTTCAAGGGCCTCGCCGCCCAGCACGAGGTGACGGCGATCGCGCTCGACGACGCGCGCGAATCGCGCCTGCCGGCCTCGGGGTGGGTCACCCTGCGCGGCGTGGAGCAGGGCCGGGAACTGCTCTTCGACGCCGGCGATCCCGCCGCGCGCCGACGCGCGGAGCACGCGGTGGCGCGACGGCGCGGGGCGCGCAGCGCCACCATGGCGGCGGCCGGCGCCCGCGAGGTCGTGATTGACACCGCGGGCGACTACCTGCCGGCCCTCCGCGCCGCCTTCGGTCGCCGGCCGGGCCGCCGATGACCGCGGCCCAGGCGCAGGCCGCGCGCCCCACCGTGGGCGACACCGTCACCGTGGTGCATCGGGTGGCGGTGCCGGCCGGTGCGCTCGTCCAGGCACGCGGCCCTGACGACACGACGCTCGTCACGCTGGCCGGCGTCCCCGAGGTGCGACGCGAAGGTGACTCGGTGCGGATCGCCTACACGCTGTCGGTGTGGTCCACCGGTCGCCATGAACTGGAGATCCCCGGAGCGGTGGTGGTGCACGGCGACGGCCGCGTGGACACCTTGCCTGCCGCACGCGTGACGCTCGACGTGGCGTCGGTGCTCCCCGACACCCGCGCCGTCGACACCGTGCCTCCCAGGCCGCCCGCTCCGTGGGTGCGGCGCGAGGAGGCATCGGGGTGGCCGTTCGTGGTGATCCTGTTGCCCCTGGTGGTTGGCCTCGGCGTGGTGGCGTGGTGGTGGCGCCGCAGC
>CAZNOJ010000201.1:0-1907 GCA_964574665.1 uncultured Gemmatimonadaceae bacterium
CCTGGCGCTCGTGACCGCCGACAAGCCCGAGAGCGTCGAGATCTGCTTCGTCCCCGATGGCGACTACGTCCAGGTGCTCCGACAGCACCTCCCCTCCGACGCGCCGGCCCTCTCGCCCGGCGCCCTGGTGACCACCGCGGGCGAGGTGGTCGGCGAGCACGACGGCTTCGCGGGGTTCACCATCGGCCAGCGGCGGCGGCTCCCCGGCGGCCGGGCGCTGCCGATCTTCGTGGTGGACATCCGCCCCGAGACCCGGGAAGTGGTGGTGGGCCCCGCCGAGGAGCTGCTCGGCCACGAGGTGACGCTGGAAGCGTGCAACTGGCTCGCGGCACCGCTCCGGGCCGGCGACCGCTGCCACGTGCAGCTCCGGTACCGCAGCGCCGCGGTCCCGGCGCGGGTGCGACACGCCGGTGACGGGACCGTGACACTCGACCTCGAGATTGCGGTGCGTGCCATCGCCCCGGGCCAGTCCGGCGCGGTGTACGACGCGACCGACCGCCTGCTGGGCGGCGGCGTGATCGGGAGGGCGGCGTGAAGGGCCTGGTGCTGCGACTGGCGATCACCGCGCTGGCGCTCTGGGTGGCGGTCCGGCTCGTCCCGGGGATCGACTTCACCGGTTCCGCGTTGGCGCTCCTGGGGGTGTCGCTGGTGTTCGGCGCCGTGAACGCCGTGCTCAAGCCGATCCTCACCGTGCTCACCTGTCCGCTCATCTTCCTGACCCTGGGGCTGTTCACGCTGGTGCTCAACGCGCTGCTCCTCCTCGCCACGGCGCGGTTGTCGCAGGCCCTCGGCCTGGGCTTCGCGGTGGACGGCTTCTGGCCGGCGTTCTGGGGTGGCCTGCTGATCGGGATCAGCAGCACGATCCTCACGGCGATGACCGGGGTCGAGCGGCAGCGGGAGGGCCGATGAGCGGCCCGCGTCCGGCCACCGAAGGGATCGTCCCGCCGTCGACGCCGCCCCGCGACCTGCGCGATCCCGCCCTCTACCTCAACCGCGAGCTGTCGTGGCTGGAGTTCAATCGCCGGGTGCTGCACGAGGCGCTCGACGACCGCACTCCCCTGCTGGAGCGGGCCAAGTTCCTGGCCATCTTTTCCAGCAACCTCGACGAGTTCTTCCAGGTGCGCGTGGCGGGCGTGCGCGAGCAGGTGGCGGCGCGGGTACTCGAGCACGTGGCCGATGCCATGTCGCCCGCCCAGCAACTGGACGCCATCCGCACCGCGGTGCACGGCATGGTCGCGGATCACTCGCGCTGCCTCCGCCGGGAGGTGCTGCCGGCGCTGGCCCGCAACGGGATCGTGATCCACGACCGCGTCGAGGGGCTGCCCGCCGCCGAACGCGAGCACCTCACGGCGTGGTTCCAGGCCAACGCCTTTCCGGTGCTCACGCCGCTGGCGGTGGATCCGGCGCACCCGTTCCCGCACATCTCGAACCTGTCGCTCTCGCTGGCCGTCTCGCTGATCGACGACCAGGGGGAGGAGCGCTTCGCGCGGGTCAAGGTGCCCAAGTCGCTGCCGCGCTGGGTGCCGCTCCGCGCGCCGCAGCACTTCCTGCCGCTGGAGCAGCTCATCGGCGCCCACCTCGACACCCTCTTCCCGGGCGTGACCCTGGTGGGGTGGCACCTCTTCCGCATCACGCGCAACACCGACCTCACCCTCGAGACCGGGCAGGGCGACCTCGACGAGGCCGACGACCTCCTCGAGCTGATCCAGGAGGAGGTCAAGTCGCGGCGCTTCGGCGAGGTGGTGCGGCTGGAGGTGCATGCCTCGATGCCGGAGGCGGTGCGTGCCCTGCTCATCGAGGAGTTCAACGAGGCCCACGCCGGCGAGGGGCTGGCGCTGGGGCCGGCCGACGTTCTTGCTGTTGATATTGGCCAGCACCACGGTGCTGGTGGCTATGGCGGTGGCCCC
>CAZNOJ010000202.1:0-1900 GCA_964574665.1 uncultured Gemmatimonadaceae bacterium
GGGCGGACACCGCCACCCTGCGCATCGTGGCCGCCGAGCGGATCAGCGTGGCCGGGTACCGCAGTGCCGTGACGCGGGTCCTCGCCTCCTGCCGGATGGGTGTGCCGCGGGGTCTGCCCCGCGAGGGCGTCCCGGTGGTGCAGGTGATCCGCTTCGGCGGGATCGGCGTGATGCCCCACGCCGCCCGCCCGACGGATTCCCTCCTCGAAGGCCTGCCCGACGACCCGGTGCTGCTGCCGACCCAGGGATTGCCGCTGGCCCACGGGGACCCCCGGCTCGAGGAGGGGGCCACGCTTCTCCACCCTTGTGTCGCCACGGCGGGGGAGCGCCCGCCCTCGGGACCGTTCGCCTCGAGGGAGGAGGCCAACAGGGCCTTCGACCAGTGGGCCGCCTCCATGAGCGGGCGGGTGTCGTTCACGGTCGAAATCGGCGTGGACGGCAAGCCGGTCTCCTCGACGGTCCAGATGATCGAGACCGCCTCACCTGCCGCCACGACCTCGCTGGTCGCTCGCCTGCTGCGCTGCCGGTTCGCACCGGCCCGGATCGGGGGGCGACCGATTCCCGCCCTGGCGCTGGTGAACCAGGGGCAGCAGATGGAGCGGCGCGCCGGGCCCTGAACCGCCTGTGACCCGGGTGCCGCGCACGGGCCTTCGACGAAGTATCCTTGAAACCGTCCACTCCCGGAGGGCCTCATGCTCCGCGCCCTGGTCGCTTCGTCACTCATGCTCGCCACCACCGGCTCGCTCGCGGTGGGCGACACCCCCTCGACCGATCGCGCCGCCCCCGAGGTCATCGTCTTTCACGGCGGCGTGATCGGAGAGCCGGTGTATCTCACCAACTGGTGGGAGAACAACGGCCTGCTCGACACCTTCGAGTGGCCGGCACCCGTCGAGGGCTCCTCGCTCGGTGGACTGCCCCACCTCGATCTCGCCTTGTTCTGGGGCCAGGGCTGGGGCACCGTCGGCAGGGATCCCGCGCGCCGGGGGACCCTCCTGTCGCGGCTGGACGAGGCCGGCAACGCCAGGGTCTACCTGACCGGCGATGCCAACGGCGCGATCGTGGTGTACGGCACGGCACGGACCGGAGTGCCGAATCCGGGGAGCACCATGGCCACTCCGCGTCGCGTGACCCCGAAGGGACTGGCGGTGTTCCACCGCTACGGCGTGCCGCTCGGAGGGGTCAGCGACTCCACCCTGGTCGGCGCCATCGTGGAGCTCTTCCACGACGCGCTGGCCAATCGTGACTCGATCGGGGCAATGGACCTGCTCGCCGCCGACGCCGTGGTCTTGGAGGCGGGAGCGCGCGAGACGCGCGAGGAGTACCGCGCCCACCACCTCCGGGCCGACATGGACCACGTGCGCGCCAACCGGATCACTCGGGGGCCCGTCGTGGTGACGGTCCGCGGGGATGCGGCCTGGGCCCACTCGACGACCACCACGACGTCCCGGAATGCGGCGCAGCCAGGGACCCGAAGCGGCGCGGAGCTGATGGTCCTGTCCAAGGGCGGCAAGGGCTGGCAGATCCGGGCGATCCACTGGTCGAGCGGGCGGGCCAATTGAGGCGCACCACACGCTCCCTGACCCTGGCCCTGGCCTCGGTGCTCGGCGCCTGCGGCGGGGAACAGGAAGGGGATGATGCGGACGCGCCGACGGGAGCGCTGACCCTCATCGAGGAGCGTCGGATCGACGCCAACACCGCCGACCTGAGCGGGGTGGGGTACCTGCTCGTCGCGGAGAACGGCGACATCATCGTCACGCAATCGCAGGACAAGCTCCTCAAGGTGTTTCGCCCGGACGGCAGCACCACCACGATGGGGCGGAGTGGCGGCGGACCCGGCGAGTTCGACCGACTCACCCGCGCAGGGTGGCTCGGCGACTCGATCTGGGTGCTCGATCCCGGA
>CAZNOJ010000203.1:0-1891 GCA_964574665.1 uncultured Gemmatimonadaceae bacterium
AACCCCTGACCTCTGCAGTGCGATTGCAGCGCTCTCCCAACTGAGCTACAGCCCCGGACAGGGGCGGGAAGATACCGGGTGAGGGGTGAGGCGGCAAGCGGCCTGGGTGACGGGTGAAGAGTGAAAAGGAGCCTTCCCGGACGAGTCGGCTCCGCTGTTCGGGGCCGGGACCAGCACCATCCGCAGATGCGCGACCACACCTCGCTCTATGCGTGGCAACTCGCCGACGGGGTGGCCCTGGAGGTGTACAAAAAAGCGACAGACTTCTGGTCGCCGGAGACCGCCGCGATCTGGCACCAGCTCAGAAGGGCAGCCCTCTCGACTCCCCTCAACCTGGCGGAGGGCTATCGATGGCGACCCTCCAAGCGGTGGCTCTTCCACCTGCGGGTCGCGAACGGCTCAGCGCTGGAGACATCGGAGTTGCTTCGATACCTGAGCCGACTCGATCCACGGACCGGCGAGTGGATCAATCAGCTCTTGGACCGGTCGGTCCGATGCGAACGGATGATATGGGGCCTCATCCGGAGCGAGCGCAATGGGTGAACTCCCCCTTCCCCCTTCACCTTTCACCCTTCACCCTTCACCCCGGGTACGGCACCTCCACCACCATCCCGTCCCGCGCCACGCCGGACTCCGCGAAGTGCTCGCGGGCCTCGCTCACCAGTTCCGGGGCCTCGCGCGAGTAGCGGGCGGAGATGTGGGTGAGCAGCAGGCGCCGCACCCCGGCGTCGCGGGCCACCAGCGCCGCCTCGCGCGCCGTGGAGTGCCGGGTCTCGCGGGCGCGGGTCGCCTCGTCGTCGCCGAAGGTGGCCTCGTGCACCAGCAGGTCTGCGCCCGCCGCCAGTGCGGTGACCGCGGCGTGCGGCGCGGTGTCACCCGAGATGGTCACCTTCCGGCCGGGGCGGGTCGGTCCCACCAGCTGGTCGGGCCCCACCCGCCGCCCGTCGGCGAGGGTGACGGCCTCGCCGCGGTGGATCGCCCCCCAGAGCGGCCCCTCCGGCACCCCGAGCTCGCGGGCGAGTGCCGGGTCGAACCGCCCCAGCCGCGGCGCCTCCACCAGCGAGTAGGCCAGGCAGGGCCCCCGGTGGCGCGCCTCGCCCACCGCGATGGCAAAGCCGTCGCGCTCCACCCGGTCTCCCGGGGCGAGTTCCACCAGCTCGACGGGGAACTTGGGCCGCTCCATGCCCAGCGCCACCAGGGCGCCGAGGTGGCGCTGCACGCCGGCCGGCCCGTGCAGGCGGATCGGCGCGCTGCGGTCCTGCAGCGCCATGGTGCGCAGCAGGCCGGGGATGCCGAGGATGTGATCGGCGTGGTAGTGGGTGATGAAGAGGTCGGCCACGCCGAATCCGACCGCATAGCGCATCATCTGGCGCTGCGTCCCCTCGCCGCAGTCGAACAGGAAGGCCTCGCCCTCGCGCTCGAGCAGCAACCCGGAGACGTTGCGGTCCACCGAGGGCACCGCCGCGCCGGTGCCGAGGAAGGTCAGGCGGATCATCGGCCGTTGCGGTGCACCAGGCGCAGGAACTCCTCGCGGGTGCGCCCATCGTCGCGGAACGACCCCCGCAGCGCGGAGGTGATGGTCTTGGAGTCCTGCTTCTCGACGCCGCGCATCATCATGCAGAAGTGCGCCGCCTCGAGCACCACGCCCACTCCCTTCGGGGCGAGCGACTCCACCAGCGCGTCGGCGACCTGGTCGGTCATCCGCTCCTGCACCTGGAGCCGGCGCGCGAAGACGTCCACCACCCGCGCCATCTTGCTGAGGCCCACGATCCGGCCGTCGGGGATGTAGGCCACGTGCGCGCGGCCGAAGAACGGCAGCATGTGGTGCTCGCACAGCGAGTAGAACTCGATGTCGCGCACCACCACCCTGGTGTCGTGGCTCTCCTCGACC
>CAZNOJ010000204.1:0-1859 GCA_964574665.1 uncultured Gemmatimonadaceae bacterium
TCGCACCGACGAGCGCGTCGCCGCAGGACGTAGCCTGGCTGCAGGCCACGCTGGGCTTCCTGCCGTTCTTCCAGGGCCCCATCTACGGGCCCTCGGTGCTGTCCGCGGCGCTGATCCTCACCATCATGGTGATGCCCTACATCATGTCGGTGAGCCGCGAGGTGCTGCTGGCGGTGCCCGAGGGCCAGCGCGAGGCGGCGCTGGCCCTCGGCGCGACGCGTTGGGAGGCAGTGACCTCCGCCATCGTGCCGTACGCCAAGTCGGGGATCATCGGCGCCGTGATCCTCGGGCTGGGGCGCGCGCTGGGCGAGACGATGGCCGTCACGATGCTGATCGGCAATGCCCATGACATCTCGTCGTCGCTCTTCGCCCCCGGGTACTCGATGGCGGCGGTGATCGCCAACGAGTTCTCGGAGGCCGGCATGGGCTCGCTCCACGCGTCGGCACTCACCTACGTGGCGCTGCTGCTGTTCGCGATCACGGTGCTGGTCAACGCCGGGGCACGGCTGCTGATCTGGCGCGTGAGCCGCGGCCGGGGCGCGACATGAACCGCCAGGACCGTCGGCGCCTCGCCTCGCGCCTGATGGTGGGCCTGATGCTGCTGGCGGTGGCGGTGGCGGTCCTGCCGCTGCTGCTCATTCTGGCCTCGCTCGTGAGCCGCGGGGCCAGCGCCCTCTCGCTGTCATTCTTCACCAGCATGCCGGTGCCGGTGGGCGAGGTGGGTGGCGGCGTGCTGCACGCGATCGTGGGCACCCTGATCATCATCGGGACCGCGTCGCTGGTGGGGGTGCCGATCGGGATCGCGGCCGGGATGTACTGCACCGAGTTCGCCGGCACCCGGCTGGCCACCGTGACGCGGTTCGTCGCCGACGTGCTGAACGGGACGCCGTCGATCGTGGTGGGCGTCTTCGCCTGGACCTGGGTGGTCCTTTCGCAGCGCCACTTCTCGGCGTTCGCCGGGTCGGTGGCGCTGGCCGTCCTGATGATCCCGATGGTGATGCGCACCACGGAGGAGCTGCTCAAGCTGGTGCCGGTCTCGCTGCGCGAGGCGGCCCTGGCCCTCGGCTACTCCCGCTGGCGCACGTCGCTCACCGTGGTGCTCCGCACCGCGCTGCCCGGGATCGTGACCGGCACCCTGCTCTCGGTGGCCCGCATTTCGGGTGAGACCGCCCCGCTGCTCTTCACGGCGCTGGGCAGCGAGTTCTTCTCCACCCACCTCGACCGGCCGATGGCCGCGCTGCCACTGGTGGTGTTCAAGTACGCCCAGAGCCCCTACCCCGCCTGGCACCAGCTCGCGTGGACGGCCGCCCTGGTGCTGATCCTGGTGGTGCTGCTGCTCAGCATCGCGGCCCGCGTCGTCACCCGCCAGCGGTTTGCGCGCCGTGACTGAGCCCGTGCCGACGGTGCAGACGGTGGACCTGTCCGCGATGTACGGCAAGCTCACCGCGGTCAAGAACGTCAGCGTGTCCCTGGGCGCCAACCAGGTGCACGCCCTCATCGGCCCGTCGGGTTGCGGCAAGTCCACCTTCCTGCGCACCCTCAACCGGATGCACGAGATCTCCCCCGGCGGCTGGATCGTGGGCAAGGTGCTGGTGGATGGCCAGGACATCTATGCCAGCGGGGTCTCGCCGGTGAAGCTCCGCCGCCGGGTGGGGATGGTGTTCCAGAAGCCCACTCCGTTTCCCACCATGTCCATCTTCGACAACGTGGCGGCCGGCCTGGTGCTCGACCGCGGCCGCAGCAAGCGCGAAGTGGCCGAGATCGTCGAGCGCTCGCTGCGCCGGGCCGCGCTGTGGGACGAGGTCAAGGACCGGCTCCGGAGCAGCGCCATGGGGCTCTCCGGCGGCCAGCAGCAGCGG
>CAZNOJ010000205.1:0-400 GCA_964574665.1 uncultured Gemmatimonadaceae bacterium
ACGAGCTGCTCGCGTCGAACCGGACGTTCGGGAAGGTGGTGCTGGCTGTCGGGTCCCCGCCGCTGCTTCGCAGGGCGGGGCAGGCGTGAGTCGTTGGTCGCGGGTCGCGAGAGGGTGTCATCCTGAGCGGAGGGCGCGCATGTCCCGAGCGTCAGCGAGGGAAAGCGCCCGGAGTCGAAGGATCTGCTGTTGTTGGGCTTCGTGATTGGCTCGTCGCTAACCCCGCCGCTGCTTCGCAGGGCGGGGCAAGCGCGACGGCTCGGCTCGCCCCGCCGCAGGCGGGGCGAGTGTCGCTGAAGCGACGTTGACTCGGCGGCGCGTCGGGATTCCGTCGCTTTAGCGACACTGGCCCCGCCCCGCGAAGCGGCGGCGGGGTCAGCCGAGCCGCGGCTATCAGCCG
>CAZNOJ010000205.1:500-1859 GCA_964574665.1 uncultured Gemmatimonadaceae bacterium
CGAGCTCAGCCGCGAGCTCAGCCGCGAGCTCAGCCGCGAGCTCAGCCGCGAGCTCAGCCGCGAGCTCGGGGTGTACCGAGCCCACCCCACCCCCACGCGCCTCGCCCAATTCGTGGCGACGCTCCTCGAATCCCGCGCATCCTCCTCGCACCCCCGTTATCACATCGAGGTCCCCGTGCGTTTCACCGCTGCAACGGTCCTGCTTGGTCTCGTCGCCTGTGGCGACAGCGGCGGGGCAGGGCGTGCCTCCACCATCGACAGTGCCGGCATCGCGATCGTCACCAACACCCCCGCCGAGCGGGTGGACAGCATTACTGCCGCACGCTGGCGGGTGGGGAGCGAGGATGGTCCCCTCAACGACGTGGGCGACCTCGCCGTCACCGCGAGCGGCCTGGTGGTGGTGGCCAACAACGGCAACCACACCGTCGTGGCGTTGGGTGCCGATGGCGCCGAGCAGTGGCGATTCGGCCGCACCGGCGACGGACCCGGCGAGTTCCGGGGCTTCCTGTCGCTCGCCACGGTTGGCGACACCACCTATGTGTTCGACTTCGTCAACCGCAAGCTCACCGCGGTCGGCCCCGACGGCACCCTCAAGGGGGTGACGCAGATCGCGCCGGTGCCGCAGAACCTCGAGCTCGCCGGTGGACTCTCCGACGGCACGCTGCTCTTCACGTCGCGGCTCCTGGGGAACCTGGGCCCCGGCGTGCACCGCGATTCGGTGAACTATCTCCGCGTGCGTCCCGACGGCACGATGCACGGCACACTCGGCTGGGGCCGCTACCAGAGCGTGGATTTCCTGATGGGCGAGTTTGGGCCCAACATCCACGACGAGGCGCTCGGTGCCACTGGTTCGGTAGCGGCGCACGGCAACGGCGTGGCGCACGCCGACGGCGACGTGGCCGAGGTGGTGGTGCGCGGCGAAACGGGTGCCATTTCGCGACTGATCCGCTGGACGGGCGAGCCGGTGCCGGTGGGTGATGCCGATCGCGACGCGTTCATCGCGGCCGAGCGCGAGGCCACGGCCGACGAGTTCCAGCAGCGGCAGCTCGAGGCGTGGATCCCCGAGATCACGTGGCCCACGCACCTGCCGATGACCGGGATGGTGCTGTCGCGGCCGGGGCGCCGGATGCTGGTGGCGGAGTACTGCGCGCTGGGTCGGCGTCATTGCGGTTGGCGCGACATCGACGACGAGGGGCGCTGGCGGCGCACCGTGGTGGTGCCGGTGCGCGCCACCGACGCGGTGGCGACTGCCACGCTGCTGGTGACGCTGTCGGTGGATGACCAGGGGTTCGAGAGGGTGGAGGCGTGGTCGTTGTAGGACGAGTGTCGCGGGTCGCGGGTCGTGGGTCGCGAGAGGGT
>CAZNOJ010000206.1:0-1852 GCA_964574665.1 uncultured Gemmatimonadaceae bacterium
CGTTGTTGAGCGGCTGCTGGGCGGTGAGCGACACCCCGGCGGTCTGGCAGTGGACACGCATCTTGAGCGACCGCTCGTCGGTCGCCCCGTAGCGCTCCTTGAGGTGGCGGGCCCAGATCCGCCGCGCGGCGCGCAACTTGGCCACTTCCTCGAAGAAGTCGTTGTGGACGTCCCAGAAGAACGACAGCCGCGGCGCGAAGCTGTCCACCGGCAGCCCGCGCGCCATGCCGCGCTCCACGTAGGTGAAGCCGTTCAGCAGCGTGAAGGCGAGCTCCTGGCCGGCGGTGCTCCCCGCCTCGCGGATGTGGTACCCTGAGATCGAGATCGGGTTCCACTTGGGGGTGTGCCGCGACGACCACTCGAACATGTCCACGATCAGCCGCAGCGACGGCTCCACGGGGAAGATCCAGGCGTGCTGCGCCACGAACTCCTTGAGGATGTCGTTCTGGATCGTGCCCTGCAGCTTCGGGAACGGCACGCCCTGCCGTTCCGCCGCGGCCACGAAGAAGCAGAAGATGATCGCCGCGGGGCCGTTGATCGTCATGGACACCGAGACCTGGTCGAGCGGAATGCCGTCGAAGAGGGTCTCCATGTCGGCGAGCGAGGAGATCGCCACCCCGCACTTCCCCACCTCGCCCTCGGAGCGCGGGTGGTCGCTGTCGTAGCCCATCAGCGTCGGGAAGTCGAAGGCCACCGACAGCCCGGTCTGGCCGCGCGCGAGCAGGAACTTGTAGCGGGCGTTGGTATCCTCGGCGGTGCCGAACCCGGCGAACTGCCGCATCGTCCAGAGGCGGCCGCGATACATCGTGGGATGGATGCCGCGGGTGTAGGGATACTCCCCCGGGAGTTCCGGGGGACCGGTCACGTCGAGGGGCGTGTAGACGGGTTGCAGCTCGCGCCCGGACAGGGTGGTGAAGTCCGCGTCGGCACGCAGCGCCTGGCCGCCGTAGGCGGCCTCCCACGCCGCCAGGCGCTCGCGCAGCCGCGCGATTTCCTCGTCCTGTGCGGCCAGGCGTTCCACGAGGGTCATGCCCGGACTCCCTCCCTGATCGTGGCCACCACTTCCGTGGCGACATCGTACGGACTCACCAGCCCCTGGGCGACGTCCTCGAGCCGGGACGCGACCACGCCGGCCGCGGGTCCCTCGCTCCAGAGCCACCGCTCCACGCTGCGACGCACCGCCGCCCGGGTGCGCTCCGCGAGTCGCGCCTTGCGCCGCTCCTGCAGGGCGCCCGACGCGGTGGTGGCGGCCCAGTGTGCGTCCAGCGCGGCCAGCACCGCCGCAATCCCCTCGCCCTTGATCCCCACGGTGGTGAGCACCGGTGGGCGCCACCCCTGCTGCCGTTCCTCCTCGCGCGCCGCGGCCGCCTGGGTCTTGAGTGCCCCGTGGTGGGCGGGGACGTTGCGGAACGCCTTGCCGGCCCGGAGGTCGAGCGCCAGCTCGATCTCCCGCTGCAGCTTCGGCGCCCCGGGGCGGTCCCCCTTGTTGACCACGAAGAGGTCGGCGATCTCCATCACCCCGCTCTTGAGCGCCTGGATCCCGTCACCCGACTCCGGAACGAGCACCACGATCGTCGTGTCGGTCATTCCCGCCACGTCCAGCTCGGACTGGCCCACACCCACCGTCTCGACCAGGATGCGATCGAAGCCCGCCGCGTCGAGGATGTCACACACCTCGCGCGTTGCCGAGGCGAGTCCGCCCAGCGAACCGCGCGTCGCCATCGAACGGATGAACACCCCGGGGTCGAGCACGACCCCTTCCATCCGGATGCGGTCGCCGAGGAGTGCACCGCCGGTGAAGGGCGAGGTGGGGTCCACCGCAACCACCGCCACCTTGAGGCCGGCCTCGCGC
>CAZNOJ010000207.1:0-1741 GCA_964574665.1 uncultured Gemmatimonadaceae bacterium
ATCGACGGCGGCGGCTCGCTCACCATCATCGCCACCGCCCTGATCGACACCGGCTCGCGGATGGACGAGGTGATCTTCGAGGAGTTCAAGGGCACCGGCAACATGGAACTGGTGCTCGACCGCCGCCTGGCAGATCGCCGCGTCTACCCGGCCATCGACATCAACAAGTCGGGCACCCGCAAGGAGGAGCTGCTGCTCGACAAGGACGAGCTCAACCGCGTCTACCTGCTGCGCAACTTCCTCGCCGACATGCCCACGGTGGAGGCGATGGAGTTCCTGCTGGAGCGGATGAAGCGCACCAAGACCAACAAGGAATTCTTCGCGACGATGGCGCAATGAGCAGTGAGTCCCACGCGTGAGTCCTGAGGGCGCAGGACGTTCGCTTCCCGAGGATGCGGCCTCCGGCAGAGTCCCTTCCCAGGACTCAGGACTCACTGCTCACATCCCGCGAAGCGGCCGCGTCCTCGCCATCGACTGGGGCACCTCCCGCCTCGGACTCGCCATCTCCGACGAGACCCAGCTGCTGGCCACGCCCCTCGCCGTGCTCCGCCGCCGCCCCGGCAAGCGGCTGCCGCTGCGCGACTTCCTGACCATCGTCGAGACCGAGCAGCCGGTGGGCCTGGTGGTGGGCCTCCCGGTGGACGACGCCGGACAGCTCGGCCCGGCCGCGGCCCAGGCGCGCGAAATGGGCGACCTCTTCGCCACCCGGTCCCGGTTGCCGCTCGACTGGCTCGACGAGTCGTTCACCACCACCGAGGCGGCCCACCGCCTCACCGAGCGTGGCATCGCCCCGCGGCTGCGACGCCACGACATTGACGCCATCGCGGCGGCCGTGCTGCTGGAACGCTGGATCGCCGAGCGCCGGGGCGGCGCATGACGCCGCGCGTGCTCCGGGGAAGCACCGCCGTGGTCCTGGCGATGCTGGTGCAGGCCTGCGGCACCGCGCCCGCGGGAGAGCCGCTCGAGCTGGGCGTGCCCCCGGGCTCCTCCCTCGCCGCCGTGGCCGACTCGCTCGAGGCGCGCGGCGTGCTCACCTCGACGGGCTGGTTCAGGACCCTCGGCAGGATCCGCGGCGTGGACCGCAGCATCCGGCCGGGGATCTATCGCTTCACTCCCGGGGATCCGGCCGGCGCCATCCTCGATCGCCTCGCCGCCGGCGACGAGGTGCGGCGGCGGCTGACCCTTCCCGAGGGCGGCACGATCTGGGATCTCGCCCGCAACGCCGAGCGTCAGCTCGGCATCCCGGCGGATTCCGTCCTCGCGTGGACCCGCGATCCCGGACTGCGGCAGCAGTACGGCATCACGGGGCCATCGGTGGAAGGGTGGCTCCTGCCGGAGACCTTCGACTTCGGCGGCTACGACACCGCGCGCGACGTGGTGCGGCGGCTGCTCGAGGCGCGCCGTCGCGCGTGGCCTGCGGATTGGGAAGCGCGGGCGCGCGCTGCCGGCCTGGATCAGGCCGAGGTGCTGGCCCTCGCCTCGATCGTCGAAGCCGAGGCCTTCCTCCCGGAGGAACTGCCGCGCATCGCGGCCGTGTACCGCAACCGGTTGCGCATCGGCATGCCCCTCCAGGCCGACCCCACCATCCAGTACGCCTTCCTGCTCGACCGCGGCCGCCGCGAGCCGAGGCTGTTCAATCGCGACTACCAGTACCCCTCACCCTACAACACCTACCTCCATGCCGGGCTGCCGCCCACGCCGATCGGCAACCCCTCCAGCGCGGCGATCGAGGCCACCCTCT
>CAZNOJ010000208.1:0-1726 GCA_964574665.1 uncultured Gemmatimonadaceae bacterium
AACGCCGCCGGGGCGGGATGACGGTGGTCGCCCTGTCACACCGTCCCGGGACCCGGTCCACCCTCCGGCTGCGGTTCCTGGACCGGATGCTCTCGGTGCCGATCGCGGCGCGGTAGGCAAGGGCGCGGCACCGATCGGTGCCGCCGCGTCGCCAGCGCCGCCGATCACCTGACCGGTCGCCCGACCCCGAGCGCGGTTGGGGCCCACCACCGCACGGACCGCGCTCGTCACCACGGCGAGCCGCGACGTCTCGCCGGCGACCGCCTCCTTCAGGGGGACGGCGACCAGGAGTCCGGAGCCGAGCGGCTCCGAAACGGCGCCGAACACACGCGGCGCGGAGTGCGCCGGCCCCCGGTCCGGACCGCGCAGCTCCGATGGCTCACCGACCGGCATCGCCACCGCGGCGAGCGGTGCCGTCACAGCGGCGACCAGCTCCGTCACGCCGGTGACCGCAGGGCTGCACATGCTGACCGGCTTCGTCACGGCCCGTTCCGGCATCAAGACGTAGGCACCAGTGTCCACTCCGATGGACACTCGGTCCATTACCAGCTCATGCGGTGACGTGTCGGAACCGTCCGCCTCCGCGCAGGAGCCAATTCCCGGGCCACGCGGCGCCGCAGTGTGCTACCACAATCGCCGCAACGACTTCCCCAATCCCGACCACATCGGTAGGCATCCGGTCGCCGTGCGCCGAGCACGATGGGGCGATCCTCTGGCACGCGGGACGCGTCCCGGGGGTCCCGATCGGTGCCGGGCTGCCGGTTGATCCATTCCCCTGTGAACGAACGGTGCGGCGGCCCGGCGTCGTGCCTTGCTCAGGAGGTGTGTCATGTTGGCGAAGGTTCGCAGGACCCTCACGATGGCGGAGCGGGTGCTGGCGTTCACCCGTGCCAATCCGCCGGACGACGCCGGTCAGGCCGCCCTGGCCGACCGGCTGCAGGAGGCGCTGGCGCGGGGTGACGTGCTGGCGCTGCCGGAGCGGCGGGGCCGTGCCGCCGTGAAGGTGGCGGTGCAGCGCCGTCAGGCCACGCGGGGCGAGATCCACCGGATGCTCCGGCACCTGGTGCGCACCGCGCAGGCCGAGGAGGGCGGGCCGGCCCCGCTCGCGGGGGACTGGACACTCCCCGCCATCCATTCCCCGTACCGGAGTTACGAGACCGCGGCGCGGGCGCTGGTGGAGGCCGCCCTCCCGGTGCGCGAACGGCTGGAGGCCGCGGGCCTCGGTGCCACCCTGCTCGACCAGCTCGGTGCCGCAATGGTGGTGCTCGATGCCGCGTCGGGCGAGGTGTTCGCCGGCAAGGCGGCCCACATCGGCGCCAGGCGCAAGCTGGAGACGGTGCGCGCCGAGTGCGTGGAGCTGGTGGAGCTGCTCGACGGGGTGCATCGCGGGCGTCTCCGCGATGACGCCGAGAAGCTGGGTGCGTGGGAGGCGGCGCGCGACGTGGCGCTGGTGATCGTGCCGCGGCGGCGTGCGGAGGTGGAGCCGCTGGAGGGTGCGGTGACGCCCGAGACGCCGTTCCCCACGCCGCCGGTGTCGCCCGCAAGCGGCGACGCGGCAAGGAGGGAGGCGGCGTGACGGGGGCAATCGCGTGCCCCCAGTCTGATACCTGACACCCCCGTTCGCCGGCGGACGCGCCGGCGGGCGGGGGTGGTTGTGTTGCTGCGGAGCCCCGTAAGCTTACCCGTCAAGGATACAGGTCGTATGCAGACTTTTCACGCGGCCTCG
>CAZNOJ010000209.1:0-1698 GCA_964574665.1 uncultured Gemmatimonadaceae bacterium
GTCGCGGGTTGCGGGTCGCGAGACGGCAGGGCACCCGTCCTCTCGCGACCCACGACCCACGACTCGCGACCAGGAAATGACTTGAACTGGAGCTGAGCACTCGTGGCAAATCACACCTTCGACGTCATCATCATCGGCGGCGGCCCCGCCGGCTATCCCGCCGCGATCCGTGCCAGCCAGCTCGGGCTCACCGCGGCGGTGGTCGAGAAGGACAAGCTGGGCGGGGTCTGCGTCAACATCGGCTGCATTCCCACCAAGGCGCTGCTCCACTCGGCCGCGCTGCTCAAGGCGATCAAGGGCCAGGCCCAGGAGAACGGCATCACCACCGGCGAGGTGAGTGGCGACTACGGCGTGGCGATGAAGCGCTCGCGCAAGGTGGCGGAGCAGAACTCCAAGGGCGCCGAATTCCTCATGAAGAAGAACAAGGTGACGGTGTTCAAGGGGACGGGCACCCTGGCCTCGGCCCGGACCGTCAAGGTGGGCGACGACACCCTCACCGCCACCAAGGCGATCGTGCTGGCCACCGGATCCCGCACCAAGGGGATCCCGCCGGTGGGCCTCGGCATCAACGGCACCACCGTGATCACCTCCGACGAGGCGCTCTTCCTCGAGCGGGCGCCGAAGCGACTGGCCATCGTGGGCGCCGGGGCGGTGGGCACCGAGTTTGCCGACATCTTCAATGCGTTCGGCTCCGAGGTCACGCTGATCGAGGCGCTCCCCCGGATCCTGCCGATCGAGGACGCCGAGGCGAGCGACGTGGTGGCCAAGGCGTACAAGAAGCGCGGCATCACCGTGCTGGCCGGGGTCAAGGTGGTCAAGGCCGACGTGAAGGCCACCGAGGTGGCCCTCACCCTCGAGGTCGGCGGCAAGACCGAGACCGTGGTGGCCGACCAGGTGCTCATGGCCGCCGGCCGCGCCGTGAACACCGAGGGACTCGGGCTCGAGAAGGTGGGCGTCAAGCTCACCGACCGCGGCTTCATCGCGATCGACCTCGCCACCTTCCAGACCTCGGTGCCGGGGATCTACGCCATCGGCGACGTGGCGGGCCCGCCGATGCTGGCGCACAAGGGCACCCGCGAGGGGATCCACGTGGCCGAGGTGATCGCCGGGCACCATCCCCGGCCGATCGACTACACCAACGTGCCGAGCGTGACGTACTGCCATCCCGAGGTGGCGTCGGTGGGTCTCACGGAGGAGGCGGTCAAGGCCGCAGGGCTCGAGTACCAGGTGGGCCGCATGCCGTTCTCCGCCAACGGCCGCGCCCGGGCGAGCAACGAGACGGAAGGCTTCGTGAAGATCATCCGTGGCAAGCAGTACGGCGAGATTCTCGGCGCCACGATCGTGAGTGGCCACGCCTCCGAGATGATCCACGAGCTGATCCTGGCGCGGACCAGTGAATACACCGTCGAGGAAGTCGACCTGGCCATCCACGCGCACCCCACCCTCTCCGAGGCGATCGCCGAGGCCGCGCTCGACTCGATGGGGCGGGCGGTGCACATCTGACCGAGCACGGAGGGTGGAGGACGGAGGGCGGAGAAATCGCTTCCTCCGCCCTCCGTCCTCGGTCCTCGGTTCTCGTGGCCTGATGCAGAACCCCCCGCCTCCCCCGCTCATCTCCGACGCCCCCGGCACCGACCAGGTCGGCCTCGCCGTGCGGGCGGTGGCCGCCGCGTTCGCCACGGCGATCGGCTGGCTGGG
>CAZNOJ010000210.1:0-1671 GCA_964574665.1 uncultured Gemmatimonadaceae bacterium
ACCCGCGCCACGACCAGGGTACCGCCCTGTGGCCCCGGGGTGATCTCCAGGGTGCCCTGCACCGCCTTCAGCCGCTCCCGCATGCTGCGGAGGCCGAACGACCCGCCAGCGAGCTTCGCGGCCGGGATCCCGCAGCCGTCATCGCGCACGCTGAGTGTGAACGAGCGCTGATCAGCGGCGACGCCCACTTCGATGTGTTCTGCGGCCGCGTGCTTGATGGCGTTCATGATGGACTCCTGGGCCACCCGGAACAGCGACACCGCAAGGGGGGCCGGCAGGGAGACCCCGGCCTCGGAGTGGAAGGTCACAACCGGTCCACTGGGCACCCGATGCCGGGTGATGAAGTCGTCGAGGGCGGCGGTAAAGTCGAGCACTTCGAGGGCCGGTGGGTGGAGGTCGCGCGCAATGGAGCGGATCGAGGTGGCGATGTCGCCCAGCATCTCCGACGCCTCGGGGCCCGCGTGGCGATCAACCGCCAGGCGGGCGGCGTGGATCCGGGGGACCATGTCGTCGTGCAGGTCGCGGGCTACGCGGTGCCGCTCCTCGTCCTGGGCCGCCAGCAGGTGCTGGCCCCATCGCTCGGCCTCTGCCGTGAGGCGCCGCTGGTGCCACCCGAACACGACGGCCACCACCACGATCAGGATGCCGGTGGTGGCGCCACTGACGATGAGGACCCAGACAAGGAGCGAGGGGGAGTTGTCCACAGGAAGGCCAGGGTGAAGAGAATTGATCCAATAATCATCAGGACGGCCCGACCAACCCAGAGCGATCGAGTAAGCGTCGCGTTCCACTCAAACAAGTCGAGGCTCACCGGCTCGATGGCGGCCCCGGGCGCGTTGGAAATGAGTATCCCTAGGCCGAGAAGTACCAGCGGGTCGGTGAGGGGCTTGGCCATCTGAGCACGCATGCGGTCACCCAGCAGCACTGCGGCTGCAAGGGTGAGGAGGAACCACAAGACCGGACCGGTAAACACTGCGAACCCGTGCAGATGATCTCCGTTGCTGATGCGCCAAGCCCACCACGCAACGTAGAGTGGAATGGAAGTCCATACCCACCATCGCAGGAGACGAGATTCAACTAGTAGCCCGATCGCACAGAGTCCAACAGCCGCAAACACCGGAAAGGAAAACTGTACGATCAGTCGCGTCTGGTGTCCAGTGAAGGCCGTCGTCAGTACAATGACGTTCAACCCGAAGGTCAGGAGCATCCAACCCCAGAACACCTGCAGCCCCTTCGGCAAAGTCGGCATCTTGACACCACCGGCAATCACCGGGCCGACGGACACCAGGACAGTCACAATGCCCAGAAGATCTAACGGCGCGAGTCTCACGGCGTTGCGTGGAACGAGCTACTGTCGTCGCAGAATGGCGGACAGGGCCATGCATACTCCGCGATCGTCCCCCCGGTCATGTCCTTGCCGGCGGCGTCCACCGCCAGGAAGACCAGCGTGGCCTCGCCGTTGTCCTTGGCGCCGAGGTAGGCACGGAGCTGCACGGCGCCGGGCTGGGCCAGGATCTCCTTGATGATGGCGCCGTCGATGCTCCATCCCTTGGGCAAGGTCGGAGGCGTCTTTTGGGCGCGGTGGACGAGGGCCAGGGCGTCGGGGAGGGAGATCCGGTGCGGATCAGCGGACATGGCGGGGGCCTCCGGTCAGGGGAGATCGCGCCCGGG
>CAZNOJ010000211.1:0-1579 GCA_964574665.1 uncultured Gemmatimonadaceae bacterium
CCTCGTCGCTCCATGTGAGGGCGGGCGGGGGGCAGCCGGGCGCCACCACCGGCGGAGGCTCCCCGGCCGATTCCCGCTATGCCGGGATCCGGCTGACCGAGGTGCTGGGCGCCCTCTCCTACGCGCTCGACCTGACCGAAGGACAACCGATGGGGCACTCGGTCCGCAGCACCCTTATTGGGATGCGGATCGGGTCGCACCTCGGCCTGGCCGACGAGCAGAAGAGCGCGCTCTTCTTTGCCCTGTTGCTGAAGGACCTGGGTTGCTCCAGCAACTCGTCGCGGCTGGCCAACATGTTCGGCGGCGATGACCGCGCGATCAAGCAGGCGCACAAGTTGATCGACTGGACCGACTCCCGCGACGTGGCGCGGTTCGCCATGAAGCACTCGCGGCCCGGCTCGTCGCGGCTGGCGCGCGCGATCCACGCGGTCACCTTGTCGCGGAGCGCGCGCGCGGCGTCACGCGAGCTGATGGCCACCCGCTGCGAGCGGGGCGCCGACATCGCCAGGATGCTGTCGCTGCCGCGCGGCACCGCCGAGGCGATCCGGGCCCTCGACGAGCACTGGGACGGCAACGGCCAGCCGTTCGGGATGCGCGGCTCGGGGATCCCGATCCTGGCGCGGATTGCCTCGCTGGCGCAGACCGTGGAGGTGTTCGTTGACGCCTTCGACGTGCAGACCGCCTACGACATGGCGCACGCCCGGCGGGGTCGCTGGTTCGACCCGGTGGTGGTGGACTGCCTCGACGCCTTCCGGCTCGACGCCGGGTTCTGGGGCCGCCTCCGGGGCGCCGACACGCTGGTGGCGCTCCGCGACGTGGAGCCGCCCGAGCGCGTGATGTACGCCGACGAACTCCGGCTCGACACCGTGGCCGAGGCGTTCGCCAAGGTGATTGACGCCAAGAGCCCCTACACCGCGCGGCATTCGCAGAACGTGGCCTTCCTCGCCGAGCGGACCGCCAAGGAGATGGGCCTGTCGCGCCGGGAGATCCGGGCGATCCGCCGCGCGGCACTGCTGCACGACGTGGGCAAGCTGGGCGTGAGCAACGCGATCCTCGACAAGCCCTCGGCGCTCGATCGCGGCGAGATGGACGAGGTGCGCAAGCACACCTGGTACACCTACGACATCCTGAGCCGGGTGACGCGCTTCCAGCGCTTCGCCCCGCTGGCCGCGGCGCACCACGAGCGGATGGACGGCAGCGGCTACCACCTCGGCACCCGTGGCACCGAGCTGTCCATGGCGGCGCGGATCCTGGCGGTGGCCGACGTCTGCGAGGCGCTCTCGTCGGACCGGCCGTACCGCAAGGGGATGCCGCTGGCCGGCACCCTGGCCCGCCTCGATGAACTGGTGGCGGCGGGGCAGCTCTGTCCGGTCGCCACGGAGGCGCTCACCGGCTGGTTCGCCGGGATCCACCAGGCGCCCGACGCGCTCGCCGACGTGGCCGATTCCACCTCGATGGTGGCCTGAGCGCGGCGCGTCCCGATTGCGTCCGGGGGGTGATCCGGCTAGTTTCGCCGGTCCGGCACACTGCCCCTTGGTGTAACTGGCAACACGCCTGACTCTGGATCAGGAGAGTCCTG
>CAZNOJ010000212.1:0-1573 GCA_964574665.1 uncultured Gemmatimonadaceae bacterium
ATTCCCCGGGTCCCTCACCCGACCGTGACCAACCCCGCTGAGAACACACCCGCCGACGAGAACCGCATCAGTTCCGGAGGACGACCGAAGCCGAGGTAGATGTGACCGCCTCGATCCACGGCAACGTCTGCGGGGAAGCCCGGCAGTCCTTCCGGAGGTGGCTGAATCGTCACGCGGCGATCCAGGGCGATCCGGCACGTGGGGCAGCTGATCTCGTCGGGCACATGGATCGTTCGCTGGGCGGCGAGGGCAGGCGGTCCGATCACCAGGAGGCAGGCGACGGGCCACGGTGCACCCCACCACTTGACGAATGTCTGACACTGGTAGTACATTGGAGTCATGAGCCACCCCGAGACGGTCACCAAGCGCGAACTCAACCAGCAGACCGCCCAGGTGCTCGACCGCGTGCGGGAGCGCGGGGCGATCCTGATCACGGAGCGCGGCGTACCGCGCTGGCGGATCGAGGCGGTGGACGGGATTCCCGATCCCGTGGAGCGACTGCGTGCCCAGGGGCGACTCATCCCCGCAAAGCACGACCCGATGCCCTGGCCGGATCGGAAGCCCGACGCCGGAGGCCGTACCCCGGCAGACGTCGATGCGATGTACGCCTGGGTGCGCGGCGACCGCTGATGCGGTGGTATCTGGACACCTCGGTGGCGCTCCACGCCATCCTGCCGTTCGGCGACCCCCGTGCCGGCGCCTGGCTCCGCGAACGCGAGATCGCCGGCGATCAGCTCCTCTCCTCCACCCTGCTCGAACTCGAGATCGCCCGCGCACTCCGGCGGGAACGGATCGACCTGCGCACGGCGCGGCTGGTGCTCGACCGCACCAACCTCGTCTCGCTCGATGACGGGGTCCTCCACGTGGCCGCCGCGCTCGAACCCCACCTCAAGGCCCTCGACGCCCTTCACCTCGCCACCTGCTCGATGCTCGGCTATGGCGTGACCCTGGTGACCCACGACGCCTCGTTGGCCGCTGCCGCGGCCACCCTCGGCATCGAGCACCTCGACCCCCTCGGCACCGGATGACACGGTAGCCGACAGGCATGGACCCGGTGACACAGAATCCCGGCACGAGATCGGCGCGGATCCCCCCTGGGCGATGGAGTCGACCGCGTGGGGGCCTCGGACGGGTGGTGGCTTGATCGTTCGAGGGCTGAGGCGTCGGGGGGCCAGTGGGTCATGAGCCTGAAGTCGCAGTGCTTCACGGCCCCAGCGGTTCAGTCGGGTGCAGTCTCAGGGTGCCCCTCCGATTCGGACCCGGTACACCCCGATCCACGGCAGGCCGTCGTCGTCCTCGTGAAGGAGTGCCACCGTCCCTCTGGCGAAGCTCATCTGTGTGGAGATCGGCGAAGGCGCCGGAATCGACGCGACGATGCGCGAGCCCTCGACGATGTCCCACGACGCGAGGCTCCCCTGACGATCCGGCCTCCCGATCCACCACCGCCCCGTGTCATCGATATCGAGACTGAGCCACGGTGGAATTGTCGCGGGAATCATCGCCCTCGTCAGGGCATTGGCGGCCCGGGGAACGCGCTGCAGTCTCGCCTTGACCGCGACGAAGACCGATTCGC
>CAZNOJ010000213.1:0-1557 GCA_964574665.1 uncultured Gemmatimonadaceae bacterium
ATCATCGCCCTCCACGGAGGGCCCGGCTTCTCGTCCACTTACCTGCTCCCCGGCCTCGAGGGGCTTGGGCGGAATCACGTGGTCATCGCCTACGACCAGCGCGGCTCGGGGCGCTCCACCGTGATCACCGACTCGATCCGGCTCCGCTTGGCCGATCACGTCCGTGACCTCGACGCCGTACGGCAGCACTTCGGCCTCCGGCAGGCCACCCTGCTCGGCCACTCCTGGGGCGCCGGGCTGGCCGCGTTCTACGCCAAGGCCCACCCGGATCGCGTGAACCGCATGATCCTGGTCGGCGCGATGCCACCGCGGCGCACCCCATACATGACGCAGTTCGGGCAGAACCTCCGTGCGTGGATGGACAGCGCCACGACGGCGCGCGTGTCGGCGCTCGCGGCAGCCCGACGCGACGCCACCGACGTTCAGGCGGCATGTCGCGCGTACTGGGGCGTCTTTATCCGCGGCTACCTCGCCGATCCGCGCGACGACGCGGCGCTTGCCAGGTTCCGGGGCGATGTCTGCAGTGATCCCCCCGAATCGATCCGCAACGCCGGGCGCGTGAGCGCCTCGGTGCTCGGCCCCATGGGCGACTGGGATTGGCGCGAGGACTTTCACGCGCTCGGCATGCCGGTGCTGATCCTGCACGGCAGCAACGACCCGATTCCAGCCGAGTCGGCCCCCGAGTGGAAGGCGGCCTTCCCGAACAGCACGCTCCACATCATCGCCGGGAGCGGTCATTTCCCGCAGGTGGAGCAGCCGGCGGAGTTCGTGCGGTTGGTGAATGCGTTCCTCAGATGAGGACGGAGGACAGAGGGCGGAGGACGGAGAGTGCCTTCTCCATCCTCCGCCCCCCCGTCCTCTGCCCTCCGTCCTCCGCCCTCCGTTCTACCTGACTCCCGCCGCCACGCCCGTGGGCTCGCTGCTCCCCTGCCAGTACTGCCGCGGCAGCGGGCGCTGCCGGGGCCACTGCTCGTCGAGGGTGTTGGCGTCGTACAGCCGGCCGTTCTTCATCACGTAGCGCAGCGACGCGCTCTGCCGCAGGTCGGTGAGCGGATTGCCGTCGAACACGATGATGTCGGCAAGCTTCCCGGCCTCGAGCGAGCCCAGGTCCTTCCCCATCCCGATCGCCTCGGCGCCCAGGATCGTGGCCGCGCGGAGGATGTCGTGCGGTGGCGCCCCGCCGGAACCCATGGCCCACAGCTCCCAGTGGTAGCCCAGTCCCTGCAGCTGCCCGTGCGAGCCCACCCCCACGCGGGCGGTGTCCTCCAGCATCTTGCGCACGAACTGCGCGTGCAGCGGGAAGACCTGATCCTCCTCGACGGCCCAGCCCGCCTGCGAGTAGCTGCCGCCCCCGCCCGAGCCGCGCCGCAGCGACCGGGCGTCGAGCGAGCCGTGCGGCGAGAACCGCCGCATCTTCGGATTGCCGTGCACCTCCTCCTTGGCGTAGAACCAGTTCTCCGCGAACGGCCCGCCATACGACACGAGCAGGGTCGGCGAGTTGGTGGTGCCGCTCGCCTTGAACAGCTTCACCACGTCGGAGTAGATCGGCGCGATCGG
>CAZNOJ010000214.1:0-1548 GCA_964574665.1 uncultured Gemmatimonadaceae bacterium
CGCTTCGGCGGCGGCTGAGGCGCCCGGGTGGAGCGGACGGCTGCGCACCGGTCAGAACCGGAGGATCTCCTCCATGGCGGCCTGGATCCCCTCCACCTGCGGCAGGATCACGTCCTCGAGCTCGGGCGCGTAGGCCACGAAGGTGTCGGTGGAGGCCACCCGCCTCACCGGGGCATCGAGCCAGGCAAAGGCCTGGTCGGCGATCCGTGCCGCAATCTCCGCCCCGTAGCCCCAGCTCAGCGAGTCCTCGTAGGCCACGATGACCCGGCTGGTCTTGCGGACCGAGCCGAGCACCGTCTCCCAGTCCACCGGGTTGAGGGATCGGAGGTCGATCACCTCGACGCTGGCCCCGTGTTCCTCCTCCATCTTCTTGGCGGCGGTCAGGGTGCGCTGGACGACGGCCCCGTAGGTCACCACGGTCAGGTCGGTCCCCTCGCGGACCACCTTGGCCTTGCCGAGGGGAATCATGAAGTTGGGGCCGGGATTGGGGGCCTTGTTGTAGGTCTGGCGGTAGAGGTGCTTGTGCTCCAGGAAGAGCACCGGATCCTCGCTGCGGATGGCGGTGCGGAGCAGGCCATTGGCATCGAGGGCGGTGCTGGGGCAGACCACCCGGAGGCCGGGAACGCTGGTGAACACCGCGGCCCCGGTCTGGGAATGGTACGGGGCGCCGCCCTTGAGGTAGCCGCCGTAGGTGACCCGGACCACCACCGGCGCCGCGAAGGCGTTGTTGGAGCGCCAGCGCATGATGGCCAGCTCGTTGCGGAGCTGCATGTAGGCCGGCCAGATGTAGTCGAAGAACTGGATCTCGACCACCGGCTTGAAGCCGCGCGTCGCCAGCCCGATCGCGCGGCCCACGATGTTGGCCTCGGCCAGCGGGGAGTTGTAGACCCGGTTGCTGCCGAACTGCTTCTGCAGCCCCCAGGTGACCTTGAACACGCCGCCCTTCCCCTTCACCTCGCCCAGCGCGTCCTCCCGCGAGCAGTCGGCCACGTCCTCGCCGAACATCACGATCCGGGGATCGCGCAGCATCTCGTCGCGCATGCAGGCGTTGAGCAGGTCCACCATCGTGGTGGGCTCGCCGCTGGTCTGCGGGTCGTCCTCGGTGTCGAACTGCTCCGCGGTGGGGTCCACGTCGGGGGAGCACACGTACTGGTACACGGTGTCGAGCGCGGGTTGCGGCGAGGCCAGCGCGACCTCCGTGGCCACGTTGACCTCGTCCTCCACCTGCTGCCGGATCAGCTCCAGCTCGGCGTCGGTGGCAATGCCCTGGGCCAGCAGCCAGGCCGGGAAGGTGGTGAGCGGGTCGCGGGCCGCCTCGGCCTCCCGTTCCGCCACGGTGCGGTAGTGCACCTCGTCGTCCGACAGCGAGTGCGAATAGGGCCGGATCACCTTCGCGTGCACCAGCGCCGGCCCCTTGCGCTGCCGGCAGTAGTCATGCGCCTTCTGCAGCACGTCCAGCGAGGCGAGCGGGTCGGTGCCATCCACCTCCTGGATCAGCAGGCCGGGAAACGACGCCACGAGCTTGCTGATGGACCCGCCCGCGGTGTT
>CAZNOJ010000215.1:0-1516 GCA_964574665.1 uncultured Gemmatimonadaceae bacterium
CATTCAGCGCCGACACCAGAAGCTGGTCGAGGAGGCCCCGTCGGTGGCGGTGGACGGCGCACTGCGCGAGCGGATGGGGGCCGCGGCCGTCGCGGCGGCCGAGGCCGTGGGTTATCGGGGTGCGGGAACCTGCGAGTTCCTGCTGGACGATGCGGGGGCGTTCTACTTCCTCGAGATGAACACCCGCATCCAGGTGGAGCACCCGGTCACCGAGCTGGTCCACGGGGTGGACCTGGTGCGCGAGCAGCTCCGGATCGCGGGCGGGCGCGCGATGACGGTGCCGCGGGGCACCCTGGTGCCGCGCGGCTGGTCGATCGAGTGCCGCATCACCTCGGAGGATCCCGCCAACGGCTTCCTGCCCGGCACCGGCACCATCACCTGGCTCCACCCGCCGTCGGGTCCCGGTGTCCGCTGGGACGCCGGTGTCACCACCGGCAGCGAAGTGACGCTGCACTACGACTCGATGCTGGCCAAGCTGATCGTGCACGCGGCCACGCGCGACGAGGCGATCACGGTGATGCAGCGCGCGCTCGACGAGCTGGTCGTGGTCGGGGTGCCGACCAACATCCCGTTCCACCGCGCGCTGTTCGCCGACGCCGACTTCCGCGCCGGCCGGATCGACATCCAGTTCCTGGACCGCCGCGCCGACCTCGCGAGCGCCACGCCGGATGACGAATCGGTGAGGCGACTCGCGGTGGTGGCCGCGCTGCTCGAGGACGAGCGCCGCCAGGGGCGGCGGATGCTGCCCAGCGGCCAGGCGGAACTCGCCGCCGAGTCCACGGCATGGCGCCGGGCGGCACGGCTGGACGGCCTGCGGTGACGCCCGGGGCGGTGGTTGCCATTCGAGCCATAGCCGCGGGGGGCAACGGCGTGGGGTCGCTGCCCGATGGGCGCACCGTGTTCGTGCCGCGCACCGCGCCGGGAGACCTGGTGGAATTGACGGCCATCCGGTTGCACCGCCGCCATGCGGAGGCCCGGGTGGCCACGCTGCGCGAGGCCGCGCCGGGGCGCGTCGTGCCACCGTGTCCGCACTACCTGGCGGATCAGTGCGGAGGGTGTCAGTTGCAGCACCTCACCGCCGAGGCGCAGGAGGAGGCGCGGCGCAGGATCGTGGGCGACGCCCTCCGCCGGATCGGCAAGCTCGACGTCCCGGACCCGCCGCTCACCGCGGCAACCAGCCAGTTCGGCTACCGGAACAAGATCACCCTCACCTACCGCAGTGGTGTCCTCGGCTACCACCGCCTCGGCGCCGCGGGTCAGGTGTTCGCGGTGGAGCGCTGCCTGCTCGCCGCACCACCCCTCGACGCATTGCTGGCGATGGTGCGCCGTGCCGTGGAGCGCCTGCCCGCCGACACGGACCAGGTGGTCCTCCGGCTCGATGCGGAGGGGGGGCGTCACGTCATCGTGAAGACCCTCGGCGATCGGGCCTGGGGCGGCGCGGTGCACCTGGCCGAGGCGCTCTCACCGGGCGTGGTGATCTGGTGGCATCCGGCCGACGGCGCACCGCGGGCGATGG
>CAZNOJ010000216.1:0-1516 GCA_964574665.1 uncultured Gemmatimonadaceae bacterium
ATGCGCGACGTGCGACGGCTTCTTCTTCAAGGACCGGCACGTGGCGATCGTGGGCGGCGGTGACTCGGCCGCGGAGGAGGCGCTCTACCTGTCGCGCATCGCCTCGAAGGTCACCCTGATCCACCGCCGCGACGCCCTCCGCGCATCCAAGATCATGGCCGACCGCGTCCTGGCCGCCGAGAACATCGACGTGCGCTGGAACGCGGCCGTCGGCGAGATCCTCGGAGACGTCGCGGTGGAGGGTGTCCGCCTCACGGACACGGTCACCGGCGAGGAGAGCACGCTCGATCTGGCCGCCGTGTTCGTCGCCATCGGGCACACCCCCAACACATCGATCTTCGAGGGCCAGATCGACCTCGATGACGAGGGCTACATCATCGGTGACGGCACCTCCACCAGCGTGGAGGGGGTCTTCGTCGCCGGCGATGTGAAGGACCGCGAATACCGCCAGGCGATCACCGCCGCCGGCAGCGGCTGCATGGCCGCCATCGACGCGGAGCGCTGGCTCGAGATCACCGCTCCGGCGACCGCGGGCACCGCAGGCTAATCCCCCACACGACAGCGAAAGGACCACACGTGGCCGACGTCATCGAAATCACCGACGACAACTTCCAGGGTCTCGTCCTCGAGAACGACAAGCCCGTCATCATCGACTTCTGGGCGGAGTGGTGCGGCCCGTGCCGTGCGATCGCCCCGATCATCCAGGAGATCGCGGACGCACACGAGGACGTGGTCGTCGGCAAGCTCGACACGGACGCGAACAGGGTGACGGCGCAGCGCTACGGGGTCATGTCGATCCCGTTCATCGCCCGTTTCGAGAACGGCAACCTCACCAAGCAGGCACTCGGCCTCATGCCCCGCGCCATGCTGGAAGACAAGCTCGGCCTCTCCTGATGCCGACCTACGACCTCTCATGCCCGGGCTGCGGCGCGGACTTCGAGGTGTTCCGCCAGGGCTTCCTGCGCGCCGAGGACCACGCGTGCCCTGAGTGCGGATCGCGCGCGGAGCAGCAGGTCACGCAGTTCGTGACGTCGCGGCCGCGCAAGGCGCCGCCGCGCGTGGCCCCGTCACCCTCGCCGGCACGGGCCGGCGGCGGGTGCGGCGGCGGCTGTGGATGCGGCGGTCACCACTGATGGGCACTCAGGCCGCACCCAGCCGCGAGCAGCTCATCACGCGTTTGAAGCGCGCCGAGGGACAGCTGCGCGGGGTCCAGCGCATGCTCGACGAGGGCGCGGAGTGCCGCGGCGTCCTCACCCAGCTGGCGGCCGCGAAGGCGGCGATCGACCAGGTGGGCCTCCTGCTCATCACCGAGCAGCTGCGCACCTGCATCGCCGAGGGCGGCGAGACCTGCGAGGCGGACTTCGACACCGCCATGAGCACCCTCCTGCGCCACATCACGCTGGCCCACTGACAACGCCGGAGGGGCGGGCGGACCATCACGGGCCGCCCCCCGGAGCACGGCCCGAGGCAACGGCCGGAGATGGACGGCGCCGGCATCGACCGGACGGCCCGCCCA